>NZ_CP150277.1:2720021-3033025 GCF_037977385.1 Terribacillus sp. FSL K6-0262 | reverse complement strand
TATCCAGGAAAGCCTGCTTATCTATGCCCAATGACTCAGAAAGGATGACGCTTATTTCCTCGATATCAGATCCTTCAGGAACAGCAGCAGATGCAGACGGGGTATTCCCCGCCTCTGGGTCGTTCAGTTCATCGACGACCTGCTGCATGGACATGGATGGGGAGAGCTCATAATTCCCCGCGCGGAAGTTGGCCTCACCGGAAAACTTCACATACAGCCTGAAAATGAAGGCATTCTTAATCAGACCCTGCTCCTCCAAGGATTGACCGATCGAGGAAGCAGTAGCTCCCATGGGAACTTCGACAACCTGTGTTGTATCATTGTCTGAATCGACAGCTTTCATACTGGCATTAACGTAGATAAAGGTCCCGAGTGCACCAATCAATAGAAGTACGATTATTACGGATATGATCATCAATACTATTTTCCGCACGACGCTTGCTTCCTCCATTCTTCTGTCCCGATTCTGTTGAAAAAGATCATCATTCGAGGCAGTCAAGCTATCTTTCCTCCTTTATCCGCCCTATTATACAATAAACGTCAGGGGGCTCACCACCCGCACGACAAATTATGCGGATAAAGCTGCAAGAAAAAATCCTCTCTGCCTTATCGGAAAGAGAGGACTGCCTATTCCAAGATTAGATGCCGTCTTCCTCATCAGTTAGTGTATTCAGCATTTCTTCGACCATTTCCCATTCTTCCTCTGTATCGATCTGGAACAATGTCAGGTCCTTGTCGTCGCCTTTCTCTTCATAACGGAAAGCAAACACCTCTACTTCGTCATCTGCATCAGCTTGTTCCGCAGGGACGACTGCGATATAGGAGTTTCCGGTTTCATCGACGTCAAAGTTGAACAAAACCTCGAATAAATGCTCCTCCCCATTTTCATCCGGGATGATGATACGTTCTTTTTCTTCCAATGCCATACGGCTACACTCCTTATTGTTTCGAATCCAGATAGCCTTGCAGGATCATGACTGCTGCCATCTTATCGATTACTTTCTTGCGTTTCTTCCGGCTGAGATCCGCTTCAAGCAGCACACGTTCAGCTGCCATCGTTGTCATACGCTCGTCCCAGAGCACCGTTTCAATAGCGAACTCTTCTTTGATCCAATGGGAAAAAGCCTGTGATGCTTCTCCCCTTGGACCGATTGTACCATTCATGTTCTTCGGCATGCCAATGACAGCCCTTCCGACTTCATGCTGCTGAATGATTTGCTGCAATTCATTCCTGGCTGTTCCATAATCCGGTTCATTCCAATGGATCGTTGTCAGGCCCTGGGCAGTCCAGCCCAGTCCATCGCTGATCGCCACGCCGATCGTTTTGGAGCCGACATCCAGTCCGATCGTTTTTAGTATGTCAGTCATGATGGTTATGTTCCAAATAAAATTTTACCAGTTGTTCCACGATCTCATCCCGCTCCATGCGGCGGATAAGATTCCTGGCATCTTTGTGCCGGGGAATATAAGCCGGATCCCCGGACAGCAGATAGCCCACGATCTGATTGATAGGATTGTATCCTTTTTCCCGCAATGCTTCAAACACGGACATCAGCACTTCTCGGACATTCTCGTCCATCGGTTCCTCAGGGAAGTTGAATTTCATTGTTTTATCCATCGAACTCAAAGCAGCCACCTCGCTTTTATTGCCAGTCTTTTTTTACAGTATATACTTTTCTGTCGGATTTGGAAAATCAAAGTTGTTCTTCGACATATACGGCTGCATATGCAAGAGCTTGTGGCACCTGCTCCGGATTCTTACCGCCAGCCTGGGCCATATCCGGACGGCCGCCCCCGCCGCCTCCACAGCGTTTTGCTGTTTCTTTGATCAGGTTGCCCGCATGAAGGCCGCGTCCGATCAGATCCTTGGATACGCCGGCTGCCAGCTGCACCTTGCCTTCAGCCGTTGCAGCAAGCAGGATAACGCCGCTTTCAAGTTTCTGCTTCAGATCATCGACCATGTCGCGGAGCTGATTCATATCGGCTGCGTCCACTTGCTCTGCCAGCACGTTGACACCTTTCACTTCTTTCACTTTATCAAGGATATTGCCTGCTTCCAGCTGGGACAGTTTGCCGCGCAGGCTGTCACGCTCCCGCTGTACTTCCTTCAGTTCGGCAAATACCGCCTCGATTCGGGAAGGTACTTGATCGTTTGCTGTTTTCAGTTCTGCCGCAGCTTCAGAAAGGATATGCTGCTGCTGCATCGTGAATCGATATGCTTCCTTGGAAGTCACTGCTTCGATACGGCGTGTTCCTGCACCTATGCCGCTTTCGGAAACAATCTTGAACAGACCGATTTGGGAAGTGTTGCGTACATGCACCCCTCCGCAAAGCTCAAGGCTGTAATCACCGATTTGGACAACGCGGACGACATCGCCGTATTTTTCACCGAACAGCGCCATCGCGCCCATTTCCTTTGCGTCACTCAAGCTTTGGTAGGATGTGCTGACAGCAAGCTCATCCCAGATTTTTTCATTGACGATCTCCTCGATTTTTTCCAATTCTTCTTTCGTCACTGCATGGAAGTGGGAGAAATCGAATCGAAGACGGTCAGGAGCGACCAGGGAACCAGCCTGGTTGACATGTGTACCTAATACATCCTTCAAAGCCTGATGCAGCAGATGCGTCGCTGTATGGTTTTTGACGATATGCTGACGTCTGCTTGTATCGACTTTCGCATGGACGATTTCCTTTACTTTGATCTGGCCTTGCTTTACGACACCTTGGTGAAGGTTCTGCCCTTTCGGTGCTTTTTTGACAGCTTGTACGAATACGGTCGCTGTTTCTGTCGTCACCCAGCCTTCATCGGCTACCTGCCCGCCGCTTTCAGCATAAAATGGCGTTTCTTCCAGGATGAAGAAGATTTCATCACCCTCCATTGCCACGTCAGCCAGCTGCTTGTCCTTGACGATGGCCAAAATGGCTGCATCTGTTTCCGTACGGTCATAACCGATAAATGTGCTTTCGGCTTCCACTTCCTGCAGGACACTGTCCTGTACATGCATGCTGTTCACTTTCTGACGAGCTTCACGGGCACGTTCCCGCTGCTGTTTCATCTCTTCTTCAAAACCGGCTTCATCGATAGTGAAGCCCTCTTCACTGACATATTCCTCCGTCAATTCTTTCGGGAAGCCATATGTGTCATACAGACGGAATACTTCTGTGCCAGGGAAGACGTTGCTTCCCTTCTCCTTTTCTTCCGCGACGATACGATTGAGGATGTTCAAACCATCAGCAAGTGTTTCATGGAATCTTTCTTCCTCTGTCTGGATGACAGTTTCGATGAATTCGCGTTTTTCCAGGATTTGCGGATAGAAAGCATCCATGATGTCACCAACGACAGGGACAAGTTCCTTCATGAACGGTTTCTCTATTCCGATATTCTTCGCATAGCGCACCGCCCGGCGGATCAAGCGGCGCAGTACATAGCCGCGGCCTTCGTTGGAAGGAAGCGCACCATCACTGATTGCAAAGGAAACAGTACGGATATGATCGGCAATGACCTTGAACGCCGTATCATCTGCAGGGGTATGGCCATATTTGACTTTTGCAAATTCTGACGTTTTCTCGATGATCGGCATGAATAAGTCTGTTTCGAAATTCGTTTTTGTATCCTGGATGACACATACCATCCTCTCCAGGCCCATACCGGTATCGATGTTCTGTTTTGGAAGCGGTGTGTACGTGTGATCCGGGTTATGGTTGAATTGACTGAAAACAAGGTTCCATATTTCCAGATAACGCTCGTTTTCACCGCCTGGGTAAAGCTCGGGATCAGATGGATCATTGCCATATTCTTCGCCGCGGTCATAGAAAATCTCCGAATTGGGACCACTTGGACCTTCGCCGATATCCCAGAAGTTCTCTTCCGTGCGGATGATCCGCTCCTCTGGAAGACCGACAAGGTCACGCCACATCTGATAAGCTTCCTCGTCTTCCGGGTGAACGGTAACGGATAGACGCTCCGGATCAAAGCCGATCCACTTTTTATCAGTCAGGAACTCCCATGCCCACAGGATTGCTTCCTTCTTGAAATAGTCACCGATCGAGAAGTTCCCAAGCATTTCAAAGAACGTATGATGGCGTGCAGTGAAGCCGACATTTTCGATATCATTTGTACGGATGCTTTTCTGTGCATTGACGATGCGCGGATTCTCGGGCACGACCCGTCCGTCAAAATATTTCTTCAGTGTTGCAACTCCGCTGTTGATCCATAGCAAGGACGGATCATCGACCGGTACCAATGAAGCACTCGGCTCGATGCTGTGTCCTTTCTCCTTGAAGAAATCGAGGAATTTCTGTCTTACTTCAGCAGACGTTAATTTTTCCATGAAAAAGCCTCCTTTATTATGTAAACATACAAAAAACTCCCGTGCCTGCCATTTGCAGGGACGAGAGTATGATCGCGGTACCACCCTGATTATAAGCCAAAAAACGGCCTATCACCTTTAAGCGCAGATAACGGTGCGCATCCGATAAGGATTAACTCAGAGCTCCGGTATAGCTTTCCATCACGCTTTTATGGAGATTCTCGCAGCCAAGGAATCTCTTCTCTTGATAAAAGGACGTCATGTACTGGTACCTTCATCGCTTTTCACTATAAATCTAAGCGTAAGTATAGAGAAAAAAGCGGATTTTGTCAAACATCCGGCTCCTTTGCCGTATCCACGCATGCTTTCAAAATGGTCAGGACAGGCACAGCAGCGATCATACCGATAATACCCCCTAGTTCACCGCCGACAAGCAAGGCGAAAATGATCAGCAGCGGATGGATATGGATGCTTTTGCCGACAATGAAAGGAGAAAGCAGGTTCCCTTCGATCAATTGGATGATGAACACCGTGATACCAGCAAGCAGGGCTGTTTTCGGACTGATTGTTAGTCCTACCAATACAGCTGGCACCGCTCCGATGATCGGACCGAAATAAGGGATGATATTGGTCGTCCCGACCAGCAAAGCCAGTATCAGGGAATATGGCAGCTTGATCAGTGTGAAAGCAGTCCAGGTCAAAAGGCTGATGATGCAGCTGACAAGCAGTACCCCCCTGATGTAATGACCCAGATTATTATCGATCCTCAGCACCAAGCTCTTGACCTTGCTGCGGTAACGGCGCGGCAGGAGCATAAGGCCTGCATGACCGATTTTATCCGTATCTTTCAGCATATAAAAGACAATGACCGGTGTAACCACCAGGAAGATGATCACTTGCGGCAGCTTGTTCCAAGCATGCAGAAGTTTTTTCAAAAATCCTTCGGCACGCTGCTCCAAGCCATGCAGCACGGCATCCATCTGGTCATGCACCGTTTCCGGCAAGAATGCCGTCCGTTCATATAAGAATCGGACATAATGATCATAACGCTGGATCAACGCGGGCAGATTATGGCTGAACTCTTTCACCTGACTGATCAGCACCGGGAATCCTTTGTACACCAGGAAACCGGATACGCCAAAAAACAGTGTATAGATAATAAGGATCGACAGCCAACGCGGCAAACGCCACGCGGCAAGGAAATCAATCACCGGATGCAGCAAATAAGCAATCAAAGCTGCGACGATGAAAGGCAGGAAAAGTCCGCCCAGGAACAGTAAAAACGAACGGTAAAAAGGGTACAGCTTGATCAGCAGGAAGCATAGCAGCAAAGCGACAACGATCGTCACCATCCATAAGAGGACACGGTAAAGGCGGGATGCTTCTTTCATTTTCCTAGAATGATGCGCCGTCGCATTTCCGCTCCTCATCCGTGAACAAATCATCAAGGGAACTCAATGAGCCATCTTCTTCGACTTGATGCAATGAAAGCATCTCATCTTTATAGGACAGTTCGATAAAACAGCCCCAGCAGTAATACTGCTCCGGTCCGATTTTCCCGATATCCTTGCTGCCGCAATTCGGACATTTCAACATGCCGGATCACTCCAAATCCTTTTTACATGTTAGAATGTCCAATTATTTCCTTGTATATACTACATGAAATCGTAAGGGGAAATGTCCTCTTGCTCAGCCTCGGCCTCCCGCAGCATCCGGTCGATGTCATCTCCTTCTGCTTCACTGAAACCAAGATGCTCCACCAAAGAAGTGTAGCGCGTATTCGTATCCTCTGTTTGGATCCCCTGCAAAAACGCCTGTTTCTCCCCGACAAGTATGAGGGAGCGCTGCGCCCTCGTAATGCCGGTATACAGCAAATTTTTACGGAGCATGCGGCGGTAGCCCGGCACGACCGGCATGATGACGATTGGAAATTCACTCCCTTGGGATTTATGGATGGAGATGCAGTAAGCATGCATCAAATTAGATAAATCCTTGCTCTCATAGACGACTTCTTTTTCATCGAAGGCAACGACAAGCTGCTCCTTTTGCTCGACATTCTCTTCCTCCCGGAACAAGGCAACCACTTCCCCGATATCGCCATTGAAAACACCTTCTTCCGGGTCATTGACAAGCTGGATGACCTTATCGCCTTTTCGGAAGATTACGTCTTTTGCTGCCATTTCCCGTTTTTGCTTATCCTTTGGATTGACAAGCTGCTGAAGCTGGCGGTTCAACGCATGGATACCGGCCTGCGAACGATACATAGGGGCAAGCAGCTGTACATCGCGCAGATCCCAGCCTTTTTCGACGGCACGGCCAACGATCTGAGTGATGACGTCGACTACCTGATGCTCGCGGCAAGGGATGAAATTAAAATCTTTGTCCTTTTCCAGTTCGTCCTGCGACAAGGTGCCATTTTTGATGGCATGGGCAATCGTGATGATTTTCGAGCCTTCTTTTTGTCGATAGACATCCTTCAGCATCACTCGCGGAACAGCTTCGGTACGAAGCAAATCAGAAAGCACCTGCCCAGGACCGACGGATGGCAATTGATCCTCATCCCCGACAAGCAGCACCTGCATATCATCCGGGATCGCTTTGAACAATCGGTTTGCCAGCCAAATATCGACCATTGAAAACTCATCGACGATAAGCAGCTTCCCGGCAAGCGGATTATCTTCGTCACGCTCGAAGGATTCGGTGCCATCCCATCCCAATAATCGGTGGATGGTGCTGGCAGGGATGCCTGTCGATTCGCTCATCCGTTTGGCGGCCCTTCCGGTTGGTGCCGTCAAGACGAAAGGATACCTTTCATCCTTATCTTTATAGTCCTTTGGATCAAGGGATAGCTCATGTATTTCCGCATATGCTTTGATGAAACCTTTGATGACCGTCGTCTTACCGGTTCCCGGTCCTCCGGTCAGGATCATCACCTTGGATTGCAATGCTTGCTCGATTGCCTCGAACTGCTCTTTCCCGTAGCTGATCGTCTCTTTTTCCTCGAGCTTCCCGATGATCTTGAGCAGTTCTGCTTGCACGATCTCCGTTTGGGTGCCTTGTTCATTCAAACGCTGCAAATGCTTGCAGAATCCAGTTTCAGCGAAGTAAAGCATCGGATGATAGATCCGCTCCTCTTCTTTGACAACTTTTTTCTGAGCATGCAGTACGCCCAGCTGTTCTTCGATCTGGTCCGCACTAATACCGTATTGGGCACTGCGCAATAAGACAGCTGCCTGTTTCAGCACCTCTTCGTTCGGCAAATAAACATGACCCGCCTGCATGCTGTCTTGCAGCACCATCAGACAGGCTGCCTGCAGCCTGCTGCCATGGTCCATCGGGAGGTTATTCTTACGGGCAGCTTCATCCGCTCGATGGAACCCGAATCCTTCGATATCGAATACATATTGATATGGGTCCTTCTCCAATACTTGAATGGCCTCATCACGATACACTTTATAGATCTTCTGTGCCAGCTTCAAACCTATGCCATATTTGGACAGATGCACCATCACATGGTCAAAGCCTTGATGGGTACGAAGATCATGAAGGAATCTTTCCTTCTTCTCATCGTTCAGCCCTTGGATGCCATCCAGTAAATCAGCATTGGACAGAATATCCGCTATTGCATTCTCGCCCAGCTTCGCTACAATACGCTCGGCAATCCGCTTTCCGATTCCATAGAACAAGTCACTGGAAAGGTACTGAATCAGTCCATCCTTCGTTTCTGGTACATACCGCTTGTATTCCGTCACTTCATATTGTTCACCAAAGCGTTTATGATGGACCATCGAACCATAAAACAAATAAGGCTCGCCTTGGTCCAGTTCACCAATGTATCCTTTGACGACGATATCCTTCTCATCGAACGTCTCATTGGTTTCCAATACCTTGATGCGGACGATGGAAAATTGCTCTTCCTCTTTGCGAAAAATCGTATGCAATAATTCACCTTTCACAAAGCCTCTAGGGCTTTCAGCCGTCTCCCCATATTCCATGCGCCTGTGCTCCTTACTCTTCGTTCTCGATTTGCTCCATGATCAATTCAATCTGTGCCTTGCCATGCATGGCCATCTCATGGTCCGGCTGCGCTTGCAGCGCTTTTTCCATGTATTCAAGTGCTTTTTCAAGCTGCTGCTGATACAAATAAGCAACCCCTACATTATAAAGGGCATCACTGTGGTTCGGACTCCATTCCAGCAGATCGAGCAAAACTTTTTGAGCGGTATCGACCTCTCCTCCGTTCGCCAGTGCCAAACCATATTGAAAGACGATGGCAGCATCCCGTTCTTCGAGCTCCGCCGCTCGCTGGAGATAAGGCAATGCCAGTTTCTCCTTGCCAGTCTGCTGCAGGGACATACCCAGCAAATAATGGACATCTCCTTCATCCAACCCAAGCTTCACTGCTTCCATCAGCTGCTGGATCGCTTTTTCGTACATCTCACCAGTATAATACAAACTTCCCAGCCCGTAATAGGCTGTTGCAGCTTTTTCATCCAATTCGATGGCACGCTGGAAAAATCGCTCTGCCTTCTCCAGTTCATTCATCCGCATCAGCAGATTGCCAAAATTGATATAGCCGACAGGATCGTTGGGCCGTTCCTCTATCGCTGCATTGAAATGCTTGGCAGCACCCTCGAGATCCTGCTGCTGCAAAGCCTCGATTCCTAATTTGATATGATCCATTGTTCCACTCCTCTATGTAAGGGAAACCCTTGCCATAAGACAAGGGTTTCTGCTTTAACCAACGTATTCAAGCTGTTGTTCGTTCTTGATGATATCATCGATCGTTCCGCCGCCAAGACATACATCGCCATCATAGAAAACGACTGCTTGTCCAGGTGTGATCGCACGCTGCGGCTCATGGAAATCGACACGCACTTTCCTGTCTCCGACCGGTGTCACCGTCACTTTGCTGTCTTTTTGACGGTAACGGAATTTGGCTGTCACCGTAATCGGCTCAGCCAGCTCTGTTTCAGAAACCCAGCTGACATCACTGGCGATCAGTGCATCGGAAAACAGACTATCATGATTGAAACCTTGTTCCACGTACAGGATGTTTTCTTTCAGGTTTTTCCCGACAACGAACCATGGTTCGCCTTCCCCGCCGATTCCAAGGCCTTGGCGCTGCCCGATCGTATAGTACATAAGACCGTCATGCTTCCCTTTCACGACACCGTCCAATGTGGACATGACACCTGGCTGTGCCGGCAGGTATTCACTCAGGAAGCTCTTGAAGTTGCGCTCCCCGATGAAGCAGATACCAGTGGAATCCTTTTTCGTTGCAGTAGCCAGATTATGCTCTGCTGCAATGCGGCGCACTTCTTTCTTATCCATGCCGCCAAGCGGGAACATGACCTTGGAAAGAGTGGATTCCGTCAATTGGTTCAAGAAATACGTTTGATCCTTGTTTTCATCCAAGCCGCGAAGCATGACCGTCTTGCCGTCACGCTTTTCGACTTGTGCATAATGTCCCGTTGCCAAATAGTCGGCTCCGAGGGACATGGCGTGATCCATGAAAGCTTTGAATTTGATTTCTTTATTGCACATCACATCGGGATTCGGGGTGCGCCCGGCTTTGTATTCATCGAGGAAGTAGGTGAATACTTTGTCCCAGTACTGCTTTTCGAAGTTCACCCCGTAGTATGGAATACCGATTTGATTGGCAACTTTTTTAACATCTTCGAAATCTTCTGTAGCGGTACAGAAGCCATTCTCATCCGTATCATCCCAGTTTTTCATGAAGATGCCGACTACGTCATAGCCTTGCTGTTTTAGCAATAGGGCTGCAACGGAAGAATCGACACCGCCGCTCATACCGACGACGACCCGGATATCTTTGTTTTCTTTCATCATTTGTCACTCCTTTCCTTTTGTCAGACGTTTTATGATAGCAGCGACTGTCTGGGCAGCCTCTGCGACAGATTCAACTGTATTGCCGTATCCGAAGCTGAAGCGGATACTGTTCGTGACACGCTCATCCTCGCCGTACATCGTCTTCAAGACATGCGATGGATCAACAGAACCTGCTGTGCAGGCACTGCCGCTGGATGCCGTCACACCGGACAAATCGAAATTCATCAGCAAAGACTCGACATTCGTTCCCGGAAAACTGATGTTGACTATCCCAGCAGATCGCTGAGATGCCCCGCCATTGATCGAAAAATCGATACCTGCAAGCTGAAGCTCGGAAACGAACGCATCCTGAAGCTGCTGATAAGAAGCCCTTCTTTCTGCCCGCTTTTGCACAGCCAATTCGGCAGCCTTGCCGAAGCCCGCAATGGAAGCGACATTCTCTGTACCTGCCCGGCGTTTGCGCTCCTGCTCACCGCCATAGGTGATCGGTTTGATGCGCACCCCATCCCTCACATACAAAGCTCCGATTCCTTTAGGACCATTGATCTTATGAGCAGACATGCTTAAAAGATCAACACCCAATGCATCGACATCGATCTCTTCCGTGCCATAGGCTTGGACCGCATCTGTATGGAAATAGGCAGGGTGTGATTGCAGCAAGTCACCGATCGCCTGAATCGGCTGCATGACACCTGTTTCATTATTGATCATCATCACGGATACAAGTATCGTGTCCGGACGCAGTGCCGCTTGCAGGTCGGCCAGCTTGATCGCTCCCGATGCATCTGCCGGCAAATACGTAACCTCGAAGCCTTGGCTTTCCAGATAGTTGGCTGCATGTAGTGTAGCATGATGCTCGATTGCAGTTGTAATAATATGCTTGCCTTGTTCACGGCAGGCGTTCGCCACACCGATAAGTGCCATATTATCCGCTTCGGTGCCTCCACTTGTGAAGATGATCTGTTTATCCGTTGCACCAATGCTTGCTGCAACCTTCTCACGCGCTACATCCACGATGTGACGTGCTTCCCTGCCGAATGCATGGACACTGGATGGGTTGCCGAATGTGCCCTCCATCACCGGGATCATGGCCTGGATGACGTCTGGATGCATCGGTGATGTTGCCGCGTGATCAAGATAGATTGGTTTCATAACTGCTTGCCTCCATTAAATATAGAACATATATGGATCTTTGTTTTCGTCATCCCCATGACGGCAAAGATCCTCTAAAGTCGTCGTATCCAATACGTCCCTCACTGCATCCCTGATGCGCAGCCAAAGCTGCTGCTTCGCCGGCTCCTCTTCTTCGATCCCCTCGACTGGCGTAATCGGCCCCTCGAGCGTCCGGATGATATCACCGGCCGTGATATCCGACGGCGGCGATGCCAGCATATAGCCGCCCTTGGCGCCGCGTATGCTTTTCACCAGACAGGCATTACGCAGGGGTGCAGCAAGCTGCTCCAAATAATGCTCGGACAATTTATTTTCTGTCGCAATGGTCTTCAAAGAGACTGGTCCTTCTCCATAATGCTTTCCCAATGCGATCATGATAGTCAATCCATATCGTCCTTTAGTCGATATCTTCATCTCTTAAAACTCCTCATAACTGCCTCTGTAATGTTCGGTTTCCAAAACAATAACGATTATTATACCAGAAAATATTATAACATGGATAGCAAGTGGCTTGCATTTTCCCCGATGGCTGGATACGCTAAGACAAGCAGAAACAGGATGGAGGAATTATTATGGTCAGACAACCATTAGCATACCGTATGCGGCCAAAGGATATCAGCCAAATCATCGGACAGAAGCATCTCGTCGGGGAAGGCAAGATGATCCGCCGGATGGTGGAGGCAGACCGATTGAGCTCGATGATCCTGTACGGTCCGCCGGGCACAGGAAAAACGTCGATGGCAATTGCGCTTGCCTCCAGCGTCCAAATCCGGTACAAGCTGCTGAATGCAGTGGTGGATAAGAAAAAGGACATGGAAATCGCCGTGGAAGAAGCGAAGATGAGCGGTCAGCTTGTCCTTATACTGGATGAGGTCCATCGACTGGACAAAGCAAAGCAGGACTTCCTCCTGCCCCATGTCGAGAGTAATTTGATTACCTTGATCGGCTGTACGACAAGCAATCCCTATCATTCTATAAATCCGGCGATCCGGAGCCGATGTCATTTGTTCGAGCTTCACAGCCTGGAACCTTCCGATGTAAAAGAAGCGCTCCAGCGAGCGGTGCTCGATCCCGGCCAAGGGCTGGGCGGCATGCAGCTCGACATCACGACTGAGGCACTGGATCATTTCGCAAGTGCATCAGGCGGGGATTTGCGGGCAGCGCTGAACGGTTTGGAGCTTGCTGCTTATTCCACGCCAGCAAAGGATGATATTGTCCAGATCGATTTGGGAGTGGCAGAAGCCTGCATGCAAAAAAAGAGCTTTTCCCATGATAAAGATGGGGATGCCCATTATGACGTGCTGAGTGCATTTCAGAAGTCGATACGCGGCAGCGACGTGAATGCAGCCCTGCATTATCTGGCGCGTTTGATTGAAGCCGGCGACCTGGATAGCATCGGACGCCGGATGATCGTGTGTGCCTATGAAGATATCGGTCTGGCTAACCCGCAAGCAGGGCCGCGGACATTGGCTGCTGTGGAAGCCGCTGAACGAGTCGGCTTTCCGGAAGCTCGCATTCCTTTGGCGAATGCCATCGTAGAGCTTTGTCTATCCCCGAAATCGAACAGCGCATATAAAGGCATCAATGCCGCCCTGTCGGATATCCGTTCCGGCAAGGTCGGCGAAGTACCCGCGCACTTGAAGGATGCCCATTATCAAGGTGCAAAGCATCTTGGACGCGGTGTCGGCTATCGATACCCCCATGATTATCCAGGAGCATGGGTGGAACAGCAGTACCTGCCTGATTTATTGAAGAACAGACGATATTATGAGCCAATCGACACGGGCAAATTCGAACAAGCACTCAAACAAGTCTATGAACGCGTATCAAAAAGAAAATGACGTTGCATGTATATACCCGGCATTCAACGGCAACAATGGGGCTAACAGTTTTCATCACTATCTATGTTTGTAGATTAACAGATAAGAAATGGAGTGTTAGTCCCAATGGTTAAAGTAAGACAAGACGCATGGAGTCATGAAGACGACTTATTGCTGGCCGAGACCGTCCTGCGGCATATCCGGGAAGGCAGCACACAGCTGAAAGCTTTTGATGAAGTCGGCGACAAACTGAACCGCACGTCGGCAGCTTGCGGCTTCCGCTGGAATGCTGAAATCCGCAGCCGTTACGAACAAGCCGTTGCGATTGCCAAACGCCAGCGAAAAGAAAAAAAGCGCGCAGAACAAAGATCTCAAAAAACAGCTTCTGCACAAGTGCAGCCAAAAACGCCAGTAATGAACGCTGCTGAAAGACAACAAGCATTCCCGATTACAATGGATGAAGAGACCGCTCGATTCGAAGCGGAGATAGCACAAGAAACATTCATTGTCGGTGAACATACCAAAACAGACACTGACTCGGGCAAGCAGCCGGATGCGCTGAACCTGTCTCAAGTCATCAGCTATCTCCAAACATTGGAGCAAGGTTATCAAACTAGTGAAACGAACCGGCAGACCATTCATCATCTGGAAGCCGAGAGCCATCATCTCCGTCAAGAAAACGAGCAGCTCAAGGAAGAATGCGAAAGCCTGAAAAATCAGCTGAAAACCATGAAAGAAGATTATCAAGTGCTCATCCAAATCATGGACCGGGCACGGAAGATGGTCATCTTTGATGATAAGGACACTTTCGCATCCCCTGCTTTCAGAATGGACAAAAACGGCAACTTGGAACAAGTGGCTAAATAAAAAGCAGCACATGCCCATGGAGGGTGTGTGCTGCTTTGTTCATTTTAACGGAAAATAGCAATCCCGATCGTGCCGTCCTATTGAAGTTTTGAACCCGCTCTCGGCAGGTGGGTGCCCTGATTCACACTTTATGCGTCCACTCCATGGAGGCTTGCATGCCGCGTGAAGACGATCGGGCTCCCGTACTTCATCGTGTTCGGTCAAAACATATGAAGAACGTACACATCAGGATTGCTATTTGACTATGCAACTATATTAGCATGGATGGAACGAGTTTTCAACTGGAAAGTCTATCTACTGCGCTTCCTGTCCTGCCGTTTTTTTCTGGATATCCAAGTGAAGCTCATCAAGCTGCTTCTTGCTCACTGGATCAGGCGCATCCGTCAATGGATCCGTCGCCGACGCTGTTTTCGGGAACAAGATGGTGTCCCGAAGGTTTGTGCTGCCGGATAAAAGCATGATGAAACGATCATAACCCAATGCAATACCGCCGTGTGGAGGCGCACCGGATTCCAGGGCGTCCAATAGGAAGCCGAACTGCTCCTGTGCTTCTTCCTTCGTGAATCCCAGCACCTCGAACATCCGATTTTGCAGATCCATCTGGTAAATACGCTGAGAACCGCCTCCAAGCTCATAACCATTCAGGACGATATCATATGCTTCCGCTTTGACGGAGGCTGGATCTGTTTCCAGCTTATCGATATCTGCCGCAGCCGGCATGGTGAATGGGTGATGGGCAGCGTAATAGCGACCTTCCTCTTCGTCATATTCGAATAGCGGCCAATCCGTCACCCAAAGGAAGTTGAACAGCGATTCGTCGATCAGACCAAGATCGCGGCCAAGCTTGCTTCTCAATGCTCCCAGGCTATCGAAGACCACTTTCGTCTTATCGGCAACAAATACAAGCAAATCCCCGGCTTCTGCGGAAAGTACTTCCTTCAACTGTCCTTGGACGGAATCATCTAGGAATTTGGCAATCGGTCCTTTCAAGGAGCCGTCTTCCTCGACCTTGACCCAAGCAAGTCCTTTTGCCCCGTAAATTTTGACAAATTCAGTCAAGGCATCGATATCCTTGCGCGAGAAATTCGCAGCCTGGCCTTTTACATTGATCGCGCTGACACGGCCGCCATTTTGGATGGCATCCTGGAACACTTTGAATTCAGCAGATTTCACCGCTTCCCTCACATCGACAAGCTCAAGGCCGAAACGTGTATCCGGCTTATCGGAGCCGAATCGTTCCATTGCTTCTGCATAAGGCAGCCGCGGGAATGGCACTTGAATATCCACATCCTTCACTTCTTTCATGACACGTTGCATCATCCGCTCTGTCATGTCGATGATATCTTCTGTGGACATGAAGCTGGTTTCGATGTCGATTTGAGTGAATTCAGGCTGACGGTCCGCACGCAGGTCTTCGTCACGGAAGCAGCGGGCAATCTGATAATATTTCTCGAAGCCCGAAATCATCAGCAGCTGTTTGAAGAGCTGCGGTGACTGCGGAAGGGCGTAGAACTCCCCTGGATGCACACGGCTCGGTACAAGATAGTCACGTGCTCCTTCCGGGGTGCTTTTCGTCAGCATCGGTGTTTCCATTTCATAAAATTCCTCTTCATTAAGGAAGTTGCGGATAGCCTGTGTCGCCTGATGACGAAGGCGGAATGTTTCCTGAAGAGGCTTTCTGCGCAAATCAAGATAGCGGTACTTCAAACGCACATCCTCGGATGCATCCACCTCATCCTCGATTTGGAATGCCGGACTTTTCGCCTTATTCAGGATGACTATCTCCCCGGCAGCGATTTCGATATCACCAGTCGCCATGTTCGGGTTCTTCGTTGCTTCTTCCCTTTCCACAACTTCACCTGTCACACTGACAACGAATTCGGAACGGATTTGCTCTGCGATTTCCAATGCTTCCTTCGATACATCAGGATTGAAAACGACCTGCACGATTCCGGAACGGTCCCGGATATCAGCAAAGATCAATCCGCCCAAATCACGCCGTTTCTGCACCCATCCTTTGATAGTCACCGTCTCGCCTGCATGACTCGTTCGCAGCAGACCTGCCTTTTGTCTTTCACTCATCTGCTTTTCCTCCATCCAACTGTTCTTTGATCGCATCGACAGCTTCGGTGATTGCCACCTCGGTTTGCTGTCCATCCTGCATATTACGCAAGGAAATGACACCTTTTTGCAGCTCGTCTTCACCGAGTACGACAACAAATTTTGCTTGCTGCCGATCAGCAGCTTTGAATTGGCCCTTCATTTTCTTGCCTAAATAATCTTTATCCGCGGTCACGCCCGCCAAGCGCAGCTGATAGGTCAGTCTCACCGCTTCTTTTTGGACAGCTTCTTCCCCAAGTGCCACGACATACACGTCTGTTCCCGTTTTGACAGGAAGTTCCACACCTTCTGCTTCAAGGGCAAATAACAGACGCTCGATACTCAGTGCAAAACCGATACCTGGAGTCGATGGGCCCCCGACTTCTTCGACAAGCCCGTTATAACGGCCGCCGCCAGTAAGTGTTGTCAGGGCACCGAAACCTTCTGCGTCACTCATGATTTCGAATGCTGTATGGTTGTAGTAATCCAAGCCCCTTACCAGATTCGGATCAACCTCATAAGCGATTCCGATCGCATCCAGGTTTTCTTTTACAGCGTCAAAGTACGCTCTGGATCCTTCGTTAAGATAATCATGTATGGATGGTGCACTTTTCACTTTCGGGTGCTCACGGTCTTTTTTACAATCGAGTATACGCAGCGGATTCTTTTCCAGACGGGTCTGGCAGTCGCTGCATAGTTCTTCTTTGACAGGTGTGAAATGATCGATCAAAGCTGTGCGATGTGCATCACGGCTTTCTTTATCTCCAAGCGTATTGATGATAAGTTTCAAGGACTTCAAGCCAAGCTGCTGGTAACCACTCATCGCCAGGCTGATCACTTCCGCATCGATCGCCGGATCCTCACTCCCCAGCGCTTCGACACCGAATTGAACGAATTGACGCATCCGTCCCTGCTGCGGCCGTTCATAACGGAACATTGGCCCATGATAAAACAGCTTCGTCGGCTGCTCAGGCAGACCATACAGCTTATTCTGTACATAAGCGCGAACGACGGACGCCGTTCCTTCCGGTCTCAGCGTCAGGCTGCGGTCCCCTTTATCCTTGAATGTGTACATTTCCTTCTGCACGATATCCGTTGTTTCCCCCACACCGCGAAGGAACAACTCTGTATGTTCAAAAATCGGCACCCTTATTTCCTTGTAGTTGAATCTGCTTGCCAGATCCGTCAGGACTTGTTCGGCATACTGCCATTTTTCAGATGTACCAGGCAAAATATCCTGCGTACCTCTTGGCGCTTTCATCTCCATTTCATAACCTCCTCGACTAATGACCCAATCCCCGGATTCCTAAAAATAACGACAAAGAACCCCCGTCCCTTCATTCAAGGGACGGGAGTTCTTCCCGCGTTGCCACCCTAGTTGGATACAGCCCTGTACCCCACCTTGGTCAGTTAACGCCTGCTACGTCACTGCCTACTGCATTGTTCGACAGTGCTCCTAAGGAATGTCTTTCAGTTCGAAGCTGTGCCGGGCGCTTGCAGCCTAGGACGCCTGGTCTCTGTCCACAGTGATTTCGACTTACTCTTTCCCTCGATGGATTTCCGGTTTCTTTAGATTGTAATAATAGTACCTGTTTGTAAGAAAGATTGTCAAGATTGTTTTAGCCGTTCTTGTAATTTTTTTCGTTCCGTGCCTTCTGGCAATTCACCCATATGCGGTATCAGCAAGTCTTCCTCAAGGGAAGCAGGTTCACCCCTGAGCCGGATTGCATCCAGCCGGGATGCTGCGAAAACATGCTGCTGTGCGTCACTGCCTCGCAAGCCGATCACACCTTTTGTTGTTTTTTCTCAACTAGTATTCACATTCCGCACGATTTCTAAACAACAAGAAAGCTTCACGCTTCCTTGTTTGGTCGATCCGAACTATCCAAAATGATGGTAACCGGTCCTTCATTGATGAGCTGTACATCCATATGAGCACCGAATTCCCCGGTTTCCACATGGATGCCAGCCTCCCTGAGCTTCTGATTGAATCTTTCATAGAGCTTTTTGGCGGCATCAGGTTTAGCCGCATCTGTAAAACTTGGCCGGCGTCCCTTCCGCGTGTCCGCATATAGAGTGAACTGCGAAATGGACAGAATCTCCCCTCCGGTTTGCAAGAGAGATTCATTCATTTTGCCGTCTGCATCTTCGAATACACGAAGATGTATCAGCTTATTCACAATATAATCAAGATCTGCCTCGGTATCGCCGTGCGTGATACCGACAAGCAGCATGAATCCTTTGCCGATTTTCCCGATGACCTCTTCCCGGACAGTGACGGAAGCTTCTTTGGCAAGCTGGGCTACTACTTTCATCTCAAAGGCCTCATTTCTATTGCAGCTTTCTAGTGACAGTATAAATATCCTTGATTTGTTTGATCCGTTCTACGATCTTGCGAAGATGACCGATATTGTGGATCAAGATTGTCAGATGGATCGTCGCCAGCTTATTTCTATCCGACTTGCCATCGACAGCGGTGATCTGTGTACGTGTTTCATTAACTGCCTGCAGTACTTCATTCATCAAGCCGTGTCTGTCAAAGGCAGTGATTTCCAAATCGACATGGTACTGCTTGGCGCTTGTCGCACTGTTCTCCCAGTCCACATGCAGCTTACGGGTCTGGGCTTCCTCCGTCTGCATATTCGGACAGTCGGTGCGATGGACGGAAACGCCTCTTCCTTTGGTGATGTAACCGACAATTTCATCCCCCGGCACTGGATTGCAGCATTTCGAAAGCCGAACGAGCATATTATCCACGCCCTCGACGCGTACACCAGAATCCCGTTTGCGGCTGGTGGCAGCGAACTTGGACGCATTCGCCATCTTCGCCGTTTCGATCGTCTTTTCCATCGCTTCTTCTTTTTCATGCTGACGTCGCAGGCTTTCCGTCAGCCTGGTTGTGATCTGTGCAGCCGTGATCCCTTGATAACCGACAGCCGCATACATATCTTCTTCGGAAGTAAAATTGAATTTCTCGACAGCCTTGCGAAGATTTTCCGGTGTGAACACGAGTTTCGGATCGAAGCCGGACTGTTTCACTTCCTCTTCCACAAGCTCCTTACCCTTGGCAACATTCTCTTCCCGGCGCTGTTTCTTGAAGAACTGCTTGATTTTATTCCTGGCATGGGTAGTCTGTGCCAGCTTGATCCAGTCCTGGGAAGGTCCATAGGAATGCTTCGACGTCATCATTTCCACGATATCGCCATTCTTCAGTTTATACTCCAGCGGCTCCATTTTACCGTTTATCTTCGCCCCTACCGTATGATTCCCTACTTCGGTATGAACACGATAAGCAAAATCAATCGGTACGGAACCAGATGGAAGTTCGATGACATCCCCTTTTGGTGTGAAAACATAAACCATATCGCTGAACAAATCGAGTTTCAGAGATTCCATGAATTCCTCTGCGTTTTCGGATTCATTCTGGAAATCGAGGATTTCACGGAACCAAGTCAATTTTTCCTCGAAAGATTTCTTTGGGCTGTTTGCGCTGAGCTGTTTGCCTTCTTTATATGCCCAATGAGCCGCGATTCCATACTCGGCGATCTCATGCATCTCCTCGGTCCGGATCTGCACCTCAAGCGGATCACCCTTCGGTCCGATGACCGTCGTATGCAAGGATTGATACAGATTGAGCTTCGGCATGGCAATATAATCCTTGAATCTGCCAGGCATAGGCTTCCAGCAGGTATGAATGACGCCCAGGACGGCATAGCAGTCCTTGATGCTTTTTACGATGACACGCACCGCAAGAAGATCATAAATTTCATTGAACTGCTTATGCTGATGTTCCATCTTGCGATAAATACTGTATAAGTGCTTCGGCCGTCCGAATATATCCGCTTCGATATTGATTTCACTGAGCTGGCTGCGGATTTGATCCATTACGTCACCGATATAGCTTTCCCGTTCTTCACGCTTTTGCTTCATCAAGTGGACGATCCGGTAGTACTGCTGCGGATTCATATAACGGAGTGCTGTATCTTCGAGTTCCCATTTGATTGTACTGATTCCGAGTCTGTGGGCAAGCGGCGCGAAGATTTCAAGTGTTTCATTGGAAATCCGGCGCTGCTTCTCCGGGGAAAGATGTTTCAGCGTACGCATATTATGCAGACGGTCAGCCAGCTTGATCAGGATGACCCGGATGTCCTTCGCCATTGCAACGAACATTTTCCGGTGATTTTCGGCCTGCTGGGCCTGTTTTGATTTATATTTGATTTTACCGAGCTTGGACACCCCATCTACAAGCATCGCGACTTCGGCATTGAAGGCCTCTTCCAATTCCTCGACCGTAACAGGTGTATCCTCCACCACATCGTGCAGGAAGCCGCCTGCAATCGTCTCCGCATCGAGTTCCAAGTGGACAAGGATCCCAGCTACCTGCACAGGATGGATGATGTAGGCTTCACCAGATCGGCGGAATTGCCCTTCATGCGCTTTTTCGGCGAACTCATAAGCTTTCCGGATAAAAGCAACATGCTCGTCCGATAGATAGCGGGCTGCTTCTTGAATGACCTCTTCGGCCGTTAGAACTTTTTCCTTTGGCATCTCTTTAGCTAAACTCCTTCTCATCGTCTGCAAAAGCGACGAGGGTTCTGAACTGTCACATGTTATTTTTATTAGCTTAACAAATATCCAATCTATTCGACAAGTATCTGTAATTAAAATGAAACAAAGAGTGCCTCAATTGAGGCACTCTGATTTCCGTCCGATATTATTCGTAGCTTGTAAGTGTCAGCACTTCATAGCCATCCAGCTTTTCTCTGCCGTCAAGATATGCAAGTTCAACAAAGAACGCGCAACCGACCACGATACCGCCCAGCTGTTCAACAAGCTTGATTGTCGCTTCGATCGTACCGCCTGTTGCGAGCAGGTCATCCGTGATAAGGACACGCTGTCCCGGTTTGATTGCATCTTTATGGATCGTCAGCACATTCTCGCCGTATTCAAGTCCGTAAGCCACCTTGATTACTTCACGAGGAAGCTTCCCTTCTTTGCGGACAGGGGCAAAACCGATGTCCAGCGCATATGATACCGGGCAGCCGACGATGAAACCGCGGGCTTCCGGACCAACAATCAGGTCCACATTCTTATCTTTAGCGAATTCCACGATTTCATTCACCGCTGATTTATAAGCCGGGCCATTATCCATCAAGGTAGTGATATCCTTGAATTTGATCCCTGGTTTCGGCCAGTCCTCAACGACTGTTATATATTGTTTATAATCCATTTACTGCTTCCTCCTCGATAACTTCCCCGCGTTCCAGTACGCGTTCCAGCCATGCTTTCAATTCCTTATAACTGGAATAATATAAGATCTTCTCCACTTCCATCGCTTCCCGCAATCCCTGGTAGACTTTGGAGTCAGCCAAATCGCGTTTGGAAGGATTTGGGTTGATTGAAATTTGATCCTTATCTATTTTAACAAATTCGAGCTCAAAAAACACGCTGGAAATGAACTTCGTCCTTTCCGGACTCCAGCCCCGGCTGTTTTTCAAATATTCCTCGAGCTGCTGGCAGCCAATCGTCTTTTGCTTCAACAGAATCGCGTAGAACAGCTTGAATTGCTCACGATCCGGAAATCCTTGCAGATAGGCATTCTCCTTCACATCATAACAGGCATAAATCAAATCCGGCTGCAGATTCCTGAGGACAAAAGATATATCCTCCAAGCGCCTGGGAAGATCCGCCAATATGACTGCCTTTATATTGCCAGCTGCATTTGTCAGCCCTTCTGTTTCATAATCTAGGATACGAATCCGGTCGGACAGCCAGCCGAGCTCCGTATCCGGCCGGAAACGTACAACAGCCGCCTCTTCCTCTTCTTCTTCCTTGATGCGGATCCCTTTCTGCAGCTGCTTGCTTCCTCTGTGATCAAGCAGCTGCCATCCGCGGATCGCCACATCTTCAATCAGTATCTGAGGCTTTTGTCTGCCATTCCATTCATTGATCGATAGCTCCCCGACAGCTTCCATTTCATCCATCGGTGTCAGGAACGGATAAAGATCCCCCTGCCCGAAGCATACACCGTCCAACTGCACAGCGTCCTCGGCAAAAACGAATTTCAGATGATTTTTATTCGCTCCGATGAGCTTCACTTCCCGCATCGGGGCGGTAAGTTTGACGAGCGGCTTCGGATTTTGCATTCCAAATGGTGATAGCTGGGCGATGTCGCGTATCAAGTCGATCGATACATCACCGACACGCAGCGACAAGTCGATGGCCAGCGTTTGTTTGAAATCTTCCTCCGTAAGGCTTTCTGCCGCCATTCGATTCAATGCCCGCCGGAGCGTGTCCACCTGTTCCAGCTCCAATGTCATGCCGGCTGCCTGTGCATGTCCGCCAAAGGCCAAGAAATGATCGCGTACCTGCATACAATGGTGGAATAGATCAAAGGCGTCAATGCTCCGGGCCGAGCCTTTTGCGGTGCCTTTTTCCGGGTGGATGGCCAGCACGATTGCCGGCCGGTCAAATGTCCTCACCAGTTTAGAGGCCACAATTCCCAGGACACCTTCATTCCAGCCTTCCTTCGCCACCACGATGACATGGCTGCTTTCTTCTTCCGGCTGTTCCATGACCATCGCTTCCGCTTCTTTTGCAATTTTGGCAACGATATTCTGCCGTTCCGTGTTCAGTGACTGAATCTCTTCCGCCATCTCCATAGCTTCTTCGTACGAAGCGGCCAGAAGCAGCTCGACGGCAAGGTCAGCATCTTGCAATCGGCCGACAGCATTGATCCGAGGCCCTATTTTGAAGCCTATGTCTTCCTCGGTCACTACTCCGTCCAGCCCGCAGCTGTCCTTCAACGCTCGTATGCCCGGCCGCGCGGACGATGTGATCGCCTTCAAACCCTCTGCAGCCAGGACCCTGTTTTCATCAACCAGCGGAACCAAATCAGCAATCGTACCGATGACGACGAGATCAAGCAGCTGCTTCGGGAAATAACCAAGCAAATGATGGGCCAGTTTGAAAGCGACGCCTACCCCAGCCAGTTCATGGAAAGGATAGTCCGGAGAGCATTTGGGATGGACAACCGCCAAGCAATCCGGGACTGTTTCCTGCACTTCATGGTGATCGGTGATGATAAGATCGATTCCGATCTGCTTTGCCACCTCTGCTTCGTGGTGTGCAGCGATACCAGTATCGACAGTCACGATCAAATGGTATCCATTGTCCTTGGCAGCTCGAAATGCAGCTTCATTCGGCCCATACCCTTCGGTGAACCGATTCGGTATATAGTAATCACAGTCGGCTCCCAGTTCCCGCAATGCTTCCAGCAGGACAACCGTGGAAGAAACTCCGTCCGCATCATAATCTCCGAATACCAGGATCTTTTCGTTCTGCTCCACAGCTGCATGTATCCGTTCAGCTGCAGCATCTATATCATGTAACCGTTCCGGGCTATGTAGGTCCTCCAGAGACGGATGAAGGAACCGTCTTGCAGCCTCTGCCGTTGTTATTCCGCGCTGTATGAGCAGCTGCTCCACAAGCGGGGAAACACCGAAGCCCGCCGGCGCGTGAGCTGAAGGGCTGCTGCTATTATCCTTCCATCTCATTCTGCTTTTCAACATAAAAAAAGACCCCCTAACCAAGCCATTATACTAGAGCCTGGTCAAGGGGGCAATCGATTATTGCCTGTATTCATCTCTCATTCTTTCGGAAGTAGGGTACGTATTCGTTGTCGGATCGGAAATATTCGTCGTTGTCCGTTCCGGCTTCTCATGCCCCTGTTCTGCACGTTTTTCCTGCAGTTCCGTGATTTCTGCAGCCTTTTTATCATTCTCCTTGCGTAAAGCGCGTACTTCCCTTGTCAGCTTGAACACACGCAACCCTCCTACAGATGCTGTAATCAGGACGCCCATCAAAACGGAGAACAGAATGATCAGGATCAGCGGAGCTGAACCTGTACCGAATAAATAGTCCACCTGCACACTATCTACGTTGATAACTGCGAATATTGCAATAAGTACTGCAAAAATGACTGCTAGAATGATATACCATTGTGCTTTCATTTGCTGACTCCTTTCCAATGCGGCTACTTATACATTCCCCATTATCCAAAAATTAACCCCCGTTTTTCATACGGGGGTCATGTCATCAAACCTGTGGTCCTTCGACTTTCTTCTTCTCCTCGTGGACGATCGGCTTTTGGTCGATATTCCTTCCTCGCCAGACGAGCCACAGCTGTGCAGCGATGAAGAGGGAAGAATATGTTCCTGCCGCCAAACCGATGACAAGGGCGATCGAGAAGTTCGTGATCGAAGCAGCACCAAATATCCAGAGGATGATTGCCGCTACGATCACCGTCACTACTGTGTTCACACTGCGTACGAGTGTTTGCAGCAAGCTATCGTTGACGATTTTCGCAAGCTCATCAAACGTCTTGACTTTCCGTTTGATCCGGATATTCTCTTTGATCCGGTCAAACGTCACAATCGTGTCATTTATCGAATAACCGATGATGGTCAAGATGGCCGCAATGATAGTGACATCGAATTCCAATCTGGTGATACTGAAAATCGCCAGGATGAAGAAGGCGTCATGCAGCAAGGAAATGATTGCCGCCACGGCAAATTTGAACTCGAAGCGGATAGTCGCATAGAGGACGATACCGATCGAAGCGAAAATGACTGCATACAAGGCATTCTTCGCCAGTTCCTTACCGATGACCGGAGATACTGTGCTTATGCTGGGAGCATCTCCATAAGCTTCTTGAATTTCACCCTTAACATCGGTTTCCTGATCCTTGGTCAATGTTTCCTCCAGCCGGACAGAGGCATGCTTGCCATCTGCCGATAGCTGCGTTTCTTTGGCAGTCAAGCCGATATCCTCGATCTGCTGCTCCACCTGCTCGGTCGTGACAGCTTGATCTGAATCAAATTCGACACGTGAGCCGCTGGTAAAGTCGATGCCAAGATTAAGCTTGAAGATGCTCAGACAGATGATGCCGGCAATGGTGAGTGCAATCGAGAAAGCGAAATAAGCTTTGCGATGCTTCACAAGGTTCAGCTTCATCCCATAAAAAGTGACATCTCGTTCTTCTTTGTCACTCAGATTACGGATGTTTTTCTTGGATACTCCAAACCAGCCTGGTCTCTTATCAAAGGCGCGGCTTTTCACCATAAGGCTCAGCAATGCACGTGAACCAACGACGGCGGTGATGAAGCTGAGCAGGATACTGATGATAAGTGTCGTCGCAAATCCTTTGATGGAGCTGGTACCGAAGATGAATAACACGATACCGGCAATCATCGTTGTGATGTTGGCATCGGTAATTGTGGCCAAAGAATTCTTATTACCAGCTTTATAAGCCGCCTTCAAAGATTTGCCTGCCTTCAGCTCATCCTTGATACGTTCATATGTGATGATGTTCGCATCCACTGCCATCCCGATACCGAGAATCAAGGCTGCTATCCCAGGCAATGTCAGCACTACGTGGAGCAGGTCGAAGACAACAATGTTCAAATAAGCGAATAGTGCCAATGTGATCGACGCAATCAAACCAGGCAGTCTGTAATAAACGATCATGAACAGCAGGATAAGGGCAAATGCGATGTACCCTGCAAGCATTGTCTGATCCAGTGCATCCTGACCGAATTGAGCCCCGACAGAGTTGGAATACACTTCATCCATCTTCACCGGAAGGGAACCGGCGTTCAATAGATCGGCAAGCTCCTGCGCACTTTCGACTGTGAAATCACCTTCAATTTGCACCGATTTGCTATTGATGGCTTGGGATACTGCCGGAGCGGATATGAATTTCTGTTCATCCTCAGGCTTTTTCGCTTCCTCTTCATACGAGTCCCCATCCTCATAATCAAGCCAGATGACCAGCCTGTTATCCGGGAATGAACGCTGTGAAAGTTCACTTGTCACTTCACCGAATTTGGAAGCATCCTTCATCTCCACTGTCACCAGCGGCTGATTCGTTTGCGGGTCGAATGCCTGCTTGGCGCTGCCTGCCTCGATATCCGTACCATTCAGATATTCTTTATCTTCTGTGTCACGGAATGATAGATTGGCAGTCGTCGACAGCATTTCACGAGCCTGGTCCTGATCTTTCACCCCGGCAAGCTGCACGCGGATCCGATTCGGCTGTTCAATGTCGATGCTGGTCTCACTGACGCCAAGGGTATCGACTCGTTCGTTCAATGCCTGTGCCGTGGCATTCAAGGTCGCTGAATCTATCTTATCCCCTTCTTCCAGCGGGCTTACTTCGTAAAGGACCTCGAACCCGCCTTGCAAATCCAGTCCTAAATTTAAATCCTTTGCTATTCCTTTAATCGTCGTGCCCATTCCTCCCAAAAGCAATAGGACGATCAAAAAGAAGGCAACGATTCTGCCTCTTTTCACCATGATGCAACTGCCTCCCATGTTCCGTCAAAACGAAACCTAAAATACTGCAGATGAACATCTGCAAAATTACTTGTATGTACATGCTGTACCCATCCGTCAAATACTCACATAGTATAGAAAAGACAAGCCAGCACTGTCAACTTTTCCTATATCAGGATTGACCATTGATGGCCGCTATCGACGCCATCAGATCCTCATCTTCCTCGTAGACGGACATGGTCAGATATCCCATATACACCGATACACTAAGCTGCATGATATCAGCTACCACTTCATATAATCGCTTCGGCTTGTCTATCTCTTTCTTCCACACCTTTTTTTCCATACAGCTCCAAATATCCGCAGCGGATGCTTTATCATAGCCCAGCAGATGGAATTCTTCCTTCTTGCTGATCACGGCAGGCATCACTTCCGACTTCCATTCGTTCACTGTCTTTGATTCGTACACATTTCTACCTCCTCAACCAACTTGCCTCAGTTCTGTACAGGCTAGTCATGCTTGGCCATATCTCATGCATACATTTAATTGTATCCGAAAAACAATTATTTGAGAAGGCAGGTTGTCGATGTGACGAAGCAGACTTTTCTACAAGGGGCACTCATCCTGATTGCTGCCAGCTTGATCACTCGCTTCCTTGGATTCGTGAACCGGATTGTCGTTGCACGTGTCATGGGAGAAGAGGGGATCGGCTTATACATGATGGCGATGCCGACATTATTCCTGGCCATTGCCATCACCCAATTCGGTCTGCCCACCGCTATCTCGAAAAGAGTGGCAGAGGCAGATGTCCGAGGAGATAACGAACAAATCAAGAAAATCGTTGTTGTTTCCCTGACTGTCACTCTCAGCATCAGCATTGTATTTGTCGGCCTTCTTTATTTTGCAGCCCCATTTCTTGCGGACAAGCTGCTGAAGGATGCGCGAGTCATTTACCCGATGCTGGCCATCGGGCCCATCATCCCGATATTGGCGGTTGCCGCTGTGCTGCGAGGTTATTTTCAAGGCAAACAGAACATGAAGCCGCAGAGCTTCTCACAGGTGATCGAACAGATTGTCCGGATCAGCTGTACGGTTTATCTCGTTAAATTCTTCCTGCCCTACGGAGTTGAATTTGCTGCCCTAGGCGCGATGATATCCGTCATTATCGGGGAGTTCGTTTCCTTGCTGTATATGCTCCGCCAATTCAAGCGAAAGAAGAGCGTGAAAATACGCTCTCAATTCGTCACTGCCTTAAAAGGCGGCAAGCAGACCTTGGAGCGCCTGTTTTCAATAGCATTGCCTGCAACAGGCAGCAGGCTCATTGCCAGCGGCACACATTTCCTGGAGCCGATACTCACAGCTCAGAGCCTGGCGCTGGCAGGAGTTGGAACGGCACTGGCAACCAGGCAGTATGGGGAACTGACAGGCTATGCCCTGCCACTTTTGGCTCTGCCGACATTCATCACCAACTCGTTGGCCACTGCCCTGCTGCCATCCATCAGTGAAGCAAACGAACAGAACCGACACCAATTCGTCCATTATCGGATTCACCAAGCGATCCGGCTCAGCTTCGCTTCAGGTGCGATTGCAACGGTAGTTCTTACAGTATTTTCCGGGCCAATCCTGCATTATATGTACGGCAGCGAAAGCGCAGAGCGATTCATTCTGCTGATGGCACCTTTTTATATCATGATGTATATCCAGATGCCGTTAAGCACCGCATTGCAGGCTTTGGATGCAGCAAAAGCCGCAATGTGGAATACAATCATCGGTGCAGGAGTCAAAATCATCCTGCTTGTCTCTTTGGCCTCCAATGCTAAATTCGGAATCATCGGTGTCGCTATCAGCATGATCGTCACAGTGGTTCTGATCACTTTACTGCATTTAATCTCATTGGCCCGTGTCGCCGGCTTTCGGCTGACACTGAAGGAAATTGCTCAAATGCTCGGTTTGTTGGGATTGACAACTTTTACTGCACAACTGCTGAAGGGTATTTTCTCAAGCTCACTCTATGAGCTGCCGGCATTTCTGCTAGTACTGCTCATCCTTCTCTTTCTCTACCTCTTGTTCATGCTAAGTCTCGGTTTCATTACGAGAGCAGAAGCAGAGCAATTTTTATCAAAAAGGAAAAAATGATCAGCGGTCATCCTTGCGGTCAATAAACCAGCTATGATCCTGATCGAGTGTACAAAATGAAATGGAAGCAAGATCAGGATGGCCGTGCCGTTTCATCTCACCGCGGAGCCAAGATTCCGACTTACCAAGCTCATCCAATACATCGTGCTGGATCTTGCCATCGATGATTAGCGGTGATACAAAACCGCTGCTGCCTTCAGCAGTATCCCGTTTCTCGAACACTGATAGCTCACCCGAGGTCTCCAGGATGGCAAAATCCACATCCTGTATGCTTTTTGTTCCGTTTTCGCGCAGCTGCTGCTGCAAGTCGGAGAAGCTGTAACGCTGTCTGCGCATCTCATGCTCGTCTATCCGCCCTCTGTTGATGATGATCGATGGTTTTCCTTCCATGAAATCACGCATCTTTGGAAATTTAAGGGATAAAAATGCAGTACTTCTCTGGATGATCAAAAGTATTACCATCGGAATGATAAAATGCAGCAAATCGCTGCTGGGATCCTCAATCGATAATACTGCAATTTCGGCTAACATCAAATAAACGACCAAATCTATGATGCTCAATTCACCAATTTCCCGTTTCCCCATGAGACGGAAAATGATGACGATGACAATATACGAAAGAATCGTCCTTCCAACAAGCGACCAATCCAATGCATCGAACAAAACACCCGCCTCCTTTTTATTTTATTATTTTGTGTCAGGAGACAGGTTCTATACGTTCTGAATCAGAAAGGACATGCATAAAGTAGCCATATAGACATACTGGGGGGATTTTTGTGAAGAAAAACGTACAAGCGATATTGTATGGCTGGATCACCGTTTTCGCGCTTCTATTATTCATCAGCTTTACATTGGCATTACTATTGCGTTTCACGGAGCTTGGCGAAGGAATGCTGGACTGGACGACACTTGGCGCAGGCATCCTCAGTCTATTCATCGGAGGGCTGATTGCCGGGGTGAAGGGTGAGGATAAAGGCTGGCTGCTTGGCGGCATGACCGCGATAGGCTTTTCCCTATTCATCCTTCTCTATCAATACCTTGGATATCAAGTAGGCTTTTCAGGAACACAGCTGCTCACGCATGGCGGGTTCCTGGCAGCAGCCCTGGTCGGCGGCATGATCGGTGTCAACATTAAAACGAGCACATAAAAAGACAGGAGAAGGATCTCCTGTCTTTATCTTTACGCTTCTGAAGGTTTGACGTCACGGATTGCATTGCGGTCGAATGTCAACTTACTGCCATCATCCGTAGTAAGGACTACAGACGCCTCGTCTATCGCATGCACCTTCCCATGTAAACCACCGATGGTAACGATGCTGTCTCCCTTTTTCAAATTAGCCTGCATTTCTCTAACCTGCTTCTGACGCTTCTGCTGCGGACGAATCAACAGGAAGTAGAAAATAACAAACATTAATACGATAAGTATTATACTTTGAATATTCATTCACTGCTCCCCCTTTCTAGAAATTCTTCGCATTCGGCTTGTTGAAACCATAACTCTCGAAGAATTCGTCTCGAAAATCGCCAAGCCGATCCTCTTTGATCGCCTCTCGTACTTTTCTCATCAATTCTATCAGAAAATGCAAGTTATGGTAAGTAGTAAGTCTAAATCCGAAAGTTTCGTTACATTTGATAAGATGACGAATGTAAGCGCGTGAATAATTCTTGCATACCTTACAGTCACAATTCTCATCAATCGGACCAAAATCACGAGCATATTGCGCATTGCGTACAACAAGACGGCCATTGGATGTCATGCAGGTCCCATTGCGGGCGATCCGGGTCGGAAGCACACAATCGAACATATCGATACCGCGGATCGCACCATCAATCAAGGAATCCGGCGATCCTACACCCATCAAGTATCGCGGCTTATCCTGCGGCAGCCATGGCGTGGTGAATTCCAATACACGGTTCATGACGTCCTTCGGTTCGCCGACAGACAGACCTCCGACTGCATAGCCAGGGAAGTCCATGCTTACAAGATCCTGAGCGCTCTGCTTCCGCAGATCTTCATACTCCCCACCTTGCACTATCCCGAAGAGACCTTGTACATCCGGACGGGCATGCGCAGCCAAGCAGCGCTCCGCCCAACGGCTTGTCCGCTCTACAGATGCCTTCATATAATCGTATGTCGCTGGGTACGGCGGACATTCATCGAAGGCCATCATGATATCGCTGCCGAGGGCATTTTGGATTTCCATCGCTTTCTCCGGAGAAAGGAAAAGCTTTTCCCCGCTGATATGATTACGGAAATGAACGCCTTCTTCCCGGATATCACGAAGATCGCTCAGACTGAATACCTGGAAGCCGCCTGAATCGGTCAGGATGGCACCATCCCAGTTCATGAATTTATGCAGGCCGCCTGCTTCGCGGATAATCTCATGTCCCGGACGGAGCCATAAATGATAGGTGTTTGATAGAATGATATTCGCGTTAAGTTCGGTTAATTCCTCCGGACTCATCGTCTTTACCGTTGCCAGTGTCCCTACCGGCATGAAAGTAGGCGTTTCGAAGCTCCCGTGGGGCGTATGTACGATACCGAGCCTTGCGCCTGTTTGCTTATCTTGTTTGATGAATTCATAACGAATTGCCATATTATAGTAGTTCCCTTTCTATTCTCGATCTATACAATCAGCATCGCATCACCGAAGCTGAAGAAACGATAACGCTCCTCTACTGCTGTCCGGTATGCATCCAGGATGAAATCCCGTCCTGCAAATGCGCTGACCAGCATGATCAAAGTTGATTTTGGCAAATGGAAATTGGTTATCAAGCCATCGATGGCTCGATACGTAAATCCAGGATAGATGAAGATATCCGTCCATCCGCTTGCGGCGACGAATTTTCCGTCATGGTCCCGTGCGATTGTTTCCAATGTACGTGTGGATGTAGTCCCGACGGAAATGATCCGACCTCCGTTTTCACGGATTCGAGTCAGCTGATCTGCCGTTTCCTGGGACATTTGATAAAACTCGGCATGCATTTCATGTTCTTCGATGGATTCCACACTGACGGGACGGAAGGTTCCCAACCCAACATGAAGGGTGATGAATGCAATTTCAACGCCTTTTTCCTGAAGATCCGCAAGCAATTCCTTAGTGAAATGCAGACCGGCTGTCGGCGCGGCTGCAGAGCCTTTTTCCTTGGCATACACAGTCTGGTAGCGCTCTTGGTCAGGAAGCTGCTCTTTGATATATGGAGGCAGCGGCATTTCACCAAGCTCCTCCAATACCTCATAGAAAATACCATCATATTTGAATTCGATGATTCGTCCGCCATGCTCCAGCAGTTCCTTGCATACCGCTGTCAGCTTGCCATCGCCGAAGGATAGCTCCGTGCCGACTTTGACCTTCTTGGCCGGTTTGACCAAAACTTCCCAGCTATCCCCTTCCATTTGCTTGAGCAAGAGGATCTCCACTTTCGCCTGCGTGTCTTTCTTGATGCCATACAGCCGCGCAGGCAGGACACGTGTATCATTCAGGACAAGGCAGTCCCCTGGCTTCAAATAGTCACCGATATCGGCAAAATGGCGATGCTCCATCGTACGCGCTTCCCTATTCAATACAAGCAGCCTCGATGCTGTCCTGTCCTGAAGCGGCGTCTGGGCGATCAGTTCTTCTGGTAAATGAAAATCATAATCCTTTATATCCATACCTGTTAACTCCTAGTCTGTTTCAGCGAAATTTGTTGAATAGGAACATGATAAGCGACAGTACGATACTGACGACAATCGATGTTACGATCGGAAAATATACTGTCGTGTTCCCTTTCTTAAAAACGATATCTCCCGGCAGTCTGCCAATGAACGACATGATGATGCCGATCACTATACATACAACGCCTATAAGGATAAAGATTTTTCCAATGCCGGTCAAGTACCTGGCACCTCCCGGTTGAAATGGGCATAAGCAAGCGGAGTGACAACCCGGCCGCGCGGCGTCCGCTGGATGAAACCGATCTGCAGCAAATATGGCTCATACACATCTTCTATCGTCTGGGACTCTTCCCCGATCGTCGCACTGATGGTATCGAGCCCGACCGGCCCGCCGCGGAACTGATCCATGATGGTCGTCAACAGCTTATGATCGATATGATCAAGGCCCTTTTCATCTACCTGCAGCTGGTTGAGCGCTGCATGGGTCGTGTCCTGTGTGATGCAGTCTTCTCCTTTGACCTGTGAAATATCACGGACCCGTTTCAGAAGGCGGTTGGCAATCCGCGGTGTCCCCCTTGATCGCAATGCGACCTCGATGGCAGCCGACGGCTCTATTTCGACATCGAAAATAAGTGCTGTCCGCTCAACGATGCTTGCCAGATCCTCCGTGTTATAAAATTCCAGGCGGCTCAACACGCCAAATCTGTCCCTTAAGGGAGCGGATAATAAGCCAGCACGTGTTGTGGCGCCCACCAATGTAAATGGCGGCAAATCAAGACGGACACTGCGGGCGCTGGGACCGGTCCCGATGACAATATCCAGACAGAAATCTTCCATGGCTGGATATAGTATTTCTTCGACTGCACGGGGCAGACGGTGAATCTCATCGATGAACAGCACATCTCCTGCCTCCAGCGAACTCAGTATCGCTGCCAGGTCCCCTGCTTTTTCGATTGCCGGCCCGCTCGTTGCCCGGAACTGCACCCCCATTTCATTGGCGATGATCGAGGCCATCGTCGTCTTCCCTAAACCAGGAGGTCCGTAAAGCAATACATGGTCAAGCGGCTCATCCCGCATCTTCGCTGCCTCGATGAAGATCGCCAGGTTCTCCTTTGCCTTATGCTGACCGATGTATTGTTTCAATGTGCTCGGGCGCAAACTGAGCTCGATCACTTCGTCTTCCTGCTTCAATTCGTTCGTAATCATGCGATCTTCCATCTTCGCACTCCTTTATTTCTTTTGACTTAACAAAGCCAAACCTTTCTTGATCAGATGATCAGCACTGTCGCTGTCTTCCTTTTTAAGTTGCGGCAAAACAGCTTTGATCTCGCGCTCCTGGTAACCGAGCGCCCGCATCGCATCTTCTGCATCCTCCAGAGCAATGCGTTTCTTTGCAGTATTGCTCTGGCTTCCTGCCGATGCCTCGATGGCTGTGAGCGAAACCATATAGACAAGCTTGCCCTTCAGATCGAGTATCATCTGTCGCGCCGTCTTCTTACCCACACCCTGAAAGCTTGTCAGGAATTTATCATCTTCCCTTTCGATGGCAGCCACGAATTCCTCGACATTGACACCAGCAAGGATCTGCAAGGCGTTTTTGGGTCCTATCCCCGAAACTCCAAGCAGCTTTTGAAATAAAAACTTATCCTCTGTATTTTTAAACCCGAATAAAGTCTGGGCATCCTCCCGTACATAATGGTATGTATGGACGAGCGCTTCCTTTCCTTCTTCCATCTGGAATTGAAAGGGATTCGGGCATATGATCTCATAACCTACCCCATGTGCTTCCACAAGCACCGCTTCATCTGTAATTCCAGTAATCTTGCCTTTGACATACGCTATCATGCTGTTTCTCTCCTACCTGAATCAATAACTTCTTTCTAGTTTACCACACAAGCGTATGTTCGTATAAGATTATAGGCGAAAAACAGGAAAAGGACCTTCCCTTCCCAGGAAAGATCCTTTTAGCTTGGCAGTGCTTCGATATCATTTTTGGAACGAAATGCCTCCAGGACATCTTCATAGACTTCTTTTGATTGAATCCGGATGCCATCCTCCAGCTGTTTGGCTTGATGGCTTTCCAATTTGCCCTTATTTATCTGATAAAAGGACTGGATGGCCTGCTGATCGATGGGCCGGCCTTCGAATATCGTAAGCTTTCCTTTATAAATGCCGAAATAACCGTTCTTCTTCAATGCCGGTGAGATATCCATCACCTCTTGTTTAAAAACGACTTCCCCCTCTTTCTGCGAAACGAGCTGCCAGTCATGGTAGGTTGACCAAAAATCCTCCATCGCATATATTTTCTCCCGATGGGTCACCTCTGTCTGCTTGCCATCAATATATTGACGCTGCAATACGACCTTCACTTCCACCGGTTCCGCTGCTTGCCCTGCCATGATTGGAACGATTAAAAGGAAAAGCATGCAAAAGACTGAAAAACGTCTCATGACCTTCCACCCCTATTCCGATTCTTTTTCTTCATTTTTTCCCATTAACAGTTCTTTATCCGATTTTTTTCAAAAAAAATTCATTTAACCGTCACTTTTTAGGTTTTCTTTTCGATTATATGTGGTAGAGAATTAGAAAGTCATAGACAAAGGCGGGATGGTTATAGTGAGGAACGATGCGCAGCAAAAGTACCTCCGCTACGTGGAAGCGAAAAGCGAAGCAAATATGGCGAGCGTTTTCTCCGAGGAAAAAGCGACCCTGATACTTAGAAATCACATACAGAACGCCGGATTATCCAAAGCAGAAGTACTTGCTATGGAAGATAAGTATCGCCAGGATATGCATCGGATTTTCGAGGAACATGGTATATTATAAATGAAAGCCCCTTCAACGGAAGAAGGGGCTTTTTTCATTTCATTTATTATCCTGTTCATCCCCTGGCAAATCCTGGGCAGGGGAAGGTTCATAGAAATCGGAAAGAGGTGGCTGTACGCCGTAAGGATCTCTTCTGTATTCAGGCTGAGCTTGCTGATACGGCGGCGCTGCAGGAAAAGGTATATCCGGACCGCAGCAGGAGCGCATCGGTGTTTGCGGATAGAAGTAAGGGATTGGTTGATTTACCGCAGGAGCTTGGTAATGGCGGCCCTGCATCTGTTGACCTTGCTGGTCCCAGTATCCTTGTATCTGCTGGCCTGGCTGACCTCCTTGCTGGCTCCAGTCACCCTGCATCTGCTGACCTGGCTGGCCTCCTTGCTGGCCCCAGCCTCCTTGCATCTGCTGACCTGATTGGCCTCCTTGCTGGCCCCAGCCTCCTTGCATCTGCTGACCTGATTGGCCTCCTTGCTGGCCCCAGCCTCCTTGCATCTGCTGGCCTGGCTGACCTCCTTGCTGGCCCCAGTATCCTTGCATCTGCTGGCCTGGCTGGCCCCCTGGCTGGCCCCAGCCTCCTTGCATCTGCTGGCCTGGCTGACCTCCTTGCTGGCCCCAGTCACCCTGCATACTTCCACCACCTTGATTCTGCATGCTTCCATCTGGCGACTGCGGTATCAGCCAGCTTCCATTCATTGACTGCGGATAGGAAGGCTGGCCGTGCATTTGCTGACCCTGTCCCCAACCCGTACTTGGCTGATGTGTCATCGACTGCGGCAATCCTCCCATATAACCTTGCTGCTGCGGCATACCCGGATATGCACCGCCACCTTGATCCGGCGCGGACATCTGCGGCATTTGAGGCATGATGGGATATGGGGCAGCAGACATATCATCCTCCTGGATTGCCGGTGTATCATGGAACGTTTGAGCTGGTGATTGCTGCCCTGTGTTTCCAGAGGCTCCCGTTCCAGCTTCCGAGCGGATAACTTCTTCTTTTTCTACTGCTTTGGTTGTTGTCGGTATCTTCAGCTTCATACCCGGAACTGCCAATTCCGGTTCACGAATATGCCCGTTCATTTCCCGCAATTCATCAAAGCTGACACCATATTTGTTTGCGATACTCCACATCGTGTCACCTTTTTGTACAATATGAATCTTCAAATCTGAAACTCCCCTTTCATGAACTCACGCATTACTCCATCATCTTATGCATCAAATTCAAAAAGGTTGAAATAGAAAAAGCCGGCACGTCATGATTTCGCGCCGGCTTTTTCCTTATACTGATGAATCGGGTAGCTTCCAAGTACCGTAAGACTGCAGCCTAATGCTGCAATTTCCTGCTGGACGCCTTGGAAAAGAATATCTTCTGCTTCACAAGTCACATCCATTATGAAGAAATAATTACCAAGACCGGTTTTCATTGGTCTGGATTCAATTTTCGACATATTGATCTTCCGCCACGCAAAAGCTGCCAATACTTGATGCAGGGCTCCTGCGTAGTCGTGAGGAAGCGTTACATACAAAGATGTTTTTCTTTGATTCCCAGTACTGATTGTCTCTGGGATGTTGGCTTCTGGCCTCGCCAAAACGAAGAAGCGTGTATGATTATTTGCATAATCATGGATGTCTTCTTGCAGAATCGTCAGACCGAATTCTTTGGCAGCCAGTTCATTACCGATGGCAGCTGCAGGCTCTTCCATACCGGCAACCATCTCAGCTGCGGTCCCTGTGGAAGAAGTTGCATGGGTTGCTGCTTGTGGAAGCTGTGTATGCAGGAACTGATGGCATTGTGCAATCGCATGACTATGAGAATACACTGTTTCTATGTCACGAAGCTCCAGCTTCTTGTTCGTCAATAAATGCTGCCGTATCGGGATGACAATCTCCCCAATAATCGGCAATTGCACTTGATGGATCAGATAATCCATTGTAATCGGCACTGTACCCTCGATCGTATTTTCGACTGGGACGACACAATAATCCATTTCCCCATTTGCGACAGCATCCATACATTGCGGGATCGTCGCATAGCTATAAGCTTCTTCATCAGGGAACAAGGCATCGACTGCCATTTTCGTGAATGTTCCCTTTGGTCCTAGATAACTGATCTTCATATTCCTCTGCTCCCTTGCCTAAGCTTCCGAACTCAAAATCTCCACTTTATCTACGTATTCCAATGCACGAAGCTCATCCAGCAATGACTGGATATCCGTATGCATGCCCGACGTATTCAATGATATGGTCACATTGGCTCTTCCTTGCAAGGGAATCGTCTGGTGAATCGTCAGGATATTGCCGCCTGACCGTGCCACGATGGCCAATAGCTCTGAAAGCGTCCCTGTCCGGTCCTCCAAATGGAAAAAGAGCGTGATCATCCGCTGCTTCACCATAGCCCGGAATGGGAACACCGCATCCCGATATTTATAGAACACACTGCGGGAAAGATCGACCTGCTGCACAGCATCGAAAACTGAAGCAACCTTTTTGCGCTCCAGCAACTCCTTTGCCTGCAATGTCTTTTTCATCGATTCCGGCAGTACATCACTGCGCACAAGATAAAATTGCTCTTCCTTCTCTGCCATACTCTCCCCACCTTGGCTCATACAAAATCAATCTACAAATTCAAATTCGTATTCCAGCAGGCGAATGGTATCGCCATCTTTCGCTCCCCGCTTGCGCAGCGCTTCATCCACGCCCATACCGCGCAGCTGTCTGGCAAAACGTCTGGCAGCCTCATCGCGGTTGAAGTCCGTCATCTTGAATAGCTTCTCGATTGGTTCTCCGTACAATACGAATGCACCATCTGGATCACGCGTGATTTCGAATGGCTTCTCTGATTCTTCGAAACGATAGACGACACGCTCTGTTTGTTCTTCTACCGGTTTTTCGATTTTTGGTATCTCATCCAGCTTGTCCGCAATGGCATATAATACGTCCTGAAGTCCATCTCGGGTGATGGCGGATATCGGAAATACATCGATTCCCTCCGGTATTTTCTCTTTGAACACAGCCAAATTCTCTTCCGCTTCCGGAATATCCATTTTGTTGGCGATGATGATCTGCGGACGCGCTGGCAGATCTTCATTATATTCCTGGAGCTCTTTATTGATCGTCACGTAATCATCGTACGGATCCCGGCCTTCTGTCGATGCCATGTCAATCACATGAACAATGACACGAGTCCGCTCGACATGACGCAGGAACTGGTGACCAAGCCCGATTCCTTCATGCGCTCCCTCGATCAATCCTGGTAAGTCAGCCAATACGAAGCTGCGCTGATCTTTCGTCTCCACCACACCCAGATTCGGTGCAAGCGTCGTGAAGTGATAATCCGCTATCTTTGGCTTGGCGGCACTTACAACGGATATGAATGTGGATTTCCCCACACTAGGGAAGCCGACTAGTCCGACATCGGCAATCAATTTCAGCTCGATCTGCAAATTACGCTCCACGCCGGGTTCGCCATTCTCCGCAAAGTCGGGCGCAGGGTTGCGCGGTGTGGCAAAGCGTGAATTCCCGCGGCCTCCGCGGCCCCCTTTTGCAATGACCGCTTCCTGTCCGTGTTTCGTCAAATCCGCTATCAATTCCCCGCTATCTTCATCGCGAACCAGCGTACCCGGCGGCACAGGCAAAATGAGCGGCTCTGCATTTTTCCCATGCTGCCCTTTACTCATTCCATTTTCACCGCGTTTTGCTTTGAAGTGACGCTGATAGCGGAAATCCATCAACGTGTTCAAACCTTCGTCGACTTTGAAAATGACATCCCCGCCATTACCTCCGTCGCCGCCTGCAGGACCTCCGAGCGGAACATACTTCTCTCTACGATAAGCGACTAGGCCATTGCCTCCGTCGCCTGCTTTCACAAATACCTTGACCTGATCTACAAACATAGTTTCACCTCATCAATTACACGTCAGTACGATGGTACAGCGTGATTTCTTCTCTGGTAATGATTCGATCTTCACTTCCAGTACATAGTCCTTCTGGCCGATCATCTGCAGATTATCCCAGCCTGTGAACGCCCCCGAAAACGTCAGCTCGATGACTGGCTCGCCTTCCCTTGTCTTGACATGGAGCAACCCTTCATACAATTCCATCTTCTGCGCGCTGTCGCTTAGTGCATCCACAACTGCTTCTAAGTTTTCTCGGATCTTCCTGTCATATTCCCAAATCTTCGGTATGGACTCATCCACTTGGAATTTAATCCGGAACTGGGTGTAGGTCCAATTGAAAGAAAGGATCCAAACGAAAGTCTCCGGGATATTCAAATTGGAGAGCTTACGTTCCTCATCCGCCAAACGAATCGATTCCTCGATTTTTTCCTGTACCTTTTCATCCTTGCCTAATTTGGAATAGCTATGTAGGAGTTGGAGCCGATTCATCCATTCATGGCGTGTATATCCTAACAGCGTCATCACTTCATGGTATTCCAACTGTATTCCTCCTTTAAGAAGAAGCAGTCGAGAGGGCAACTCTTCTTCATAAACAATATGTGGTGCAATTAGATGTGGGTTAGAAAAAAAGACCCTAACCCGAAGGCTAGAGTCTCTCTGGCAAACATTAAGCTTCTTGAGCTACCGGATATACGCTGACCTTCTTACGGTTACGGCCGTAGCGTTCGAATTTGACAACACCGTCGATTTTAGAGAACAAAGTGTCGTCGCCTCCTTTTCCAACGTTTGTACCTGGGTAGATTTTTGTACCGCGTTGACGGTAAAGGATAGATCCGCCAGTAACAAACTGACCGTCGGCACGTTTAGCACCTAGGCGCTTGGATTCAGAGTCACGTCCGTTTTTGGAGCTACCAACACCCTTTTTGGATGCGAAAAACTGTAAATCTAGACGTAGCATAGTGGTGCACCTCCTTATTGTTCGATGATTCTTATATGCTTCCCATAGTCCTGTTCAATCGTTTGGAGCGAGACGAGCATAGCTTCCAGCAGAAGAGACGCTTTATCAAGCTGCTCCTCGGACAAGTTATCGGGAAGTACCACTTTCAGATACCCTCCGTCGCCGCCCTGCTCAACTTCCGGCTCAAACTCACCGAGAACGAAAAGGCCATTCACCGCTCCGAAGCTAACTGCCGAAACAGCTGCACATACAAGATCGTAGCCATAAGGGCCGCTTTCCGCATGTCCGCTAAGCTCGAAACTATGAATATCCTCCTCAACACGGTTTATTGTAACAGTAATCATGGTTCGCCTTACGCGTTGATTTTGCCGATTGTCAATTTAGTGTATGGTTGACGATGGCCTTGTTTGCGTTTGTAGTTTTTCTTCGCTTTGAATTTGATCACGTTGATCTTTTTAGCGCGGCCTTGTTTTTCAACAGTTGCAGTAACCGTCGCACCTTCAACGAATGGAGCACCGATTTTCACATCGTCGCCGCCAACTACCAATACTTTGTCAAAAGTAACTTCCGCACCGTTTTCTGCGTCCAATTTCTCAACGTAGATAGTTTGTCCTTCTGTTACTTTAACTTGCTTACCACCAGTTTCAATAATTGCGTACATAACGCACCTCCTCTATGACTCAGACTCGCCATCACAGGCGCCATAGGCTTCTGACCTGATCTGAGCGGTTGTAGCACGGGTGCTAACCTCGTGTAACATACTGATGTTATCATACATCAAAAAAGATTGTCAAGGCTCTGCAGCCCATCTCTTTTCACAGAATCCCAGTCTGATTCTGTCAAGGATAGCCCCTCGGCATCCGTAAATCTCGCAAACACATTTGCATGGGCCTGACTGCAGTTTGTCAGGTGTAGGAATTGCTTGATATGTTCCTTCTTGCCTGAGAGGACATATGCCCTATCTGCTGAGAGGCTGCTGATTTCCCGCTCCAGCTGGAAGCATTGTGTCTCAAAGGAAAGGCTCCTGCTGATCGGAGCTTGCAGCTGCTCCATCAAGGAAGGGCGCTCTCGCTTCCTCGACATTTCCAATATGCCCAGCTTCGTGAATCCATGGACCTCCGTCCGCTGGGAATCCTGCTGGAGTGCCTGACGGAATGTTTGCAGGACAGCCCGCTGCTGATCCTGCCTTTTCATGGATACAAAATCGATCAGGATGATCCCGGATAAGTTGCGCAATCGAATTTCCCGGGCAATTGCCTTTGCTGCCAGCTGATTGACCATGACGGCTGTTTGATGCTTATCCGAGTGCCCTGTATAACCGGCACTATTCACATCGATGACTGTCATCGCTTCCGTTTGATCGATATGCAGCGTGATTCCTCTGTCAATGCTGACAACCGGTGAAATAAGCTGCTCCCAAAGCAAAGACAGCGGCTGGGGAAGGAGCGCAGCAGCATCCCGTTCCCATCTGACTTTCCCGGCGTATTCCGGAAACTGTCCTCGGAGCAGCCTCGCGTGGAAACCGTCATCCACCACTATTTCACTTAAAGCACCGGCTGACATCCGGCGGAGCAGCTGATCCGGAATAAGCGCATCACGGAAGATTTCCGCAGGGGCCCGAGCATCATCACCCGATAACGTATGCCACTTTGTCCGCAGATGTTCCAGTTCTTCCAATAATGCCTCTTCTGTTAGTCTATCTGCTTCCGTCCGCACGATGACCCCTTCACCTGGCATTAACAGGCCCGGCATTTGCGCCTTCCATTTCCGCGCCTGCTCCTCCGGCAATTTTTTGGAGACAGCCACATAGTTTCCGTCCGGCAGATAAACAAGCGCATCACCGGGGATGGTTATATTGGCTGAAAGCTTTGCCCCTTTTGTCCCAAATGCATCTTTTTGAACCTGTACAAAAAGTGTTTGTCCTTCGCGAACCGCCTGCTCGATGCGAAGTGATGGATCTTGTTTGCATGCCGGGACTTCCTGCCGCTGCAGGAACCCTTGCCGCTCGTCTCCAAAGTCGACGAATGCCGCTTGCAATCCCTGATCGACATGCCGGACAATTCCTTTATAGATGCTCCCGACTTTCGAACCCATACCTGGCCTCTCAAGAAAGACCTCTTGCACCTGTCCGCGCTTCACTGTCAAAGCCACTTTTTCTGTCCCTTTACATAGTATATATAATGATAGCATCGTTTTCCTCACTGTCTATTTTGTCGCAGGATATCCCCCACCGTACAATGTGCATGTTTCCTTTTGAAATACATATCACTGCACTGCTGTTCATCCAGGATAGCATTTTTCTCTTTCACGACTATCAAATGCCGTCTGTTCCTCCTGTATTGGGAGAGCACATCAAGAAGAGCCGTGTCCGACGCTGCAAAAATCGGGGTGCTGATTCCGCTTATCGGCCCGTAAGTAGCACGCTGCAGCAGGAAACGCAAAAACACATAATAACGTCGTTTCCATTCTAGCCGATTTTCCCACATTAGAAAACAAAGAAGACCGACGGTACTCAATGTAAAAGGCATTGCCATGCAAACATAAAGAAGTGCAGCTGCTCCGATCATCCAGCTGATGAGGATAAGGACAGTATGCGCCTTCCGGTAGGGCAGCTGCATGGAAAGAATCAATCCGATCAGCTTGCCGCCATCCAGCGGCCAGATCGGCAGCAGGTTGAACAGCAATATGGTCGTATTGTACATCATGGCTGTTTCCAGGACAGCTTCAGGGACGGATGTGGCAGTAAGCCCGTACATAACGCCATACAAAACAAGATGAACAGCCGGTCCAGCCAGGATGACGACCGCCTCTTCCATGGCCCGCCGGTTTCCTTGTTCATCGGTTTCCATCACACCGCCAAATACCCATAACATGATGCGGCGGATACGCCAGCGAAAATGACGCGCTGCCAAAAAATGCCCTAATTCATGCAGCAGGACGATCACGAACAAAACCAGCACTTCCATGAGCATGCCGGTAAATACCCCAATGAGCAGAAATCCCCAGAAAACCGGGTGCAGGTGAATAGGCGGGAGCCAGTTACGGCGCGTCAACTGGTGTCTCCTGCATCGGGTTCAAATACTTATTTCCCTGCTGGATTGCAAAATAGACAGATTGGGCATTTTGCTCATTCGGCACGAATTCACCGATTTTTTCATTAGTGTCGATCCGCTGGTATTGATTCACCTCGATGGCATCCAGATGGCCATAGATACTTTTGCTCTTATCCGCATGCTGCAGGATGATGGTCTTTCCTGTTTCTTTATCATTTCCTGCGAAAATGACGATTCCTTCATCGACTGCCACTACATCAGTCTGCCGCTCCGATTCAATCAAGATACCCTCCTTTGATTCTTCGAACGGCTGCACGACAGTCCCATTCACCGGCATTGCCTGCCCCTCAGCTGCAGCATCGCCATCTGAACCCGGGCTCAGTGCCACCGGATCACCGAAACGTTCCTGATACCAGCTATTGACGGTCGCGAAGGGAAACTCCTCTGTCAGAGCAGTGAGCACGGTCCCCTTTGTCTTCTCTATAAATGGATGGTTCGCCTGTAAATAAATAGCCGTACCAAAAAACAGACTTGCAGAGAGGATCAGCCTGAACATGAACCGGGAAGCGAACTTCGAGTTATCCTGTGGACTTGGCGGATCATATTTTGGACTCGATGGGAATCCATGTGATTCCTCCTCATCGACTGTAAATGATCTGACTGTATCCGCCATGCCTTTTTGGATCTGTTCCCCCTTCCGCCGCTTACGCTCAGCTATCCCTTTTCGTACCGTATGCAGATTCTTTCCCATAACGAACCCCTCCCTCTCTCCTTCTTTGTACAAGTCTATGAAGGAAGCGGACAAGTTATTAAAACAAGCGAAAAAAGCCTCCCTTTGAATCAAGGGAGGCTTCCATCATTTCGGCACTGCCGACAATAGGAAACGATGCTGTCTGACATGCAGAAACCCGTTCTTTATGCTGATCCTTATTGATAATGCATCTTCGGTACCGGCAGCTGCCATTTCCGGTGGAAGGAATAGATACGCAGGAAGATGATGACTGCAAACAATCCATAAAGCAAGATGGGATGATCGGCAGCACCAAGGCCGATGACAAGACCGGCCAACGCAGCCCAGCTTCCATAGATTTCGGCTTTGAAGACATATGGTTTCCTGCCAGCCAGCACATCCCGCAAAATACCGCCTCCGCTCCCGGTCAAAAAGGCTGCAACCATGATTGCCAGCAGACTATGATTCAAACTGGCAGCATGCAGTGCGCCCTGGATGGCAAATGCCGCCAAGCCGATTGCATCGGCATACAAGCCCGACTTTTTCCATGAATAGCTGACCCATTTAGGAAAAATCAGGATGACGGTAATCGATAGGAAAGATATATAGAATAATGTCGTTTGGGACCATAAATAAGAGACAGGCAAGCCAATCAGCAAATTACGGATGGCCCCTCCGCCAAATGCTGTCACAAAACCCAAAATATAAACGCCGAATACATCATATTTCTCATCCATGGCGACGAGGGCACCACTGATGGCGAAAGCAGCTGTGCCAATGATACTGAAAATATCCCATGTCATGTTGTACATTCCCCTTGTGTGTAATGACAAAAAAAACCCGCAACTCCGACAAGAGCTACGAGTTCATTATAAGTTCATTTACTTTTGGAAAAAAGCTTTTTCAATCGGCTGAACATGCCTTTTTCACTTTCAAAGCTCATAAGCGGTACCGACTCTCCCAAAATCCGCCGCGCGATGTTACGATACGCAATACTTGCCTTGGTATTTGGATGGAAAGCGACTGGTTCCCCGTGATTGGAAGCTTTGATCACTTCATCATCATCGGCCACGATACCAAGCAAGTCGATCGACAGTACTTGGACTATTTCATCCACTTCCAGCATGTCGCCTTCCTGTACCATATGATTGCGGATCCGGTTGACGATCAGTTTAGGCGATTCGATATCCTCCTGCTCCAGCAAGCCGATAATGCGATCTGCATCACGTACACTCGGTTTCTCCGGTGTGGTGACGACGATCGCTTTATCCGCTCCTGCTACAGCATTCTTATAACCCTGCTCGATACCGGCTGGACAGTCGATAAGAATGTAATCGAATTCCGGCTTCAGCTCGGCTACGATTTTCTCCATTCCCTCTGGTGTCAAATCCGATTTATCACTAGTTTGGGCAGCTGGCAGTAAGTATAGATGATCGAAACGCTTGTCTTTGATCAATGCTTGCTTCAGCGAGCATCTGCCGACAATTACATCGATGATGTCATAAATGATGCGATTTTCAAGTCCCATCACAACATCCAGATTCCGAAGACCGATATCCGTATCAATCAAACAGACTTTTTTCTCCATCAGTGCAAGCGCTGTTCCCAGATTGGCCGAAGTAGTCGTCTTCCCTACTCCTCCCTTACCGGATGTAATAACGATTGCTTCACCCATTTAACATTCTCCTCTCGAAACTGCTGATGCCCGGACGTTTGCGAATCACTGCCTGCAAACGATCGATGATGATCTTTTTCTCTTCCTCATCGATGTGTCCGCATTCCATATAAACACCATCCGTCTCATGATCAGGGGCACGGCTGATATAATCCGCTATACGAAGCTGCGTCGGATTCATATAGGAAGCAGCGATGACAGCATCAGCGTTGCCATCCTTTCCAGCATGCGCAATTCCAAGCAGATTCCCCATGACAAAAATATTCCCTGTAGCTGTCACACAGCCACCTGGATTCACATCGCCAAGCAGCAGCAAATCCCCCTTCACTTCCAGTACCTGACCGGAACGGACGACGCGGCTGATCGCTTTCACCTCAGCCTCTTCCTTCCATTCATTAGCCTTTTTCTTCGTAATGACATCAGAATGGATCGATTCGACCCGAAGGCGCTGTTTACTGGTAATCATCTGACGGAGGGTTTCCTCCTGCTCTTCGTACAGATATCTGTTGCCTAACTGAATATGTACACTGACAAGATGATCAGCAGAATCAATGCGATTTGCTTCAAGCTTCTCTTCCAATTCCTTCAGCAATTCCTCGAAAGAACAGGCATCATCCATATGCAAGGTCAGCCCTTCCCGGGTACCTTTGATCGTGATGATCTGTTTGTTTCCAATCAAGATGGTCACCTCCGTTCGTCGTCTGATTTTCTTCTCTATAAGCTAGTCGTTCTTCTGAGCTGCGAATCGGACCATTTCTGCAGAGGTTTTTGGAAAATCAGATACAAGATTACAAGCATGATAAGGTTGGCACCAAGCGTCGGCAAAAGACGCTGCACTAAATAAGCACCGAATCCGATCGGTGTGATGCCGATAAGATGATAGATAAGATAGCCGATGGCATCGGCAAAAACGATCGATAGCACCCCCAGCAGTGCAGCCACAAAGATATTGCCATGCAGCACTCTGCGAAGTTCCAGTATCAAGTAGATGCTGAAGCCATAAGTGAACATATAAACACCCAGCATATCCGTATATACGATATCCTTCAGCAAACCGAAGATGATCGCATATAACAAGCTGTAATACGTGTTATCCAAATCATAAAGCATCGCGATCAGCACAAGGAATAAAAGACTCCAATGCGGAATCAGCCATGTGTCACCGCCAATGAACTGCTTGGGCAGCAGAGCAGTGGCCACACCCTCAAGCGACACGATCAGGAGCATGATGAGCGGCAGATACAATTTTTTCATTACAGCCCCTCATCTCCATTGCCGGAAGAGGCTTTCTCGGACGCCGCATCGACGACGATGACTTTATCGATATCATACAGATCAGCTGTCGGTTTTACGTGGACTGTCTGCGACAAGCCATATTGGTCAAGCTCTACGGAATCCACTTCCCCGATCGGAAGGCCTTTAGGGAATACACCGCCAAGTCCGGATGATGTCACAAGCGAGCCTTCTTTGATCTCCAATTCCGGCTTCACGCCCGTGAACAGGAGCATGCCGTCCTTTTCATCGTAGCCTTCGATCAAACCGAAAATCGTATCTTGCTTTTCTCCGTCTTTGTTTTCCCCTCCGGAGATCTGGGCAGAAATCCGGTTTGTTTCATTGAATCCGCTCAATAATTGTACGGAAGCAGTGCTGCGGCTGACATCTTCAATCTTGCCGACCATGCCGCTGGCTGTCATGACAGCCATATTCGCTTCGATACCATCGTCGGAACCCTTATCGATCGTGAGCTGATCGAACCATCCTTCTGGACTGCGCACGATGACATCGGCAGGAATCGGATCATAGTCCATCGATGTGTATTGATTAAAGGCTTCATTGGATTTCTCCAATTCATCATACTGCTTCTCCAATTCCTGATAACGGAAGAGCAGGCCTTTATAATCGTCCACTTTCGATTTCAGCACCTGATTTTCTTCGTAAGTATTCTTCAAGTCTTTGATATTCGTCATTACCGTAGAGGTGAACTGTGCAGGCTTGGAGAAGATATTCTGCACGAACCCTACGGTATCGCTGATCAATTGTTCTGGTAATGTCTGGCTGCTCCGATCCCTGGTTGAAAAGCCGATCAATCCGACCAGGATGATGATCGCAATCAGGAACAGGAACATCCGTTTTTTCTTAAAGAAATTCATAACTCACCCAACTCAATTTTTAGTAGCTTTGGAAAATACATGTGGATGGGAACGGAAATGCTCGATGAATTCCAGTGACTTACCAGTACCGATGGCAACACTATCAAGCGGGTTTTCCGCTACGAAAACCGGCATTTTCGTTTCTTCACTGATGACGCTGTCCAAATTGCGAAGCAGTGCACCTCCACCAGAAAGGACGATACCGCGATCCATGATGTCCGCGGCCAGCTCAGGCGGTGTTTTTTCCAATGTGAGCTTCACGGCATCCACGATTGCACTTACTGTATCCTGCAATGCCCCGGAAATCTCCTTCGCACTCACACTGATGGTCTTCGGCAGTCCAGTCAGCAGATCGCGGCCGCGAATTTCCGTATCTTCGTCCGTTTCCGGTATGCCAGCATGACCCAGATCCATCTTCAATTGTTCAGCGGAGCGTTCCCCGATCATCAGATTGTATGTTTTACGGATGTATTGGCTGATCGCTTCATCCATATCATCCCCTGCTGTCCGGATGGACTGGCTCGTTACGATACCGCCCAAACTGATGATGGCAACCTCTGTCGTACCGCCGCCGATATCAACGATCATACTCCCTGTCGGCTCCCATACCGGCAGACCGGCACCGATAGCTGCCGCGAAAGGCTCGGCGATAGGGAAAGCATCCTTGGCCCCTGCCTGTTTCGTCGCATCGATGACAGCACGCTCCTCTACCATCGTGATGCCGGATGGCACACATACCATGACGTTCGGCTTTTTCGCAAACGAAGAACGATTGCGCTGCGCCTGCTTGATATAATATTTCATCATCGTTGCCGTTGTATCATAATCCGCGATGACACCATCCTTCATCGGACGGATGACACGGATATTCCCCGGTGTCCTGCCGATCATATTTCTTGCGTCGCCGCCTACTGCTTCCACCTGACCAGTTTCCACATTTGTCGCCACGACAGAAGGCTCACGGACGACTACGCCTTTTCCTTTTACAAAAACCAATGTATTTGCTGTACCCAGGTCGATACCTAGGTCTTGTGAAAAACTGAATTTCGCCACAATTAATTCTCCTTTTCCGAGTCCGTTCGTCTCAGCAAAGCTGCTTGTCAGCAATGCATACTTTTCATATATTGTCTCATTATGTTGTACTTTATCATAGCAGAAACCTATCCACCAGACATAGTAGTAAGGTATTAAAGCATACCATCAGAAGAAGCGCCAGCTAGTAAGTTGTACCATGCTAGGCGCTTATCTACAAAGCTAGTATCAATTATACGAGAAAACTAAAAAAATAGATAGTGATTACAAGTATCCTTTTTCCTTTAGGGAAATAAACTTACGGTCACCGATGACAAGGTGATCCAAAAGCTCGATGCCAATCATCTTGCCGCATTCCTGCAAGCGCTTGGTGACAAGGATATCTTCCTGTGATGGAGAAGGATCACCGGACGGATGGTTATGCGCACAAATGATGGATGCAGCAGAGCGACGGACCGCTTCACGGAATATCTCCCGGGGGTGGACGATGGAAGCGTTGAGGCTGCCAATGAAGATTGTCTGACGGTGGATGATATGATTCTTCGTATTGAGGAATAGTACGACAAAATGCTCCTGACGCAGATTACGCATTTCTTCCATTACATAATCCGCTCCATCCTTGGGGCTTCGAACAGTATATCGTTCTGCCGGTTTGTATCGATGCAGGCGCTGCCCGAGTTCGATGGCAGCCAAAATCAGCACTCCCTTGGCCGTACCTATTCCTTTAATGGCAGTCAGCTCTTCGATTGTCGCATCCCGCAGAAGCTGCAGACCTTCAAAATGCATCAAAAGCCGCTGAGCAAGCAACGTGACAGACTCATCCCTTGTCCCGCTCCCTAGCAGGATCGCAAATAACTCCGCATTGGACAAATGGGCAGCCCCAAGCTCCAGCAGTCTTTCCCGAGGTCGATCTTCCTTCGGCACCGATTTTATCGTCATTCCTGTTTGCAATAAAAAACCGCCTTCCTTCTGACTCGGATTCCTGTGTGGCGACAGGTTATGAGAAGCTTAACGGAAGACGGCTTGCCATTCAAATTGGCAAATAATGATTTTATGGATACTCCCCTTCACATTACGGAAAAATCAGGTCGAATAATGCAAATTCCCAAACAATGATAAGCTAGTCAGTTTTCATTGCCCCTCGGCAGTAAGACTGGCTTCATGCCAAACGGGCAGCAGCATGCTGGTGGTGAAAGCACCTTGCTCCATCGCGGCTACAGCTTCATCCGATGCTGTTTTGACATTGGCTGCTTCTGCCGGGATTTTCTCCTGCCAAGCTTTCCAAAGAGCCGGATCCTGATTATCACCCGCTGCAATCAGTACAGCAAGCTCGTCCAGCCAAGCACTGCTGCCTGTCTCAACACCTGGATCCCATTGCTTTACATAGCTTTCATAGCCTTGGGCCTGCAGCTGGGTGCCAAGTGTTTCCGCCTCCTCTTTTGATCCAGCCATCCCCGTCAAAAGGAAGAATTGACCATTCTTTTCCCACAGTACAGCTGGAATTCCGGCATCCGTGTATTTCTGTACCACATCCTGGCCTACATCCTCCTGATTATAAACGCCGCCTTGCACCACATAAGCAGTGAGATCATTAAACGCCCCAGCATTGGCTGCAGCCTCCTTCGTTGCCACCGGAGCAGCCACACTACTTGTACCCGATTCCATACCAGCTGTATAACGGAGCAGCAAGAATCCCAGTACGATGCCGATCAAGGCTGCTCCAAGGGCAGCCGCTGCCAGCTTTTTGGCTAAAGGAGATAATGTCACTCCATTCTTCCCGTTTTTCTTTTCATTCAGCTGATCCAGTACCGGTACATCCTTCTCGACAGTGGCAGCCGCTTCTTCGTCATAAAGTGTGTAGCTTCCCTCACCAATCATCTCTTCTTTTGACTGCTGGTGTTGCTTCTTCTGCTTCTTGCCGCCGATCTTGACAGAAAGTCGCTTTTTCTCTTCCATCCTGGCACCTCTTTTATCATTGATAGGCCTAACTCTAGCACAGCCGGAAATAGAAGTAAGAGAAATGGTGTCGAGACAAAAAAAGAGTGTTCGACAGGAAGGACCCATCAAACACGCTTTTCTACGAATTAAGAAGCAGGATTATAAAATACCCGTAAAGATATCGTTGCAATATAGCTATTTTCCATGGCTTTTGTCAGGATCTTGCCATCACCTTGTAATCGCAGGATTATGTGATATACCCTCCTTATTGGACAGGCTCATTCAAAAGAATGAATCGGTATACCAGCCAAGCATTGCATCACCGTGGAAATAGGTGATGAGAGCGCCCAACAAAATGTACGGACCAAACGGGATTGCTTGTTTCCGCTTCAGAATCTTCGCCGATAGCAAGAGCAGACTGATAGCGGCTCCGATTATGGTAGAGAGGAAGAACGTAAGCAATACTCCCTTCCAGCCAAGTACCATACCGAGCAGGACAAACAACTTCAAATCCCCGCCTCCCATACCGCCCCGGCTGAATAGAATGACGAAAAAAAGCAGGACAAACGCCAAAACGGATCCAACGATCAGATCCCACCATGGCTCTAATGGAGTGATGATGCGGAAGATGAGGAAAAGGGGAAGGAAAAACATCAAAATCTTATTGGGGAGGAGCATGAAACGCATATCCGTCACGAACAGGATTGCTGCCATTGAAATCAGTACAAAAGCTGTGATCAACTCCCACTGCAGTCCAATCACCAAATAGCTGTATCCGAATAACAGCCCGGTCACAAGCTCTGTGAATGGATAAAGCAAGGAAATCTTCTGCTGACAATGACGGCATTTCCCACCCAGCACCATGTAGGAGACAACCGGAATCAGGTCATACGCCTTGATTCGATGCTTGCAGTTCGGACAGCAGGAACGCTCCGAGTGGAACATTTTCTTTTCCGGGACACGCATTCCGATGACATTGCAAAACGATCCAAGAACATTGCCTAGTATGAGGAAATAAAGCAGCAGGTAAATCGACATACATTAGCTCCTTACTTAAGGAAATATAGAAATCTATCACAAGGAAATATTTCTGCGAGATTTCGATATCCGGAAGCGGAGATCCTTCAACCGGAATGCTTTTATTCTCCCCCACACACCAAAATTTTGCAAGTTAATTTCCACCCACCTCCTATTTGATCCTCCAATAACGATGAAGATACAAAAAAGGACCTGCCACAGCCAGGGCAGGCCCTTCCTATATTCCTTTCTTACTCTACCACAAACTCAAAGTCAGCCGTGAATTTGACATCTTTCCCGATCAATACACCGCCTGTTTCAAGGGCTGCATTGTAAGTCAGGCCGTATGCTTCGCGGTTGATTTTTCCTTCGACTTCGAAGCCGGCAATTGTGCTGCCATCCATTGGGTTTTTGGATGTGCCATTGTATTCCACTTTGAATGTTTCTTCTTTAGTTACATCCTTGATCGTGAAGTCTCCAGTGATTTCCAATTCATCATCGGATACTTTTTTTACGGATTTGCTTTTGAATGTCATGGCAGGATGGTTCGCTGCATCGAAGAAATCTCCGGATTGCAAGTGACCGTCGCGATCTGCGTTGCCAGTGTTGACAGTAGCGGATTGAATGGTTACTGTCACGGATGCATTTTCCAAATCATTCAAATCCCCGCTGAATTGTACATCGAAGTCTTCGAATTTCCCCTTCGCTTTGGAAACCATCATATGTTTGACTGTGAATGAGATACCGCTGTGTGCTTTATCCAATTTAAAAACTGCCATGTTTGTTCCTCCTCAGTGGTGTTTAATCATTAAGTTACTTTATGTAAGTAACTATATATTAATCACTTTGTTACGTCAAGCAATTATTTATTAAAAAACATTCCTTTTACGAAGGAATGTCTTCTGGTGCCTGTTTCAATTTATTGTAAATACTCACACGGTTCCGGCCTTTCTGTTTGGCACCGACATACATGGCCCGGTCGGCATGCCGTACAAGTTCCAGGGCATCTTCACTGTTTTCCGGATAAGATGCGACACCAATGCTTACTGTCACATTCAGTGCCACTTGCTGCCCACTGTCCAATGTATGCTTCGTTTCGAATGGCTGAGCCGTGATACTTTCACGTATGGTCTCAGCGATTGCTGCTGCTTGGGAGCTACCGCAATCAGGCAAGATGACGGCAAATTCCTCTCCTCCATACCGCGCCAGTATCGCTTCCTCCCCCGCAATCTTGCGTAATCTGTCCGCCACTCCCCGCAGGATATCATTCCCTGCTTCATGTCCATAGGTATCGTTGATCTGCTTGAAATGATCCAAATCCATCATGATCAAGGATATCGGATTTGCCCGCCCGCTCCCCAGGAAAAGCCCTTTGAGTGCATTGTCAAAGTACCCGTAATTATATAAGCCTGTTAATGGACATCGTTCGCTGCTATCCTTGGTCTGTTCATAATGATAAGCATTCAGCAAGCTTGCAGCCATGAAGTTTGCCAGTAAATCGACAAGCATGAATTGGTATTTTTCATAGATATTGCGCTGCTCGGAAAGCAGGACCAGGATGCCGATGATCTGATTGTCCCTTTCAATCGGCAGGCACATCAGGCTTTCACTGTGAGGGGGTGCTGTTCTATTCCATTTATCTATCCACTGCTTCCGTTTTCCATAACGGACGCCATTTCCTTTCATACAGACTGAACCGGCAATACCCTCTCCTATTTCCTTGCTATCTCCTTGCTGGTAAAAGGAACGCTTTTTCGGATCATAAAGCCGGATCAGCTTAAGCTTCCGGCTATCCGTTACGTCATACAAGTAGGCTTGGTCTACCGGCACAAGTGCTACGATCCGTTTCATGAAAAGATCCAACGTTTCCTTCACATTCAGCTGACCCGTCAGCTCATGCCCTATTTCACTGACAAGGCGCAAATGTTCATTCATGCTGCGGCTTCCATAATAAAGCCGTAAGATATAAGACGTACTTGCTATCGAAAAGCCGATGAAAATAACCGCAATCCAGCCAATCTGATGGTAAAGCAAATGCAGGAGGAGTGCAGCTGGCAGTATGTAAAAGGTCGTCATGAATTCCCAGAAAAAGCTTCGCTCGAATATCTTGTCCCTCTTATCGTAAATATATCTTCTGGTCAGCGTGATCAAAAGGTGATTCATCATAAAGAGTGTCAATGAGTATGGAAGGACGCCAACGATATGCATCGGCGTCTCCAAGGCATGAGCAGCGCTTCCCGGCAGATCAAACAGTCTGTATACTCCTGCTGCCGAGACGCTCATCAGGAGGAACATCAAATAATTCAATGGGATGCGGAACAAGTCTTTCCGAGTCATGCGTACTTGCAGCAAAACAATGGTCACACTGCATGTCGTGATGATCAGCTCCACAAACAAACCAAAGTTCAGATAGATGACAAGCGCGATACCATTCAAGAAAAAGACGGGAATCTGGTTGACCATGATCGGAAACAGCGCCACAATGATTGCCAGGGCGGTAAAAGCACTTAGATCAAGCCATTTCAGCTCATCGAAATTCGCCCGTTGATAGAGGAAGTATAAGGAAGCAGGCCAAATGATGGCCCAAGCCGCCCATATCCATCGTTTCTTGCTGCTGTTCACCATCTAGCTTCTTCCTTCCTATCTGCCGTACACATAAAAGATTCAGATAATTTAAACTACCATGTTTTTCTATTTTTCACAATATACTCTCTGACTTGGTAGATGAAATGCAAGGAGCCGGTAACAAAATAAACCGTATCGGATCGGCCATGCCGATATACCTGGTCCATCCACTCCTTCCAATCAGGAATGGTATGCACTGTCGGAAATGACCTCATCAAAGTCTCCATATCCACGGCTCTCGTATGTTCAAAAGTTGTCAGGGAGATATTCATGGTTATCTCTTTCAACTGTTGAATCATCTGTTCAAAAGGCTTGTCCCGAAAAGCGCTGAATAAAACCTGAATGTTGGCATCCGGGTAGTTTTCTTCAACCGTTTGGATGAATGCAGCCATCCCTTCTGCATTATGAGCCCCATCCAGGATGATTTTTGGGTCCTCATCCATTACCTCGAACCGCCCCGGAAGCTGCGCTTGGCTGATTGCTTTCTTCACTTTACCGTTTTCAAGCTTCATCCCCAGTTCCTGAAGTACATGGCAGGCTTGTACTGCAACCGCTGCATTTATCTTTTGATGAGATCCTATCATTTTCGGATTGATTTCCAACTGATCAGCATCCTGTTCCTCGACCCAGGTAATGGGTACAGCTGCGGTTTCTGCTTGCCGCTCCAATACTGCTCTTGCTTCCACCTGGGTTACTGCGCTTATGACTGGGGCTCCTGGTTTGATGATGCCTGCCTTTTCCTCGGCAATGGCTGTAATCGTATCTCCCAAAAAGCGCTGATGGTCAAGTCCGATATTGGTAATGATACTAAGAATGGGCTGCAAGACATTCGTGGCATCCCCCCGTCCTCCCATGCCGGCTTCGATCACAGAAATATCTGTGTGCTCGGCAAGATGGCCAAACGCGATACACACGTGAATTTCAAACTCACTCGGATGATCCTTTGCTTTGTCCATCTCTGCTATCACAGGTAAAAGGCGATTTGCTGCAGCGATGAATTCCTCTTCTGTCATCCATTTTCCATCCACTTGGATGCTTTCCAGGAATCCTCCGGGAGTCGGGGAAATGAAACTCCCTGTTTTCCAGCCGTTATATGTCAATGCCTGGGCAAGATAGGCGGATGTCGATCCTTTTCCATTCGTCCCGGCAATATGTATGCTTTTCATCCGACGTTCGGGATTGCCTGATGCCTGCAGCAGCTGCTGCACCCGATGCAGTCCCGGTTTGATGCCAAGATGTCTGCGGCTTGCCAAAAAAGCTTCTGCTTGTGTCATGTTTGCAAACATAAAGCATCTCCTTCCATGTATAATTGATAATTATATCAAACTAGTTTGTGCTGCCACTATAGAAATAATTTCTTCATTTGTTGCGCATCACCTAAGGAAAGGAAATTCGATTATGGCTACACCGAAACTTGGCTGGGTCATTTATAACGGTCATCTTGGCGGCAAGAAATTTCTCGATTTCGCTGAATGGATTCAACGTGCTGCCCATGCCCACGCCATCGAAATGAAAATCATTAAAAATAATGCATTGCTGGCAATGGTCGGAACTGACAGCAATCTGCTGAAAGATGAGCAAGCATTGCCGGACTTCGTCGTATTCAGCGACAAAGATATTCCGCTCGCCCAGCAGTTTGAATCAATGGGAATCCCGCTTTTCAACTCAAGTAAATCGATTGCTGTCTGTGACAATAAGATCCTTATGTACCAGGCCCTGTCAGAGGCGGGGATAAGGATTCCCAAGACGATAATCGCACCGAAAATATTCCCAGGCACAATGCCGATGCAGCTGGAGATGTTCGATCCTGCCATTACAGAGCTTGGCTTTCCGATGATTGTCAAGGAAGCTTTCGGCTCATTCGGCGAACAAGTATATCTGATCCGAAACAGAGAACAATTGCACCGGAAAATCACCGAAATAGGAACCGATCCGTTCGTCCTGCAGGAATATATCCAAACAAGCCACGGCAGGGATATTCGGATAAATGTTGTCGGCGGCCGGATTGTTGCCTCGATGATTCGCTCCTCCGAAACTGATTTTCGGGCAAATGTATCCCGAGGGGGAAGTATGGAGCAGTATACCCCAACCAAAAAAGAGTCCGAATTGGCTATTGCAGCTGCAGCTGCAGTCGGAACCGATTTTGCAGGGGTGGATCTTTTATTTGGACCGGAAGGAGAACCGCTTGTGTGCGAAGTGAATTCAAATGCACATATCCGTTCTATCTATGACTGCACTGGTGTGGATGTATCTGCATCGATCATTTCCTACATAAAGGAAGTGCTGTCATGATTGGCTGGCTGATTTATCATCGTACGGATGCGAAACGAAACGCCGCTTTCATTGATTGGTTCCTTACAGAAAGCAAGCGGCTCGCCATCGACCTGCAGCTCGTCTACACAGATGAGCTGCAAGTGGGCCTTGAACAAGGACAAGTAAGGATACATAGGAAAAACGCCGACTTTGCCATAGTACGGACAATCGACCCTTTATTGACTGCACAGCTGGAGCAGGCTGGAATCGTCTGTTTCAATAATGCGGAGACGGCCGCATTGGCAAACGATAAGATCAAGACACATATGGAGCTTGCCAAACTGGAAATCCCCATGGTGGACATGTATTTTCAGACACACACTCCTCTACTCCAGGCGCCGCTTGCATTCCCCTTTGTCTGGAAATCAGCACATGGGCGCGGGGGCAAAGAAGTGCACTTGGTCGAAACGGAAGACCAGTACCAAGCATTACAGCAGCAGTACGGCAATCATCCGATTGTAATGCAGGAGCTGGCTCCCACTTCCGGAAAGGATGTACGTGTTTTTGTGATAGGCAAAAACGTCATAGCAGCTGTCCTTCGCAGCAGCGAACAGGATTTTCGAGCTAATTATTCACTTGGCGGTAACGCAGCTTTTTATTCTTTGAATACGCAGGAGCTGCAGCTTGTTCAACGTATCATCAATCATTATGATTTCGGCTTTGTCGGTATCGATTTTCTTTTCGACGGGAATGGCGGCTTCCTGTTCAATGAAATCGAAGATGTAGTCGGCAGCAGGACGCTCAGTAAGGTTAGTGATATCAATATCGTGCGGCTTTATTTGGAACATATACAGCAATACATGGAGGGATGACGTTGTACGCATTGGCAGGTTTTTTTGATGCTTCCACCGAAAAATCGATCACAGCATTATGGGAAGAACTGCTGGAGAAAGATATTACCGATTATGCTTTTCGGCGAAAGGGACACAGACCGCATCTCACCTTTGCTTCATTCCATGAAGCCGACAACCAGCTGATATATGGCATGGAACAAATCACAAAGCAATACGACCCGCTTCCTTTAAGCTTTCAGCTGTTCGGGAGTTTTATGGGCAAGGATGCATTTCTGCTGCTGCCGAATCCAAGCACTTCATTGATGCAGCTGCAGCGGAAAATTTCAGCCCTGCATATGCCTGCTCCGCTCTATACTCCAGATAATTGGATCCCGCACATCACGCTTGCAAATTATCTGAGTCAAACGCAATATGCAGCTGTCCAGCAGCTGGCAAAGGATAGACTGCATCCATTTACGGCAACTATGATACGTCTGGCACTGATCCAAGTCACAGAAAATGAAGTGGCAGAATGGACGACGTATCCTTTTAAAAAGCAGTAGATGCGCACCTTCCCATCCGAATTATTGAAATGTTTTGAAAAATCGGCGTTTGTCTGATTAAATTATTTCAGAGGTAACTTGTCATTGGAGGGAATGGCCATGATCATAGAATTAGAAAATGTGTCTTTGAAAAAAGACGGAAACTGGATCTTGCAGGATCTCGATTGGAAGATAGAAAAAGGACAGAATTGGGTATTGTTCGGTCTCAATGGCTCTGGCAAAACATCTTTGCTGAATCTATTGAATGCGTACAGCTTCCCGACAGCTGGAAATATGAGCGTTTTGGGCATGGAATTCGGCCGCACTTATCTAGCCGAAAAACTGCGGATCCAAATCGGTTACGTATCTTCATCCCTTCAGCAAAAAATCGATGCAAGTGATAATGCTTTCGAAGTCGTACTCAGCGGTGCTTACGCTTCCATCGGTCTTTATGAGACACCTACCGATGATGAAAGGCAAAGGGCCGCACAGCTGCTATATGATCTCGGCTGTTTCGAATACGCGAACCGCCGCTATGAAATGCTGTCGCTCGGAGAAAGGCAGCGGGTCTTGATTGCACGGGCCATGATGGCCGACCCTCCTCTCCTCATACTGGACGAACCTGCCAATGGATTGGATTTTTTGGCACGCGAAGCATTGCTGGACTCCATCGAAAGGATCAGTGATAAACCAGATGCACCTACCATCATCTATGTGACCCATCATATCGAAGAGATTTCACCTGCCTTCGATAAGACACTTTTGCTTAAGGAAGGCAAGGTGTTCGCATCTGGAGATACGACTGATATGATATCGAGTGAACGGCTTTCCGAATTTTTCGGGATCCCGGTAAACGTATTATGGGATAATGATCGTCCTCTGCTATCACGGGTACAGATGGCAAATAAATAAGGATGGAACGATAAAAGAAGGATTTAGCATCGCGCAAAAGGTTTCAAGCAGGGTCTATATCAGATAAATGACAAGAATGGTCATAATATAATAGGAACGGCCAGAGGCATCGTAAGCCACTGACCGTTTTTAGTGTATATATCAGATATGCCCCCTATGCGGCATCATTCAACAAATTAGGATTGTCTCTCTTAAGAAATAAGGTCCCTCGGATAGGATAACAGCATATACACAATGGATGGATTGTGTATATGCTGGACCATCAGTACTTTCAAACCGGAAGGAGGGACGATATGCCGCGTTTTTGTATTTTCCCAGGATATAACTGGTGCGGACCGGGCTGCAGCGGTCCAGGTGCGCCCGTCAATAGAGTGGACGCTGCCTGCAGACAGCATGATATCTGCTACAGAAGGAACGGAAATCGCTGTGAATGTGATCAAGCATTTATGAACCGTCTTCGTCCATTGCTTGATCCCCGTACACAAGAAGGCAGACATGCACGGCTGATGTATGACTATATGAAGCTGCAAACTCAAATAACGTGCAGCGGCTATAGAAAATAAGAAAGAAGTTACTTGTCCACCATCTTCACATTCACATAAATCAACAGGATTAAATTAGCCATGATGACTAAATGGATGGCAACCATACTCCATTCCGGTGAGAAAATAAAAGGCACTAAAATCAAGATGGCTCCGCTGACCAAGTAGAACGGACTGACGAGATCGATGAATTTTTGTTTGTCTCGGATCCGCTGCTGATTATACCCTCTCAGAATGCCGACCATCTTTTTGACATTCACCAAATAAGCTAACACGATGAACACAATCCCCAAGAATACAGAAAAAATTTCGTGTTCCATGATCCACCTCCATGGAAAGATGTCAAAAACTGAAATTCACAAAGGTTAAATATTCATAGAAAAAGAATACTACAGATGGCTGTCATATGCATACTTCATTATACAATATGAGTTCGCATCATTTTCCTATCTGGTGCATTTTAATGCACCAATCTTGGGGATCGTCCTTCTAGTTCATATCCCCTATCGAAGGCAAGGGACGTCTCAGCATATTTTCAGCTCATGGCCAGGAAAATGTTGTTCAGTGATACTAAACAATAACAGGATGAGGTTATGGCACCCATGAAATAAACATAATAGCCAGGTGCAGAAAACAGCATACTTATGAAAACAAGCCTGAAATTGCGATTTCGAGATAATTGCAATTTATTTGATGAAACTTCCATTCTACCAACCTTCCCTCTTCCGTTTGTCACCTCCAGTATAAGTAATTGGAAATACACAGCAAACAATCTGTGGGATGGGATTATCTCCGTCTTAAGACCGAGACTGCACGCAGACCAGCAGCTACGTTCATGAGACTGTTTGCTATTAGCCAAGGTGATGGTATGGTTAAAGGGAAACGCAAAAATAAATAATCTGTGCCATCCATTCAAAAAAAGAAAGAAACCCATATCGAAATACAGCATCACGGCGTTTAAGTGAGAAAGGGGTGATGACATAATGGAGCAGCATGAGCAAGTTGATCGCCAAACACAATTAGCGGAAACGATGGATAAGCTGTCACACTATTGCATGTACTTGACGAAGAATAAATGGGATAGTGATGAAATCACGCAGGAAGCTGTATTGAGAAGTTTGATTAAATATAAAGACTCCTTCCCTCCGCCTGTAAGCCTGTTGAAAAAGATTGCCTATCACGCCTGGATCGATCGGATACGCAAACAGAAGAAAGAAGAGCTTGTATCGGAAATCAGGGAGACAGCTTCAGATGAAAAGAAAGACGCAGAACAGCAGCTGGAGAAGCTGAAAAAACTGACACCGAAGCAGTTGATCGTGTTTGCTTTGAAGGAAGCATTTCATTTTCAAACCATGGAGATAGCAGATTTGCTCGACTTGAATGATTCAGCTGTGAAAGCACTGCTGCACCGGGCTCGCTTGAATATCCAATCCAACACCATCCACCCACTCGTTCAAAGCTCCTGGGAGAATTTGAATCAAGAGGATGTATTGGAGTTTGTCGGAATCTCGCTTCAAAGAGAAGATCCCGCTGTGCTCATCCGGATTATTCCCGATTTGTTTCACGCTCCAAGCTCAAGCTTCGGGAAAAATTCAAATCTCTGTATGGCCGCAGCCTGAAGTGCTGCAATTTTTTTACCCGTATCGTATTTGCCTCTCAATCCGTTCCAATGATGAAGAATGAAAAGGAGAGTGTGGAATATGAATACGATACCTTATGTAGTGGAGCAATCGAATATGGGAGAACGATCCTACGATATTTATTCAAGACTGTTAAAGGACCGAATCATCATGGTCAGTGAAGAAATCAACGACGCGATGGCCAGCGCCATTGTTGCGCAGCTGTTATTCTTAGCAGCAGATGATCAGGAAAAAGATATCTCGCTATACATCAACAGCCCTGGAGGTTCGATATCGGCAGGTTTTTCCATCCTTGACACGATGCAGTATATCAAACCGGATGTCCAGACGATTTGCACGGGGATGGCAGCATCTTTCGGCGCACTCCTATTGCTGGCGGGGACACCGGGCAAGAGGTATGCACTGCCGAATAGTGAAATAATGATTCATCAGCCGCTCGGGGGAGTAAGGGGGCAGGCAGCAGATATTGCAATCACTGCAAGTAGGATCACGAGACAACGTCGGCATATCAATCAATTGATAGCCGCATCCACTGGACAGCCAATTGAAAAGGTTGCTGCAGATACGGACCGCGATTATTTCATGACTGCTGAAGAAGCGAGGGAATATGGCATCATCGATAAAGTACTTGTAAGGAAATAAGACAAATGAGTCTCCTCTTTGGACAGCTTAAAGACCTGAGATAGTGACTCAGGTCTTTATTCCGTGCCTGTGAACGTCCCCGAAAGCACGGCCACCAGATTCAACCTCCATACATACTGCTATCTTGCTCCTTTGCATCGTTCCTTTTTGGCAAATAATTCAGTGAGAAGCCCACAAGGCTGAATAATGCGCTCAGGATGATCGTGGGATTTTTAAACCATTCAGCGCTGAGAATGATAAGCTCTCCCTTTTGCAGTATGATGCCTAGAATCTGCCCCAGCACAAGCAGTGTGCCGCATGTAAGAAAAGCCACCAGAAGCACTTTAAACAATATCTCAGCGATTTTTCGCATGAATATCAACACCTTTCCCTTTATACAGGTAATATCTCCATTCCTATCAACCAGCCGATTGCCACTATCGGCAGCATGTAGTAGGCGATAAGCGGCATGAACGTTTTTTCTGGTCTTGCACCTGCCAGACCAGAAGCGATGAATATGGATCCAGATGCTGGTGGTGAGGCTCCTTCGGTTGATGAGAATGCCAGTATTGCCACGACAGCTACCATTGGATCCACTCCAGCGGAGGTCAGTGCCGAGAAGGAAACCAAGCCGACGGCGGTGAGAGTGGCTGTAGATGACAGCGGTCCAGCTACCAGCGTCACTAATATGCCAACCATGAGGACCATCAGCCATTTCGGCACATCAAGTGAAGATGTAATTTGACTGAGGTCATCTGCAAGCCCTAATTGCGAAAGAACGTCACTGGCAGCCACCGCAAATAGCATGAGCGCACCGATTGTCGTGAATTGGGGTATGGCAGATGATAGCAATTCGGACCAATTCGACAGCGAACCTGGTGTCCGTTTCCAGCCGATGATCAGGCTGATGATCATGATCAGGATCGGTATCCAAGTGATCAGTGAAATTTCATCCATTGCTTCTGGGCCTATGTTGGGATTATCCTTCAAAGCTTCGGCAATCGGCCCCACGGTGACAAGTATCGGAATCAATGCCCCGAAGAAAATGAAGATGGACTTCCAGCCCATTTTCAGCGCTTCCCTGAATCCGACTAAATCCTCAGAGGGAAGCGCCTTGATACCGTTCTTTTTCACAAGAAAGAATACTAGTATAAGCCGGTAAATGACCTGATAAGCTCCCCCAATCAAAAGCGCAATGTAAAGGTCGCCCTCTGCAACAACCGCTCCGATCGGCGCAAAACCCAGCATGATGAACATCGAGGAGTTCGGTGGTAATGCAGCTCCCAATCCGCCATTTCCAGCCAGGATAGTCGCTGTCGTCTCACGGCTCCAGCCTGATTTGATCATCCATTGTGCTGTAATCGATCCGGTAGTTGCTGTATTTGCTGAATTAGAACCAGAAAGAGCACCTAGGATAGCGGAGCCCAGCGTACTCATGTAAGCTGCACCACCTGGCAGCTTTCCAATAAGTGAGTTCAATATGCGTAAAAGAGCTTGAATCAAATGGAGCTGATCAACCAGGAAAGCCATGAAAACAAAAGCCACAGCAGCATATAATACTTCATAAGTGGAAGCAAATACCAGACCATCCCAAAATAATCCCGGGGCATCCGTTCCGCCAAACAATACGGTGGCAATGAAGCCCAGCAGCATCGCTTCCCCCATATTGCGCTTCACTGCTACATTCCATATAATAATGACCGCGATGAACACTACCAGCGCGATAAAACCAGTCATCCGTTCTCCCTCCCCTTCCAATCCTAGTAAAACGCTTACATTTAACGGTGATGAACTTCCTTTCCTTCCATCAATAAGTCAAGAATCTCTTCCCAGGTGTCTGGCTTACTCCCTTTATATTTTTCTGGAATATCCAGCTGGGCAAGACGCTCCAGCTTCTTCTGGGCAGCGATCGAAATGCTTGCATCTATATCCGATTCCTGCAGCATCTCGATAGAACCACCCAATTCGACAGCACGTCTCTTCGCATGGAGTGCACTTCCTGTCACGAGCCGATTCATTGTTTCCACGAAGGTTTTGGCATTCATGGTTTCATCGATGGAACTGATGGCCGCCTCTTCCACACCGTACTTCTTGGCTGCTTCCAAAAATTCAACCATCAAACCGGCGATACCTTTCATATATATACTCCTAATAAGCTTGAGAGCCGAAGCATCACCAGGATGATCACTTATTTTTGTGATTTGCATCCCGTATCCCGTCATGGTTTTTATAAAGGAGCCTGCGCCGCTTCCGCTCGCAGAAATCGGTACCCGATGCTGATAGACAGGTAATGGACCAAGCATTGCCGCATCGACAAATAAAGCCCCTCTCCCCTCGACCACACTGGCCACTTGTTTCTTTATTTCCGGAGTGGAGGCTGATACGTCCACATAAACCAAATCTTTTTTATAGCTGGCTGCCAGTGATTGAGCCACTTCCAAAGTCTTATCGGCAGGAACGGCGGCGATGACAATGCTGCAAACCTTTAAAACTTCATCAGCGCTTTCCAGCAACAAAACATTTGCTTTAGAGGCTCTTTCCCTTATACGATCAGAAAAATTCGGATTATCCAAAAGGGCATCATATGCGTAAAATCGATCAATGCCTTCCCTATTCAATCCAGATGCCATCTCAAAAGCTGCTTCTCCAAACCCGACAAAACCTAATTCCATATCTTTCATCCCCCTATGCTCGATACTGTTTGATTTTGCTTTCCAACCATTTTGGCACCAATGATATTGGATCGGGATCTTCCTGGGAACCATATTGTGCGATCGTTTCCAGACGTTTTTCCTCATATTTCAATTTTTCCGATGCTTTATGAAGCACTTCATCGATTCGATCGACCGGTACGACAACCACCCCATCATCATCTGCTACGACCAAATCCCCAGGTGCAACACGAATTCCGCCGCAAGAGATGACTTCGTTCACTTCACCAGGACCATCCTTAAAAGGCCCATTCGGGTGGAAACCCTTACTGTAAATCGGGAAATCCAGCTCTTCCAATGCTTTTTTGTCCCTAACCAGCCCATCGATCACAATTCCTTCCACACCAATGGCTTTGGCAGAACCAGCCATAAGTTCCCCTAAATAGGCATTATTTGTGTGTCCTTTTCCATCAACGACCAATACATAGCCCTTCTTGGCTGAGTAAATTGCTTGGTGAAGAAATAAATTATCTCCGGGTCTTAGGCTCACAGTCATAGCTGTACCTACAATTCCCATACCAGAGCTCACTGGTTTGATGCGGTAATCCATCGCACCCGTACATCCCATAACATCAGCAAGAAGTGTAGTATTCAAGTTTTTGGCCAGCTCAATCACCTCGTCAGGCAACAAAGAAGCTTCCTTCATTTCTCTCCCATCCCCCTTAGTAATAAATGTTACTATACTTTATACAAAAGTAATATCCATTACTTTCATGAAGTGATGATACCATTGCTCCCTACCTTTGTAAAGCGCTTTCATAAAGAAAAATAAAATGAGCCATCACACATTTCATTTTGTGTGATAGCTCATTTCGGTAAGAATGGAGTTGATCTTGTCTAATCGCGGCTTGGTTCGCTCCGGATAATTGATTGCCAATGCACTCAAGATATAGTCGGCAATCAAGATAGCCGATACAATGGAATTATGTGACCCGATACTTGGTGACGGGCACGGTAATATGTAATCCGCATATTTGGATACAGGCGAAGTATAGCTGTCAGTTATAAGAATTATTTTCGTATCAGCTGCTTTTGCTACTTGCAGAAGTTGACTGATCCGTTTGGCATATCTCGGATAACTGACTGCTATGACCACATCGGAGGAATGAAATGTAACGGCGTCCTCGATCCAATCAGTCGTATCCGCATTGAAATATCGGCTGTTTCCCAAAATCCGATTGATCCCAAGTGAAAGATATTCCCCTACGGGCCTTCCGCTGCGCACGCTCGTACATAATATCTGATCTGATTCAGCGATTAAAGTGATTATTGCCTGTAAGGTCTCGGCCGAAATGCTATCCAAAGACGATTGAATATTATTGTATTGCTGTTCCACATGCTGATGCATGAGCTCGCTTTTACTTGCACTTTTTAGATTTGCCTCCAGCCTTGTTTGCGGCGCAGCCTTGTGCTTCATCGACGCTTGGAGCTCCCTTTGCAGCTCCGAAAATCCTGAATAACCTACCGCAGCAGAAAACCTCATTATCGTTGCCGTACTTGTCCCTACGATTGTAGCAAGTTTATCCACAGTCAAAAAGGCAACATCGATAGGATTTTGAATGATATATTCTGCAATCCTTCGTTGCGCATCCGTCAAATCAAAAGCATTCGATTGAAGTTTTTGAACGAGGTCAGCCATATTAACCACCTACTTTGATCATTTTGAATACTATCATTTTAACAGTAAACGTATACTTTATCCTCTCCAACAAAAGAAAAGACACTCTATGAGTGCCCGAAATCAGGTTGGCATTTATCCAAGAAACCACCGTCCCTCCATTATTAGATTCACAGAAAGCACGCATATGGAAAGTGATCTTTGATAGGATCAGGCAAAAACTTGCCATGATCGGGTTTATGGTCATGCCCAGGTTTGTGACATAATGAAGGAGGATACATAAGTCAATCTGCTAAGGGAGGACTATATATGGAGTATACAAAGCTAGGGAATACAGGTTTGGATGTGTCCAGGTTCAGTCTTGGCTGCATGAGTTTTGGGGATGCTGAAAAATGGATACATCAATGGGTGCTTGACGAGGAACAAAGTCGTTCCATCATCAAAAAGGCACTTGATCTGGGAATCAATTTTTTCGATACGGCAAATGTATATTCAATGGGAACCAGTGAAGAATTCCTTGGGCGTGCCTTAAAGGATTATGCAAATCGTGACGAAATAGTGCTGGCGACCAAAATCCATGGGCGGATGCATGAAGGTCCAAATGGTGCCGGTCTATCGCGCAAAGCTATCATGAGCGAGATAGATAAAAGCCTCAAGAGACTGGGTACAGATTATATCGACCTTTATATCATCCATCGCTGGGATTATAACACCCCGATCGAAGAGACAATGGAAGCATTGCATGATATCGTGAAGGCAGGAAAAGCTAGATATATCGGAGCTTCTGCCATGTATGCTTGGCAGTTCCAAAAAGCATTGCATGTAGCAGAGAAACATAATTGGACACGCTTTGTATCGATGCAGAATCATTATAACCTCATTTACCGCGAAGAAGAGCGGGAAATGCTCCCTCTTTGCAAAGAAGAAAAAATCGGTGTGACTCCGTACAGTCCGCTCGCTTCAGGAAGATTGACGCGTGATTGGTCGGAAACAACCCTGCGTTCCAAGACGGATCAGATCCAAAGATCCAAATATGATGCAACTGCTGATGCTGATCGAGTGGTTGTCGAACGGGTAGCGGAAGTGGCTGAGAAACATGGTGTGCCGCGCATCCATATCGCGCTCGCCTGGCTGTTATCGAAAGAAACGGTGACATCCCCTATCATCGGTGCCACGAAAATTTCGCATCTGGAGGATGCCGTAGGTTCTTTATCCGTCAAGCTGACAGATGAAGAAGTCGCGTTTCTCGAAGAACCCTATGTTCCGCATGCAGTTGTCGGACCTAACTAAGAAAAATGCCATCCCTTTATGGGGTGGCATTTTTCTTAGTCATAAATTACACCAAGCCAGGATCATCGCTGGAAAGACAAAAGGCTCCACACAAAGTGAACAGGCTTATCACCTTTCACCTTTCATAATGGATAGGATTGTTATCGTAATTAGAATCAGGATTGCGCCACCCCACTCCGGCAGACCGAATGGAATTTGAAACCACAGTATGGACAGAAAAGTTGCAGACAATGGTTCGACGGATGCCAGGATACTTACCTTGGAAGCTGCGATATACTTTGTACTTTCCAAGTAAAAATAAAAAGCGATGATGGTACCAAAGATGATGACAAATAAAATGGCGGCTGAGGATGATAATGACCATTCGCCCTCCATTTGCCAAGGGGGATGAATGAAACTGAAGCAGAACCCGCCGATCAGCATACCCCACCCCACCACAATTCTTGCACCCCAGCTTGCCAGCAGTTTCAAGGGCTGCAATGTGTAAAAGCTTAAAGCGAAAGCCGAGGCAACACCCCAGAAAATGGCCCAGCCGGATATGGTGAGAGATTGCAGATTTCCACCGGTTACAAGCAGGAAAGTACCTATAATGGCAATGACTAAAGATACACTAATGGGGAATGAGGGCAAACGCCTGGATCGTATAGCCAGATAGCATGTGATGAGAGCTGGTGCTAAATACTGGAGAATGGTCGCTGTTGCAGCATTTCCATGTTCTATTGCGGCAAAATATGTATATTGGACAGCGAGCATTCCCAGAATACCGAAAAGAATGAGACTTATAGCTTCCTGCTTATTTTTCCAGACAGCCCATACCTTTCGTCCCTCTTTCATGCGAGCAATTGTCAATAAGGCAACACCAGCTGCCAATAATCTTACTACTGTAAGCCACTCCGTACTGAACCCTTTCGTTTGGAACAAAAATTGGGCTACCGTTCCTGAGACTCCCCAAAAGATAGCTCCCAACAATACCAAAGCAGTACCTGCTATTTGCTTGTTTTCCACAATTCAACCTCCTTACTCTGCTACAATAATGTCATGATAAAAAAAGAAACTGCTATTTGATAGCAATATCGTATATAAAAATATAAATATATTGAGGTAAGAGATGCAGATCAAAGATTTTTTAATCAATCAGGAATTAGAGGAATTAACCCAGCATAGAACCGTTGAATTACCACTAGCCTGCTACGAAACAAAAATCAAGGAAAATATACATGGGCATATTCCGCTGCATTGGCATAATGAGATCCAATTCGTGCTGATCATTAACGGTAGTGCAGCATTCCAAATCAATGAAGAGAAAGTGAAGGTCAGCAAGGGCGAAGGTATTTTTATCAATAGCGGCTGTCTTCATAAGGCTGATGATTACAACAATTCAGGCTGTATTTATATATGTTTAAACGCCTCCCCTGAAATTTTTCTATCCAAAGAACTGCACGCTAAGTACGTATATCCTTATATCCAAGCAACTAATTTAACGCACTTGCATATAGGCAGGAAGGATCAATGGGAAAGAAACATCCTTAAAGCAATATTGGATATTCATCAATTGATCGAGCAAAAGGATCCTTTCTACGAGATAGATATAGTCAATCACCTTAATCTTATCTGGCAGAACTTGATCATGAATGGTATGCAACTGGAATACAGCGAATCAGATAGGATTAGGAATCAGCGGATGAAACGAATGCTCCATTGGATCCACCTCCATTTTGATGAAAAAATCACTTTGGCCGATATCGCGAAAGCCGGGCAGCTAAGCCGGGCTGAATGCTGCCGTTATTTTAAGCGCATAGTCAATCAATCCCCCATGAATTACGTAATCGAATATCGGATACAAAAAAGCCTTCCCCTGCTTCAGAATCAGAATTCCAATGTCACAGAAGTGGCTTATCAAATTGGATTTAATAGCAGCAGTTATTTTATCGCTAAATTTCGTAAATCCATTGGGATGACACCATTAGCCTATAAAAAACAAAGTCGTGGACAGTTAAAGTCATGACAAATAGCATGCACGGTTCATTACATATACTAGGCTGCTTAAAAAGGACAAGTCAGACTTGTAATCAGCAGGCTTTCATTGATGCTGCATCCAGAAAAAGGGTCACGTCAAGTGACCCTTTTAAGGATTGTGCGTATCATTGTGCATTTTCCATTCTGTTTCCACTTGTTTTCTGCCCCGTCCCAAAATAAAAGCCAATATGATCAATACCGCCAAAGCCGTAAAGCACACTACCGTTCCCACTGAAATGCCTTTGCTGAACGATGATCCGAGCAAGATGATGACAAGGCCTGCCAGCCCAATAATCGTCGTTGCTGGGAACAGCTTCATTTTGAAATGGGGCATTTCTGCATAATCGGGACGCAGCTTAAGCTGTGCTGCACAAATCCCGATCCAAAGCAGCAGCATGGTGAATCCAGGTATCGTCATCATCGTGCCAATGATGCTATCAGGTGCAAAGTATGCGAGCCCAGCCCCAACCAATAATAGGACAGCGTTCAAGGTGATGGCGTTGATCGGTGATCCCGCTTTGGTGGTTTTCGCCAGGAGCTTTGGTGCCTCCCCTTTTTCAGCCAGGGAATACATGGTCCTGGAAGTGGCAAACATTCCTGAATTTGCAGCTGACAAAACAGCAGTCAGTAAAATGAAATTCATCACATGGGCAACCCCAGGAATACCGATTGCATCCATCACTTGAACAAACGGGCTTTCCGTCCCGGCCACTTCATTCCAAGGAATGAGCCCGGAAATGATGATGATAGGTAAAATGTAAAATAGCAATACCCGCCATACGACGCCTTTGATCACTTTAGGCAACACCTTTTTCACATCTTTTGTTTCCGAAATGGCAACCCCGATAAGCTCTGATCCCCCAAATGAAAACATGACGATCAAACAGGCCGCGAATACACCCTGCATGCCATTGGGGAAGAATCCGCCATGTCCGAGCAGATGCTGGGTCGGTGTATCTGGTGCAAAATCCGTCAACCCAAGCAGGACCGCCCCGCCCAGCAGGATAAATAATACAAGTGCAATGATTTTAATACTAGCGAACCAAAATTCCATCTCTCCATAGAATTTCACCTGCAAACTATTTATGCCTATGATAACCGCTGCACAAATGGCGCTCAACAGCCAAAGTGGTGTATCCGTGAACCAAAACTGCAAAAACGAACCTGCTGCCAGGATCTCCACCACTGTAACGAGCGTCCAGTTGATCCAGTACAGCCAGCCAACGATGAAGGATATATGGAATCCAAACGCTTTATGCACGAGATGCTGCACATTATGATTGGGGTACACAACCGCCATTTCAGCCAAAGCAACCATTACAATCAGCAATAATGCACCGCCAAGCAAGTAGGAAACGACCACACCTGGTCCGGCAATCCCCAATGTCTCCCCGCTTCCTTTGAAAATACCAGTACCGATCATACCAGCCAATGCCAAAAACTGGACGTGTCTAGGTAAAAGCTCTTTCCGCAAACCATTTCGACTCATTTTTTTCTCCTCTTTCTATATCAAATCTTGTTGTGATGAGTTGCATATAGTGATAATCATCGTCCATGGCCGACCACCTCCTTTAAGCAAGTATCAGGAAACGAAAAATCCCTGCTGAAATCATTCAGCAGGGACGAAATAATCGCGGTACCACCCTAGTTATTGACATAAAAATACGCCAATCCCTCATTTGCATAACGGCTGTCAACCGTCTTCCCCTCACCTCTTGGCTTCGAGGAAGAAAGCTCCAGGATCGTAATTCATGCTGTTCTTTATACTGACTCGCACCATCCGTCAGCTCTCTGGTTCAGGGAGAACATGCACTACTATCATCCATTCATCACTTATCTGTTATTCATTTTCCAAAACAAAAAGTCCCTGCTGAAATCATTCAGCAGGGACGAAATAATCGCGGTACCACCCTGATTATCGACATACAATATGCCGATCTCTCATTCCTCATAACGGCTGTCAACCGTCTTCCCCTCACCTCTTGGCTTCGAGGAAGAAAAGCTCCAGGATCGTAATTCATGCTGTTCTTTGCGCTGACTCGCACCATCCGTCAGCTCTCTGTATCAGGGAGAACATGCACTACTTCAATCCATTCATCGCTTATCCAATATTTAGCTTATCAAAACAATCAAAACCACCAGTGTGAACTGGTGGTTTGTTCTGCGGCTAAAAGCCTTTGTTACCGGCCTAGGCCTCAAAGGCCCGCTGAATGGGTTCCCTCTTGCACCACATCTACTCACCAATTCTAAAGAATTTCTTTATTTCTTCCGATTTTTTTCTCCTGTAAATGGATCGTACTCTTCGAATAATGTCAATTGATCGCCCATATAGTCCTCTTTTAGCTGATTCCTAATATATTCTTGTATTTGTTTCTTATTTCTCCCGACTGTATCAACATAGAATCCTCGACACCAAAATTTTCGATTTCCATATCTATATTTTAAATTGGCATGACGATCGAATATCATTAAACTACTTTTCCCTTTTAAGTATCCCATAAATTGTGACACACTTAATTTCGGCGGGATACTTATCAACATATGAATGTGATCCGGACAAGCATTTGCTTCATGGATAATCACACCTTTCCGTTCACATAAATCCCTAATAATTTGTCCGATACTCTTTTTGTATTTTCCGTAAATAACCTGCCTTCTGTACTTTGGCGCAAATACTACGTGATACTTACAATTCCATGTTGTATGTGCTAAACTGTTCATGTCCTTCATAGGGCACTCCTCCTTCTATGGCGAGATAAAGTGGTCGGGAAACCAACTTTATCCTACCATGAAGTGAGGTTTTTTTATTACCACGCTTGAAGCTTTCTGGAACCCCCGGCATAGCCAGGGGTTTTCTAATACATATAAAAAGTCCCTGCTGAAATAATCCAGCAGGGACGAATATATCGCGGTACCACCCTGATTATCGACATGCGATATGCCGATCTCTCATTCCTCATAACGGCTGTCAACCGTCTTCCCCTCACCTCATGGCCTCGAAGAAGAAAAGCTCCCAGATTGTAATTCGCGCTGTTCTTTGCACTGACTTACACCATCCGTCAGCTCTCTTTTGGCAGGGAGAACATACACTACTGCGATCCATTCAACGCTCATTTATTAATATAATGAGTATCCTACAGGAAATAGGATAAACAGTCAATATGTTTTTGTTATTATATTTTGTTCAATATCATATATTTCAAAGACAATTCGTGAAACGCAAGCAGTTGAGCAGACGAAAAGTGAAAAACTCCTTTGTGGTATAATAGAGGTATCTTTGAAGGGAGATTGTTAATTTGCTAAAAGGCGGAGATAGTGTATTCTATCCATTTCACGGAACAGGAACCATTGAGTCGAAGGAATATATGAGGGATAAAGAGTATTTCAAGATATTTTTCCCTTACAAAAAGCTGCATGTATTTATCCCAAGTCAGAGCGAAAATCAGAATGGCCTGCGCCCCATCATTTCATCAGAGCAACTAGAATTGGTAAAATTGGATTTTTATGAAAATGGTGTTCCTTTGCCTTCTTCAGTAAGTGAACGGTCAAAAGTCTTAGACAACAAGATGAAATCAGGTACCACTTTAGAAATCAGTCAGATACTAAGAGATTTGCTGCACTTCCATACTTCGGAAGGCCGTCTGTCTCAATCTGACAAAAAAATATTCAAGAATGCAGAAGAGTTCTTGATTGAAGAGATACAAGTAATCAAGGACATTTCATATGATCAGGCATCCGTCGATGTGAAAAATTTAGTTAAAAATCGTTTTAAGATAGATGTGCCAGCTTTCAAGTAAGATCATAAGACATGAAATGAGGAGGTACTCCAATCAGGATACCTCTTCATTTTATATACTTCCTCGTTTGCTGATCACTCCATGGTGTTGATGACAGTGGTCAATTTGTAATTCGCATACTTGTTCAATTGTGTCAGGAACTCATCCAAATCCTCATTTGACGGAAATCTGCATTCAAGGAGATAACAGCCATCCCCGCTGATTTTATAATGATGAAGCGTATATTCCGCCTGTTTTTTTATAAATGCAAGATAGGGCTGATGATGTAAACTCTGCGTAATAATGGTAATGAAAGCATGTATATGACAGCCTAATTCAGCTTGATTCACTTTGATCGTGTATCCTTCAATGATACCGCCATCTTCCAGCTTCGCTACTCTGGCAGAAGTGGCTTGTCCAGTCAAATGGACCTTCTCCCCCAATTCCTTCATCGTTACGCGGCTGTTCTTGGATAGCTCCTCCAAAATCCGAATGTCCGTATTATCCAACATGTTAAAAATCCTTTCATTAATCAAGTAAACCCTTCAAAATACTTGATTTGCGTTATGTAACTCCCATTACAGCCAGTATAGACTATACATTGTACAAAGAAAACTTTTAGTAAAGGAGCCACTGAATATGCAGATACAGCAAATTCGCAATGCAACCATACTGGTGAGCTATGCAGGGAAAAGGTTCTTGATCGACCCGATGTTAGCGGACAAAGGCGCCTATCCTCCATTCCCTGACTCACCACGGCAGGATCAGAATAACCCCCTCGCCGACTTGCCGATATCGATCGATGATATCCTTGATGGCGTTGATGCAGTTATTGTCACACACTTGCACTTGGACCATTGGGACGATGCCGCAAAAGAAGCACTCCCAAAAGATATAAAGCTATTTACGCAGAATGAGGAAGATGAAGCACAAATCAAAGATGCAGGATTCCAAAATGTCGAGGTACTGCAGAAGGATACGACTTTTGAAGGAATTCAATTAATCAAAACCAAGGGCGAACATGGAAGAGGCCCAATCTTGGAAGCTGCAGGCCAAGTATGCGGCGTTGTTTTCAAGCATCCAAGCGAAAAGACATTATACGTAGCAGGAGATACCGTTTGGTATGATGGTGTCAAAGAAGGAATCCATAAACATGCCCCGGAAGTTATCGTCGTTAACGGTGGAGACAATCAATTCCTGGAAGGCGGTTCCCTTGTCATGGGGAAAGACGATATTTATGAAGTTCATAAAGCCGCTCCCAACGCAAAAATAATCTCTGTTCATATGGAAGCTGTGAATCACTGGGGATTATCGAGGGCAGAGCTAAAGGATTTCATTCATGATAAAGGAATCCATGCCAATGTGCTAGTCCCAAATGATGGAGAGGCCTACAATTTCTAATCAGAAACATGCTTCATCAAGCTAAAATACTAGTTTTACCAAAGGATCATCCTAAAGGTAAAAGCCGATCTATTAACAATAGAGGTCTTTTACCTTTTCTTTATATTCAGAAGGCTGATGCTTCCCCAGCATTATTGTTTTCAGCAGTTAAATAATGTTTTCGTTTCACTTGAAAAATTCCATTGCTCTTCCGTAATGTCTATAAGCTGTTTTGACACTCCATATTGAAAGACGGATCAGAAAAGATACTGCAAAATATCTGAAATTGCATCCGCCCCTGCTTGTTTCGGATGCTTACATATCCTTTGTCGTTTCCATAAATCCTATGTGACCATATACCTTTTTCATTTGATGCATTTATAATAAGGTTATATGCTTTCCGCTCAGATCCCTACTATACTTCAAAGGGGTGATAATAAGAATGAAGCCTATCATCAAACCAATCCCAAAAGAAATGACCTGGAAAATACGTCATCTTGTTTTGTGGCCAGATAAACATCTTGATTATGTCATATTGGAACATGATGATGCCGGCCAACATTATGGACTTTTTATCAATGATAAATTAGTTCCGTCATCTCTCTATTCATTGAGGAAGATGAAGCCCAATTCAGGAAGTTTGCCACGCTGCCGGAAGAACAGGGCAAGCGATACGGCAGTATGCTGTTGAAATTCATATTAGGGAAATGCCAAAACATCGGTGTCAGCAGAGTATGGTGCAACGCGCGTCAGGATAAAGCATATTTCTATCATAAGTTCGGCTTAAAAGAGACAAGCCGTTTCCTTGTAAAAGGTGGATTAAAGTTTCCGATAATGGAGAAAATGATTTAAAATCATCCCTACATCATGCAAAGAACGGAAAGCGCTTTGTATTGGTTAAGAGGCAATCTGGTATATAATATGAAGCAGGCTCCTCTCCGATTGCCTATAGTAAATCAAAGTAAGCGAGGTAATATCATGATCACCATCCTAGCAACCTTATCAGCGAAAGCAGATAAACAAAAAGAGCTTAAAGAGGTTTTATTGGACGTTGTCGGCCCTTCACGCGCCGAAGCAGGCTGCATACTTTACGCTTTACATGAATCAGAGGAACACGATGGTACTTTTGTATTCTTTGAAAAGTGGAGTGATGAAGCGGCACTTCAAGCACATCTTGAAACCGAGCACTACCGGAAGTACAGGGAATCAAGCGAGCCGTATCTTGCATCACGCGAAGTAAAAAGACTGCATGATATATCTGGACTAAAAGGATGATAAAGCAGTAATCTAAGCAAAGGCAAGTAAAGAATCTGGATTTTTATTTCTTCCCGCTTCACACCTTTAATCCCCTGGATTCCGAATATGCTCTTTGTCTATTCGATGCTCCAGGTGGAGGTGTGAGCGTGAATCAATTATCTCCTGAAGCTGCCATTAGCAGCTCATTCACTTGCTGCAAAGCCAATACAAATCCTGCAATTAAAAGATTCTTTTCAGCATGATGGAGTGCCTACAAAAATTCTCAGAGGGTCCATTCCTATATTCCTGCTTACCTCCATCCCTCACGCAGCAGCGCATACACATTTGCATCATGGGCTTTCCCCCCATGATAATAATAACTGTGCAATAAGCCTTCCTTCATGAAGCCGTGTTTCTCCAGGAGTGCGGCAGAGGCTTCATTCTCCGGATAAACCATCGCCCCGATGCGGAGCAGATCCAATTCATGGAAGCAGTAGCCCAGTACAGCCTCCATCGCTTCACTCGCAAAACCTTTTTTCCAATGATCCGGATGCAGCTCATAACCGATTTCGGCTCGCCGGTTGCTGCGGTTCACTTGGTGCAGGCCGATGGTTCCCAGGAAGCGTCCTTCTTCCTTGCAGAACATGCCCCAGCGGATGACGCGGCCTTCCTGCAGGCCGCAGCGGAAGGAGGAGATGACTCGCTCTGCTTCTTCGATTGACTGCAGCGGCTCCATGCCGTAGTACTGCGTTACATTGGGGTCGGACAGGGCTGCAAATACGTATGGGGCATCGTTCATTTTTACTTCATCCAATATTATCCGTTTGGTTTCGAGCTTCTGGAATGGCAGCATTTTTATCTCTCCTTAAATAAAAAAAGACGCACTAGCAAAATTCTAGTGCGTCTTGTTGTGTGTTTAGCCTTTCAGTTCGTTGATGCGCTGCTGTACGCGTGCGCGTTTGTCTTCATAGTCTGCTTGCTTGGCACGTTCTTCGTCGACGATTTTTTGTGGTGCCTTGCTGATGAATCCTTGGTTGGCAAGCTTCTTCTCGACACGCTCGACTTCTTTCGTCCATTTATCAAGTTCTTTTTCAAGACGCTCGATTTCTTTGGAGATGTCGATCAAGCCTTCAAGCGGCAAATAAAGCTCTGCACCGGTGAGAACTGCCGACATTGCTTTATCCGGTGCCTGGATTTCTGTGGCAATCGTCAGCTCACTCGGGTTACAGAAACGTTCGATATAGTGCTGCTGCGCTTTGAGCTCCGCTTCGATCTCGCTGTCTTCTGCCTGGATGAGCAGCTGGATTTGCTTGGACATCGGTGTATCCACTTCTGCACGGATGTTGCGGACAGAGCGGATGATGCTCACAAGCCGTTTCATTTCTTCTGCTGCTTTTTCATCATGCAGGTCTTTGTTGACTGTCGGCCAGGCAGCAATCGTGATGGACTCCCCTTCATGCGGCAGCTGCTGCCAGATTTCCTCTGTGATGAATGGCATGAATGGGTGCAGCATGCGCATTGTCTGATCCAGTACATGGGCCAGGACAGAACGTGTCATCTGCTTCGCGTCTTCATCTTCGCCGTAAAGCGGCAGCTTCGCCATTTCGATATACCAGTCACACACATCATCCCAGATGAAGTTGTACAGATGACGGCCGGCTTCACCGAATTCATACTTCTCGGCATTGTATGTCACTGCTTCGATTGTTTCGTTCAAGCGGGTAAGGATCCATTTATCGGCCAGACTCTTCTCTTTGGACAGATCGATGTCTTCGTATTTCAAGCCTTCCATGTTCATCAAGGCGAAGCGGGAAGCATTCCATATCTTATTGGCAAAGTTCCATGTCGATTCAACTTTTTCCCATTGGAAGCGCAAATCCTGACCCGGTGATGAGCCAGTCGATAGGAAGTAACGCAAGGAGTCGGCACCATATTTCTCGATGACATCCATCGGATCGACACCGTTCCCAAGGGATTTACTCATCTTACGGCCTTCTCCATCCCGCACAAGGCCATGGATCAATACATCCTTGAATGGGCGCTTGCCAGTGAATTCCTTGGATTGGAAGATCATCCGGCTTACCCAGAAGGCGATGATATCATAGCCTGTCACAAGTACATCGGTCGGGAAGTAGCGTTTGAAATCGGCTGCGTCCGTGTTTGGCCAATCCATTGTCGAGAACGGCCATAGGGCGGATGAGAACCATGTATCCAGTACATCCTGATCTTGTTCCCAGTTCTCGATGTCTGCCGGCGCTTCCTTGCCTACGTATACCTCGCCTGTTTCTTTATGGTACCAAGCCGGGATACGATGTCCCCACCAGAGCTGACGGGAAATACACCAGTCACGGATGTTTTCCATCCAATACGTGTAGGTCCTTTCGAATCGCTCTGGCACGAAGCTGATTTTGTCTTCCCCAGCCTGCAATTCCAATGCTTGCTTGGCTAATGGTTCCATGTTTACGAACCACTGCGTGGATAGATATGGTTCCACTACAGCACCGCTTCGTTCGGAATGTCCGACGCTGTGCATATGTTCTTCGATTTTGAACAGGATACCTTGCTCCTGCAGATCTTTGACAATTTGCTTGCGCGCCTCGAAACGATCCAAGCCATTATATTTACCGGCATTTTCGTTCATTGTGCCATCCTCATGCATGACAAGGATACGCTCAAGATCATGGCGATTGCCTACCTCAAAGTCATTCGGATCATGGGCAGGGGTGATTTTCACCGCACCGGAACCGAATTCCATGTCTACATACTCATCAGCCACGATCGGGATCTCGCGGTTTACTTCCGGCAGGATGACGGTTTTGCCGATCAAGTGCTGGTAGCGCTCGTCATCCGGGTGTACAGCTACTGCCGTATCGCCAAGGAATGTTTCCGGACGTGTCGTCGCAATCTCGATATGTCCAGTTCCATCTGCCAAAGGATAGCGCATATGGTAGAAATGACCTTGCACATCTTTGTGGATGACCTCGATATCGGATAGCGCCGTTTTGGCGACTGGATCCCAGTTGATGATATATTCGCCGCGGTACAGCAAGCCTTTTTCATACAGCGTGACGAATACTTCTTTCACCGCCTCGGAAAGGCCCTCATCCAGTGTGAAACGCTCACGCGAATAATCAAGGCCAAGTCCCAGCTTGGACCATTGCTTGCGGATGAAGCTCGCATATTCTTCTTTCCATTCCCAGCTCTTCTCCAGGAAGCCTTCACGCCCTAAATCATAACGGCTGATGCCTTGTTCACGAAGTTTGGCATCCACTTTCGCCTGTGTCGCAATGCCGGCATGGTCCATACCCGGGAGCCAAAGCACATCGTAGCCTTGCATCCTCTTCATGCGGGTGATGATATCCTGCAATGTCGTATCCCAAGCGTGACCGAGGTGAAGTTTTCCGGTTACGTTCGGCGGCGGGATCACGATGGAGTATGGCTGTTTGCTTTCATCTCCGGTGGCCTCGAAATATTTGCCGTCGAGCCAGAACTGATAGCGGCCCGATTCGATGCTGGCAGGATCGTATTTGGACGGCAGGGAGTTGGTTTCTTGTGATTTGTCTGTTGTCATGCCTGGTTCCTCCTTCAATGCTTTTGGTGACATATAAAAACCCTTCTCATCCAAAAGGACGAAAAGGGTCAGTTTCCGTGGTACCACCTTCATTTGCCAACACAAGACAGCTGTGTCGCACACTCGAGGGAGATAACGGCTCTTCACCGGCTTCCCCTACTGACATCCGTGTTCAGGGTCGCTGCATACAGGGCGACATTCTACTGCAGGTTTCCGGGAAACTTCCACCAATTGCTTCCCTCTCTAGTATGGATCCTTACACTATACTCTTCCCTGTCAAAGCATTTATATCATGTATAGCTTATTGTATCCACTTTACCGTAAAAAAGTCAATGCAGTCGCATATTTTTTTCAAAAAAGGGTAAACGCCTAGCTTTTCCCATTCATATACTTTCTACAGGAGGGATGAAAATGAGTAAAATCAACCGCAACAACATGCCTGGCTTTCTCCGGTATTGGATCAATGTCACCGAAAAGGCGATGGTCCCGCTGATCATCTTCCAGTTCATCCGTACATTGCTGTTCCCGTCGATATTGGATATTTTATTGCTCGGGGGATTGATCGCTCTTTACTTCAGCTTCCAGGCTAAATCATTCTGATCAAGCTTCTTCATCTTCTTGGTTTTCCTGATTCCGTAAATCCTGGAAATAGGATTGCACTTGGAGGGCCTGTGTCAGCTGCCTATGTGTCTGGGTCAATTCCTGTACGACAGCAGGAGTATTCGCCTTTTGCGGTGCATTTACATACTGCCTGATTTGCTTCAAATACCGTCCCGGGTGCAGCAGATGCAGCATGAGCAGGCTCTCTTCATTTTTCTTCATTTGCCGATATTCCTCATATGAGTGCAGATAATAAGGCGGACTCGTCACATTGCTGTCGGCAAAACGCCATTCTTCTTTATAATAGGCCGCAAGATCCAAGCTGGGATTGCCAAGCTTGGTTTTTTCCCAATTAAGTAAGTGCAGCGTACTGCCCTCCTGCACATGGGAAGGGCGTAAATTACCGTGCAGCACACTGTGCTCCATCTCGGGGTCTTCCTTCAGATCCGCATCATAATGGTCATACCATTTATCCAGCATGGCGGACACATGCTCCAAATCCTTATAATGGGTGCAGACAAGCAGCGGCACGACGCCCATATACGTTTGGGATTCAAACCGCTCCACCAAGCCCAAAAGCTCCTCCCTGTCCTGCTGGAGCTTTTCTTTTTGCTTTCGGATGGCCAAAGCATAAGCCTCATAATCGATTGGATAGCGTTTGCTGGAGGAGGCATGGATTTTTCCGAGTGTGGAGAACAGCATTTCATAAGGATGATCCGGTTCATCTGTACGATGCCGTTCAAGCCATGGCATCAAATAATACACTTCCCCTTCATCCACTACATAGAAGTTCTCCTGCAATGTCTGATAGACCGGCGGAACTCCTTCACGGTAGAAATTATGCTTGCCTTGGACGACCATCAGCCAGCGGTCGAGCCGCTCCGGATGGAGGGATGACCTTTTTAAAGCAAAAGCCGCCTGGTGCGTTTGCACTTTAGACAGGCGACTGGTAATGGTGTGAACCGAGGCTGGCGTGATGCCATAGGCAGCTAGTATTCGGTCGATATTTTCCATCTAGCACACCCCGTTCATTATATTGATCAGTTCTTCTTCTGCCGCCGCTGCGGTATGACCAGCAGCTGGCCCTCCGATACTGTCTCCTCCTCCAAATTATTGGAGCTGGCAATCGAGCTCACCGGCACATCATATCGCGTCGCAATCTTTTCCAATGTATCCCGCTCCTGGACGATACAGACACGGACCTTTGTAAATGTCTCTTCCCTGGTCCCGAACATATTGACTAGGAAATTGCCGCTGTCCTTCCGTTCCGCTGCCTCTTCTGCTTCCTCTGCCACTTCCGACACTTCGAGATCCTCGGGCTGAAGCTCCTGGTTCACTGGGAGTGCCTGCTCTTCATATGCGTCTTCCTCATCCATTTCATCAGTGGTCAAATCAGCCTGCGGCACCTCTGTCGGTTCCGCCGACTTACTGCCGAAGAATTCACTGAATGTCTTCGTCTCTTTATATTTCCATCTATCATCCTCTTCAGGTGTCAAAAGCGGCGGAGTCTCAAAATCGACCTGCTCAGACTCCCGCGGCGCTTCGTCTGCTTGCTTTGCCTGATAGGTGAAAGTGAAGTCAGGGGAGACAGCCGGCTCTTCATGCGGCAGCTCCCGATCCAGGTATTGGACATCTTCATCGTTCGCTTGACGGAAGTCGGCCGCTTGATAGGCATCCTCCAATTCATCAGGAAGTACAAACAATTCCTCTTGATTCCATTCCGCCTCAGGGTCAAGCGTCTCGTCCTGCAGCTCCTCTGCTTCATAACCCGCATCAGCAGATGCCTTCTCCGATTGAATATTCACTCTAGGTGAGGCTGGGACTTCCTCCTGTTCGTCCTGCCCTTCTTTATAAACCAGTCCTTCTTCTGCTTCAGTATATTCCTCGGACAACTGATAATCTGTTTCCATCATCTGATTTCCTTCGTTCGCTTGCTCTTCCCGTGCTTCACCAGCAGCTTCGTCTTCTGCCGGCTCTGTATATTCAGGCACAAACTGATAAGCTTGCTCCTTCAACGCCTCATTGTCACGATTTTCCTCAGCTGCTTCCTCCGAATCTGCTTCTATCTCTTCGGATTTTGCATATTCCTCTTGAGAGAACTGATAAGCTCCGGTTTGTTGAGCATCACCCGGATCTGCAAATGATTCCGCCTGCTCCTGTTCCTCTTTGAAAAATTGATAGCCTTGCTGATTGCTTTGATGATCTTCTTGGGATTCCGCTTCGATCCGGTCCGCAATCTCCTCTGTATAGGATTGTGCTGGTTCTGCTTGCTGGAAGGCCGCATCCGGGTAAAATGGCTGTTCCGGCAAATCCGGTCTTACTTGCCTTCTCTCTTCCTGTACGCCGTAGATTGCCACAGTTGCCTGCAATTCAAGCACATTGCTGCCGGGAATATCATAATCAAAATTGTCAATTGCTACATACACATCTTTCAGCTGCTTGATCCGATATTTCGGAACAGAAATCTCGACAGGGAATCGATGATAAAATGTATTTGTCCCTCCCTCCAGCTTCTCGACTTTCTCCAACTCCCTCGTCCCCGGACTTACTGCTACGGCAGTACCTTCGACGACATCCTGAACAGGATGGTATTCCCCGGTAAGTTCGATCACACCTCGGACAGAAATTTCTTGCTCAAACTCCTGGATACTGATATCCGGCTCCAATGCGATTCCGATCAAATCCTGCAGCTGTGCGTCGGCACGGAAACTGAGCGATTCTTGTATATCAAACATAAATGGTGTTGTCTCATTCGTAGACAAGTGGAATCCTCCTTCCAAGATTTAAGCGTTCCTAATCATTAAAACCTATGCGGACGCCAAGTCACATATGTAAGGAAAATCCTCTTGTCCCCATGAAAAAAAGCCCAAGCGTTAGCTTGGACTCATCAGTCAGGATGCTGCAATTTTTTTGAATGCTTGTCTTGCTGCTTCGATTGTCGTTTCAATATCCTCATCCGTATGGGCAGCCGACAGGAATAGTCCCTCGAATTGGGAAGGAGGCAGGAAGATGCCTGCTTCGATCATTTCCCGATAATACATGGAGAAATGATCCAGATTGGATGTTTGGGCCGTCTCGAAGTTAATGACAGGCGTATCCGTAAAGAAGACGCCAACCATGGAACCGGCGCGGTTCACTTGCAATGGGATACCGAATTCCTCCGCAGCTGCTTTGTAGCCTTCTGCAAGGCGGTCGGCATGGGCATTGATACGTTCATATGCCGCCTTATCCATTGCTGTCAGAGTCTCATAGCCGGCTGTCATCGCAAGCGGATTTCCAGAAAGCGTACCAGCTTGATAAATATCACCTGCTGGAGCAACACGTTCCATGATCTCCTTGCGGCCGCCATAAGCACCGACAGGAAGTCCGCCGCCGATGATCTTGCCAAGGCAAGTCAAATCGGGCTCCACGCCGAAATGGCCTTGCGCAGAATGATAACCGACACGGAATCCTGTCATTACTTCATCAAAAATCAGCAGTGTGCCATGCTGTTTGGTAATGTCGCGGAGTCCTTCAAGGAATCCTGGCTGAGGAGGAACAACGCCCATATTACCGCACACCGGCTCTGCAATGACAGCCGCTATATCATCACCGAACTGTTCAAATGCATATTTCACGCTTTCCAGGTCATTATACGGAACCGTGATCGTATTACGTGCAATTGTTTCCGGTACCCCAGGGCTATCCGGCAATCCAAGTGTTGCAACCCCGGAACCAGCCTTGATCAAAAGGGAGTCCCCATGGCCGTGATAGCTGCCGACGAATTTCAGGATTTTATCGCGGCCGGTATAGCCTCGCGCCAGACGAAGCGCACTCATGGTCGCCTCCGTTCCGGAGTTCACCATGCGGACGATATCCATGGATGGGATACGCTCTTTCACCAATGCCGCCATCTTGTTTTCAATCACAGTCGGCGCTCCGAAGCTCGTCCCTTTTTCGGTGATCTTTTTCAGACCTTCCACGACCCGATCATCGGCATGTCCCAGGATAAGGGGTCCCCAGCTCAACACATAGTCGATGTACGTATTGCCATCGATATCCGTGATTTTGGAGCCTTTTCCGCTATCCATGAAAATCGGATCCATCCCTACGGATCGGAACGCACGGACAGGGGAGTTAACCCCGCCGGGCATATGCTGCTTCGCTTCTTCGAATGCTGCTATCGATTTTTCAAAGCTTTTCATCAGAATTCCTCCCTAGTCAATTATCTTCCTTCAGCCATCTTGCCACGTCTTTGGCAAAGTAAGTCATGATTAAATCCGCACCGGCACGTTTCATGCCGATCATTTTCTCCATGACGATCGCTTTCTCATCGATCCAGCCGTTCAAAGCAGCAGCCTTCACCATGCTGTATTCCCCGCTGACGTTGTAAGCAACGATCGGTGCGTTGAATTGATTCCGGACATCACGGATGATATCCAAGTAAGCAAGCGCTGGCTTCACGATAAGGAAGTCGGCATCCTCTTCGATATCGGATGTCGCTTCGCGGAGGGCTTCCCTTCTGTTGGAAGGATCCATCTGATACGTTTTGCGGTCACCGAACTGCGGCGCGCCATCCGCCGCTTCGCGGAATGGACCATAGAAGGCAGACGCGTATTTGACAGAATAAGCCATAATCGGAATATTGGTAAAACCGGCTTCATCCAGTCCTTTGCGGATTGCTTGCACATAGCCGTCCATCATATTGGAAGGGGCGATGATATCCGCTCCCGCTTTCGCCTGGCTCACTGCAGTGTCTACCAAATAGCCCAGTGATTCATCATTATCGATTATTCCGTCATGCACGATACCGCAATGACCGTGGGATGTATATTCGCAGAGGCAAGTATCTGCGATCAATAGAAGCTCAGGGAATTCCTCTTTTGTCTGACTGATTGCCCGCTGTACGATACCGTGATCATGGAAAGCACCTGATCCGACTTCATCCTTCTCAGCAGGAATACCGAAGAACAATACGGATTTGATACCCAAATCGCTTACTTCCTTCATTTCAGCTGACAAATTGTCCAAAGACAGCTGGAATACACCCGGCATGGAAGAAACTTCATTGCGCACATTTTCTCCCTCGACAACGAAAACCGGATAAATCAAGTCATCCACTGTCACTTCTGTTTCTCTTACTAATGCCCGCATATTTGCTGAAGTACGCAAACGGCGGTGGCGTTTGAATTCTGCCATTGTCATTCACCTGTCCTTTGTTCATAAAAATGTACTAACCTATCAATCATTGCTTCTGCCGTATACTGAGCAGGCAGCAGGATATTACGGAAACCATGCCGCTTGGCAGCTTCCTCGGTTGTCGGTCCGATGACGAGACAAAGTTTATCAAGCTGGTTCCGTTCCATTTCAGCGTCATCGATGAAAGCAAGGAAGACCTCGATGGACGATGGACTCGTAAACGTCAACACTTCCGGCTGTTCCCGTTTCAGGACATCGAGAAGCATTTCTTGATTGCTTTTCTCCTCTACCGTATCATAGACAACCATTTTCTCAAATACAAAGCCATTTTGTTTCAATCCATTTGCCAATGCCGGACGTGATAAATTCCCCTGGATCAGCAGGATCCGGCTGGCAGGGTCATGCGCTTCGGAAAACGCAGCAGCCAGGGCATCCGCTGTGTACGCATCCGGCACCAAATCAACTTCCCTGCCGAAAAGTCTCGTTATCGCTTCCGCTGTCTTCTGTCCGACTGCTGCAATCCGGCAATGACCCCACTTCTCAAAGCTGGAATAGGTGCGCAGCAATGCATGGAAATGCTCCACTCCGTTTTTACTGGAGAAAAAAAGCCAATCGAATCTTTCGCCTTCCTGACAGAGCTTCTCATTTTTATCATCAAATCTTGATTGAAAATTCAAGAGCGGAACCATGATCGGTTCAGCTCCTGCCTGAACCAGCTTTTCTGCCAAGCGGAATGCCTGCTGTTTCGGGCGCGTTACGAGCACCTTCACGGCCGGCAGCCGGCTCATTGGGATTCCGACTCCCGGATCGCTTCATTGACAATTTCTTGCGCACCTTGCTGCTGCATTCTTTCCGCGGCAAGTTTACCGACTTCCTGCGGATCAGCACCGCGGACTTCTTCCTTGAATACTTGTTTGCCGTCAGCGGAAGCAATCAATGCCGTCAGCACGACATCATCATCTTCCATATGGGCAACGCCAGCAATCGGTACCTGGCAGCTGCCGTTCATCAAATATAGGAATGTCCGTTCAGCAGCGACTGTCTGCTGTGTATAGGAATCATTGATCTTTGTCAAAAGCTCCACCAATTCCGTGTCGGTATCGCGGCATTCGATTGCCAAAGCGCCTTGTCCGATCGCTGGCAGGCAGAGATCTGTTTCGAGGAATTCAGTGACGATATCATCGCCCCATCCCATACGCTTCAAACCAGCGGCAGCCAATACGATCGCATCGAAATCTTCATTTTCCAGTTTCTTCAGACGGGTGTCGATATTTCCGCGAATCGGTTTGATCTCGATATCAGGACGGACAGCGAGTATCTGCGCTGCACGGCGCAGACTGCTCGTCCCGACAACGGCTCCTTCGGGAAGTTCCTTCAACGGGATGCCATTTTTTGAGATCAAAGCATCCCGATAGTCCTCCCTGACCGGCACACTTGCAATCGTCAAGCCAGCAGGAAGCTCTGATGGCATATCCTTCATACTATGTACGGCCATATCGATTTCTTCGTCATACATAGCTTGCTCGATTTCCTTGACGAACAACCCTTTTCCGCCAACTTTTGAAAGGGTGACGTCCAGGATTTTGTCCCCCTTGGTCTCTATTTTCTTGATTTCGAAATCATATGGCGCTCCAGCCCGTTTCAGCTGCTCGATAACCCATTTTGTCTGTGTAAGCGCCAGATTGCTTTTTCTTGAACCAACGATAATTTTACGCATTGCTCTACCTCCTAAGAAACTAGGGATTTACCCATTGAAATGAAATGATGAGTACGTGCTGAATAAGAAGAAATTGATGATCAAGATGAGGAAAGCAGCAATTGCGTAGAACGCCAAGCTTTTGCCTCTCACCCCTCTTCCCAGACGCAGGAACAGATAGATTGCATATACCGCCAATACCGTCAGCGAACCGATTGTCTTCCAATCAATCCAATAGAAGGCAGCCGCAGTCGTATAAGCCCACACGATCCCCATGACGATGGATAGCAGCAGCAAAGGCGTACCGATCGTAATGGAGATGAATGTATATGTCTCTAGCTTGCCCAAGTCGCCAAGCCTCGTCCACCATCTATACCCTTTTTTCCGCTTCAGCAGCTGGAATTGCAGCAAATACATACCAGAAAAGACGAAGGAAAGTGTAAAGAATCCATAAGCCACGATAGCCAGTGTCACATGTGCTATCAGCACTTCATCCATGAATGGAATCGTCTGCGTCCATTCCCGCTCATAAGCTGAGCTTGCGATATATAACAGCATCATAAAAAAGCCGACCACATTCAGGAAGAAGGTGAGAAAATCGACTTTGTAGATGCGATTGATGAATAGAGAAAGCGATACAAGGACCCAAGCATAGAAGTATAACCCTTCATAGACATCCTTGACCGGCAGTCCAGCATGCGCAATCATTTCCTGCAATAAAAAAAGGCTCTGGAAGAACCAAACCAATGTAAGCAAACGGAAGGCGAAAACATTCGCCTTCCGATTCTTTTGTATAAAATCGATGAAATAGCTAAAAATGCTGGCTGCATATAGTAATAAAATGATTTCATAAAGATAAGCTGGTACCTGCATCTATAAGCCCTTCTTTTTATCTGGTTGTGGAAGCACTTGGTACAGACGGAAGCTCTTTGGATTCAGAGCGCTCCAGTTTGACAATATTATTTTGTTTATCCAGGACCGTCTTGTCGATTCCGAAAATCTCCGCGAATTGACGGATGAGCTCTTCGCTGTTTTCACGGCCGGCAAGCTCTTTTGCCTGCATGATCGGCTGTTTGAGCAGCTGATTGATGATACTTTTCGTATGCTTGTTCAGCACCCGTACATCACGTTCGCTAAGATCTGGCAGCTTGCGTTCCAGGCTTTTCATCGTTTCAGCTTGAATCGCGGCTGCTTTACGGCGAAGCTCGGAGATGACTGGCACGACACCCAATGTCTGCAGCCATACTTTGAAATCGACGATGCCGCCTTCGATCATGATTTCGATTTTCTCCACTGCTTCCTGACGGGCAGCCAAATTCGCATCGACTACATCCTGCAGATCATCGATGTCATATAGGAACGTGCTGTCCAATTCATCCACATCCGGATTGATATCACGCGGTACCGCAATATCGACCAAGAACAAAGGCTGACCTTTCCGTTCTTTCAGCACCGGCTGCAGCATTTGCTTATCCAGCACATATCCTGGAGCCCCTGTGGAGCTGATGACGATATCCGCATTTTGCAAAGCTGTATCCAATTCATCCCATCCGGCTGCTGTACCATTGAACAAAGCGGCCAGCTGTTCAGCTTTTTCTTTCGTGCGATTGACCACCGTAACATCTTTGACGCCTGAACCGTGCAGATTTCTTGCTGCAAGTTCCCCCATTTTACCAGCGCCTACGATGACGATGCGTTTGGAAGAAATATCCCCGAATATCTTCTTGGATAATTCCACCGCTGCGTAACTTACAGAAACGGCATTTTCCCCGATTCCCGTTTCTGTATGCGCACGTTTAGCCAATGTCACAGCTTGCTTGAACAGCTCATTATAAATCGTTCCGGATGTATGAAGCTCCTGCGCTTTTTGGAACGAGCGTTTCAGCTGTCCAAGAATCTGTGTTTCCCCTACAACCATGGAATCCAATCCGCTTGCTACACGGAATAGATGCTCCATGGCTCTTTCATCCTCATGAAATGTAAGATAAGATGCAATCTCGTCTTTATCGATTCCGAACCATTCGGACAAGAAATTCTTTATATAATAGCGGCCAGTATGCATTTGATCGACCACTGCATAAATCTCCGTACGGTTGCATGTCGAGATGATGACATTCTCGAGCATGCTTTTCTGGTTGGAGAGTGCTTGCATCGCTAAGCCAAGCTCTTCTTCCTTGAAGCTTAGTTTTTCTCTTATTTCAATCGGGGCTGTGCGATGATTGATTCCTGCAACTAACATGTACATTCCCTTTTTCCCCCTTGAAAACCTTTCGCTCATACCAGTATAACACTATGGTATCAATGTCCTATGCAAATTTGTGAACAGAATCGCAAACAATTGTGTTAGGATAGAGTGTGTGTTTGTGAATGATTTCATAAGTACATATAACAAGTTAACACAGATAGTCATGATAATCAACGATTTAATCTTATTTAATAATAATTATTATGTGGAGAGATGTTATGTCGAAGAAAAACGCATTTGCCGGCTTCCTCTTGCTAGGTGTCGGTGCTTATTTCCTGCTGCGACAGTTACGTGTTCCCTTGTTTGTCGACTTTTATTCTTGGCCGACATTATTGATCATCATCGGTGCGGCACTGCTATTGCATGCTTATCTTACGAAAGATCATAAAAACTTATTCGCTGGGTACTTCATACTTGGTCTTGGCCTGCACTTCCATGGACTGAAGCATTACAGCTTTTGGACCGATAGCTGGGGAGTTTATCCGATGCTTGCCGGGGCTGCTTTATTCATCTCAGCATTAAAAACAAAAAAAGGCTTCGTTTGGGCTATATTGCTGCTGGCTCTTGGTATCTTCGCCATTGCAGCGCCAAAACAGCCTGCCTGGTTCGGCTGGCTCGACAGAACAGCCGGTATCATCAGTGATTTTTGGCCTGTTCTGCTTATCTTGGCAGGTGCTTATCTGCTTTTCAGAAAAAAATAACCGTACAAGCTTGCGCTTGTACGGTTATTTTTCATAGGAATTGTTTTAATACTCCCCATGCTTCTTCTTTTCCTTCACCTGTTTCCGAAGAAAATGGAAGGATGATATCATCTTGTTCAAGCTGCAGCTTATCAGCAGCACGCTTGATATGCTGGACCCGTTTCCCTTTTGGGATCTTGTCCAATTTGGTTGCCACAACGACAACCGGAAGCTCATAATGCTTCAGGAAGTCATACATGGTCACGTCATCCTTCGTCGGTTCATGACGGATATCAACGAGCAGGACAACCGCCTTCAGATTCTCACGTTCCGTGAAATACTCCTCCAGCATTTTACCCCATGCATTCCGTTCCTTCTTGGAAACCTTTGCATAGCCATAGCCCGGCACATCCACGAAATGAAAGCGGTCATTGATTTTATAAAAGTTCAATGTCTGCGTCTTTCCTGGCTTTTGGGATGTGCGGACCAAATTCTTGCGATTGATCATCTTATTGATGAATGATGATTTCCCTACATTCGAGCGCCCCGCCAAAGCAATCTCCGGCATATGTGTTTCCGGATATTGCTTTTTCGATACAGCGCTGATCACTATTTCTGCTTCAGTTACTTTCATGTTTATCTTCCACCAATGCGTATTTTAATACTTCATCAAGATGGCTGACTTTGATAAACGTCATGTCTTGCTTGATTGTGTCCGGTATATCCTCCAGATCCCGATCATTATCAGCTGGGAAAAGTATCGTTGAAATTCCAGCTCGATGGGCACTTAAGGATTTCTCCTTTAAGCCGCCGATCGGCAGCACACGTCCGCGAAGCGTGATTTCACCGGTCATCCCGACTTCCTTCCGTACCGGTCTGCCCGTCAATGCACTAGTCAAAGCGGTAGCTATCGTAATACCAGCTGAAGGTCCGTCCTTCGGTGTTGCCCCTTCTGGTACATGGATATGGATATCGTACTGTTCATGAAACGCCGGATCCACACCAAGCTCCTCCGCATTAGAGCGGATATAGCTGAATGCTGCTTGAGCAGATTCTTTCATCACATCGCCAAGTTTCCCAGTGAGCGTCAGTTTTCCTTTACCCGGGGATAAAGAAACTTCAATGGATAAAGTATCCCCGCCGGCAGTCGTATAAGCAAGACCTGTCGCTGCGCCAACTTGATTCTCCTCTTCCATTAAACCATAACGGAAGCGCGGGCGTCCAAGCAATTCTTCCACTTTCTTCGCAGATACAGTGACCCGCTTTTTATCTTCGGATACGATGATCCGTGCGACCTTACGGCAAACTGCCGCCAGCTGCCGCTCCAATCCACGTACACCGGCTTCCCTTGTATAACGGCGGACGATATGCTCGAGTGCCTCATCCTTCATGACGATATTGCTTTTTTTCAATCCATTCTCTTTGATTTGCTTCGGCAATAGATGTTCCTTGGCAATGTGGAGCTTCTCCACCTCGGTGTATCCAGCTATGCTGATGATTTCCATCCGGTCAAGCAAAGGTCCCGGAATCGATGCCAGGTTATTTGCCGTCGCAATGAACATCACATTGGAAAGGTCGTAATCCTCTTCAATGAAATGATCGCTGAACGTACTGTTTTGTTCCGGATCAAGCACTTCGAGCATCGCAGAAGACGGATCGCCGCGGAAATCATTGGACATCTTATCGATTTCGTCCAGCAGGAAGATCGGGTTCGTCGTCCCGGCACGTCTCATGCCCTGCATGATCCGTCCAGGCATGGCCCCGACGTAAGTGCGCCGATGACCGCGGATTTCGGCTTCATCCCGGACACCGCCCAATGAGATGCGGACAAATTTACGGTTGATGGCTCTGGCAATGCTTGTCGCCAATGATGTCTTCCCGACCCCGGGAGGTCCAGCCAAACAAAGAATCGGACCTTTCAGCGAATTGGTCAGCTTCTGGACGGCCAAGTATTCCAGGATCCTTTCCTTCACCTTATCCAAGCCATAATGATCCTCATTCAAGGTTGCTTCAGCATGGGGGATATCCAGATTATCCTCGGTTTGCTTCTTCCACGGCAGGGCAATCAGCCACTCCAAGTAGTTGCGGATGACAGAGCTTTCTGCCGAGCTTTGCGGAACTCGTTCATAGCGCTGCAATTCTTTTTCTGCAACTTGCTTCATGTGATCCGTCATATCGGATGCTTCGATATCTGCCCGGAGCTGTTCGATTTCACCGGACTTGCCGTCACGGTCGCCAAGCTCCTTCTGGATCGCCTTCATCTGCTCACGCAAATAATATTCCTTCTGCGTCTTCTCGACCGATTGTTTGACACGCTGGCCGATTTTCTTTTCCAGATCAAGCACTTCCCGCTCGTTCGTGATGATCATGATGATATGGCGCAGCCGTTCCTTGACATCCTGCATCTCCAGGATCTCCTGCTTATCATCGAGCCGCAAGGACAAATGAGAAGTGATCAGGTCTGCCATGCGTCCCGGCTCCTTGATATCAGTCAATGTTGCCAGCGTCTCTTGACCGATTTTCTTTGAAACCTTTATGTATTGCTCAAACTGCTCCAAGAGCGCCCGCATCAATGCTTCTTCTTCATTTTTTGTGCCATGCTTGTCTGGTCTTTCCTCGATCTCGACCATGAACTGCTTGTCATCCTCCAAGAAGCGGATGATTTCAGCCCGGTATAAACCTTCCACCAACACACGCATCGTACCGTTTGGCAGCTTCATCATCTGGTTGACTTTCGCCACTGTACCTATGCGGTGGATTTCCTCTTCTGTCGGTTCATCCAAATCCACTTCCTTCTGGGCAGCCAGAAAGATCGTTTCCCCTTCCATCATTGCCCGTTCCAGTGCATGGACGGATTTTTCCCTGCCTACATCTAAATGCAAGACCATCGTCGGAAAAATAAGCAGCCCCCTCAAGGGCAGGAGAGGCGTTATCAGTGTCTTCTCTTTTTCCATCGTGACACCTCCAAATGTCTGTCTTCATCAGTTCTTCTTAAAGTATATACACAACCGTCATACTGTACCCATACTTTGTGAAAATCAAGAAAAAAATCCCTTGCCACCAACTGTAACAAGGGATTTGCTGTACATGATCATCTGCCTGTCAGATAGAAATCATGCACTCTCTTTCGGAGACTGCTGATTCTCATCAGTTACGGTACCATCATGCAGTACAAACTTCGGACGGCCATTCTCAAGCAGTACTGTATCTTTAGTTATGATGCATTTTTTGATATCGTCACGTGATGGCAATTCATACATGATATCGAGCATGATGCCTTCCATGATGGAACGCAGGCCACGTGCACCGGTTTTACGCTCGATCGCCAATTTAGCGATCTCACGAAGTGCTTCTTCCTCGATTTCCAATTCCACTTGATCCATTTGGAAGAGCTTCTGATACTGTTTCACCAAAGCATTTTTAGGTTTTGTCAAAATCTCAACCAAAGCGTCCTCATCAAGCGGCTCCAGGCTGCCGATAACTGGCAGACGGCCGATGAATTCCGGAATCAAACCGAATTTCAGCAGATCCTCCGGCAATACTTTGGAAAGGTATTCGCCTTTATCGAGTGCCTGGCTGCCTTCGTTGGCGCCGAAACCGATGACTTTATTGCCAAGACGGCGTTTGATGATCTGTTCGATGCCATCAAAGGCACCACCGCAAATGAACAGGACATTCGTCGTATCGATCTGGATGAATTCCTGATGCGGATGCTTACGGCCGCCTTGTGGCGGAACGCTGGCTACAGTACCTTCCAGGATTTTAAGAAGCGCCTGCTGGACACCTTCACCGGAAACATCACGTGTGATGGACGGGTTTTCGGATTTACGTGCCACTTTATCGATCTCATCGATATAGATGATGCCTTTCTCGGCTTTCTCTACATCGTAGTCAGCAGCCTGGATCAATTTAAGCAGGATGTTTTCTACGTCTTCCCCTACGTAGCCTGCTTCTGTCAAAGAAGTCGCATCCGCTATCGCGAATGGTACGTTCAGGATACGCGCCAATGTCTGTGCGAGTAATGTCTTACCGCTACCAGTCGGTCCGATCATGGCGATATTACTCTTAGACAATTCAACGTCATCTGAACTCTTGCCCGAATTGATGCGTTTGTAGTGGTTGTATACCGCAACGGCAAGATTTTTCTTCGCTTTATCCTGTCCGATGACGTAATCGTTCAGAATATCGCGGATTTCCTGTGGTTTCGGAATTTCTTTGAACTCAACTTCTTCCTCGTTCCCAAGTTCCTCTTCCACGATTTCTGTGCACAGGTCGATGCACTCATCACATATATAGACGCCTGGTCCGGCTACTAATTTACGTACTTGATCTTGGCTTTTGCCGCAGAAAGAGCATTTAAGCTGCCCTTTTTCTTCATTAAATTTAAACATCATTTCACCCCTCGAATGTAATATCTATATATGATATCTCGAAAGATCAAACACATTCTGGATGCGCCCAGCCTTCCTTTAGCCAATCATATCAGATAACAGCAGTATTAAAAAGCAAAACACTTTTTCCAACAGTATTAGCCAAATGCCCGCAGGTAAACCCTGCCATGGAAGATTTCCGCTTCCGCCCAATTGGTAAATCCTGCATTTCGAAAAAGAGGTACGTTTTATTATGGAGTTTTTTTTGTAAAAGTCAAATCATATGTATGTAGTATATGTAAACGAAAAAGCTGTTCATGCACGTAATTCCACAGAGGGGGTGATAATCCCTCTCTGGAAAATACGTTTATTTTTGAGAAAAACAAGGCACAGTGACTGCTGCCTTGTTTTCTGTTATGTCTTATGCAGTTTTGCTGTTATCAACCAAAACATCGATTGCTTTTTGGAACTTCAGATCATCTTTGATAGCATCTGTGTTGCCGCCAAGCATTGCAGTCAACTGCTCTTTATCTGTTTGGTACATTTCAGCCATTTTTTCAAGCTCTGCGTCAACATCCTCATCGGTCACTTCCACGTTTTCCGCTTTAGCGATCGCTTCAAGTGTAAGGTTTGTTTTTACGCGTTTGCCAGCATCTTCTTTCATTTGCTCGCGAAGCGCAGCTTCGTCCTGTCCAGAGAACTGCTGGTACATTTCGAGCGTCATACCTTGCATTTGCAAGCGCTGCTCGAATTCACGGACCATGCGGTCAAGCTCTGTATCCACCATCGCTTCAGGGATATCGACTTTCGCATTATCCGTAGCTTGGTTGATCAGCTGCTCACGTTTGTTGTTTTCCGCTGCATTTGTTTTTTCTTCTTGAAGGCGGTTTTTCGTTTTTTCACGAAGCGCATCCAAGGATTCCACTTCTTCGTCTACGTCTTTTGCGAATTCATCATCAAGCTCCGGAAGTTCCTTCGCTTTGATTTCGTGGATTTTCACTTTGAAGACTGCTTCTTTACCAGCAAGCTCCGCAGCATGGTATTCTTCAGGGAATGTCACGCTGATATCGGACTCACTGCCAGCTTCTTTGCCAACAAGCTGTTCTTCGAATCCAGGGATGAAGCTGCCGGAACCGATTTCCAAGGAATGGTTTTCTGCTTTTCCGCCTTCGAATGCTTCCCCATCGGTGAAACCTTCGAAATCGATGACGACTGTGTCGCCTTCTTCTACAGTGCCTTCTTCTTTGACAACCAATTCAGCTTGTCTGTTGCGAAGTGCTTCGATTTCTTTTTCCACGTCTTCGTCGGTTACCGTTGTATCTTCTGCTTCCACTTCAAGACCTTTATAGTCGCCAAGCTCCACTTCAGGCTTGACAGTTACAGTAGCTTTGAAGATAAGCTCTTTGCCTTTTTCGATCTGCTCAAGATCTACATCCGGCTGTGCAACAGGCTCGATGCCAGTTTCTTCAACCGCGTTCATGTAAGCTTGAGGAAGGACGATATCGATCGCATCCTGGTATAGGGATTCCACACCGAAGCGTTGTTCGAAGATTTTACGAGGTACTCTTCCTTTACGGAAACCTGGTACCTGAACTTGTTTTACAACTTTTTGGAACGCTTGGTCAAGCGCTGTATCCAACTCCTCAGGAGATAGGGTGATCGTTAGGACACCCTCATTCTTGCCTTCTGTTCTTTCGAATTTTGCTGACATAATATTCCCTCCAACATCTATCGTTTCTTACCTGTTAATCGTTCTCAATTCTAGCATAATATAAGTTATTAACTAGTACTGGTTTACAACCATCTCATTATAACATATTCATAGTCGCTTTCAACACTTACGATGCGAAGTCTGTCATTCCTCGGCGACAGTGAGATATTTTGCTTCGAACGTGATGATTTCTTCCATCATCGACGCGATTTTCTGCGCTTCCTCATCGGTAACCGCGGGCTGCTCGATTTGCAGATAACTGCTTGCCAGCTTCTGCAATGCAGCCGCCAGTACCGCCGATTCGTCTGCAGTGGGCGTCATCGGATATCTCACATACATATAACGGTACAATAACTTATACACCAAGTCGTAAAGTGATGGATTCTGCTGCTCGAGAAGATGCAAATGCCCCAGAACCTGTTCCATCCCTTCCGATTTTTCCACTAACGCCACATTCTCCGGAATCACGGTAATCGTTTCTTTCATTTTATGTATGGTGACTGGGAATTCGATTTCTTGTTTGATGAGCCACTCCAATACCGCTGTCTGCACGACTGGATCGGCTTCCTCGTCCAGAAGGAAAGCTTCCATCTTCTGCACATGCGGACTGACATCGAGTGAATGGCATTTCTGGATGAGCTGCCATTGAAGGGCAGCATCCTGATTCTTCCTTGCTTGATCGAAATTATGTATAAGCTGATCCGCTGTCGTCTGGCTCTTATCCTCTGCCATTTTACGGCTCACCTTCTGCAGCTGGTCGAATGATGCCTTAAGCGGCGCCGGAATTTCTTCTTTCTCATACACATCATCCAGCATTTCCACCACTTCTTCATAGCGCCCAAGCTGGAATAGCAAAGTCAAATGAATATGTAAGTATTGCAGATAATCCTTATCCTTGGCTTCCAGCAGCTGCAAGGACATCTCCTCGGCCTCTACATGCCTGCCCAGCTCCATCAGGCAAATCAGCCGCCCAGTCAGGATCTCCGGCTGACGAAAGCCATACTCCAACAGCTGTTCGAACTTATCTATTGCATCTGTGTAATTCTTCTCCTGGAGCTCCTTCATCCCTTCCTGCTCCAGCCGCGTCTTCAGACCCGGGAACAGGACTACATTATTCTCTTTATCCATCGGCAACATCCTTATCAGATTTTCAGTTCAAGACCTGGTAACAGCTATACCCTTAAATGTAACAAAGAAAACGCAGAATGCAAACTTTTAAATGACAAAAAGCTGTGAATCCATTCATTCACAGCCTGATATAAAGGCAGCCGCTACTTCTTTGGCTAGTCCCCGGGGCTCCGTCTTCTGAAAGGAATGACATTTTCCATACTGGGAGCTGATTCTTCATCATCTTCTTCATCCAGAAAATCAAGCAGCCGCCGCTGCATCTCGCCCATTTCCGCCGCCAGCGTTTTTTCCTCATGGTTCAATTCATAGATATCCCGCTTGATCTGAAGGTAGAACTCCTTCAATGGCTTATCCGTATACTGGCCGAGAAGCCTATCGGATAATGTATACTCCTGCTGCAGTTCCAAATCGTAGATACGGACCATGAAATGCTTTCCGAATGGCACAGATCCAATGAATCGATAACGCTTCGTCTCATCTATATACATAGGCCACCTCCATAGAAAGTGTAGCATGTCCCGGCAGCGATATTGCATATTTTCTCCATAATATACAGAAAACTTACATTCCATGGATCGACATCATTCGGATGGATGCCAATACTGCATATGATTTCGTTCGATTATAATAGAGAGCGATAACCTGCGGTACTTTATGGAAGTACGGCAAAGGAACGGACCGGAAATCCTGACGCTTTTCCTGCTTTCGGTACGATATTGAAGATGAACGCTCCTTTCGCTGGCAGCTGATCGAGATTCGTCAGCAATTCCACTTGATAGGAGTCCTGCTCCAGCACATAATATTCACCAAGCAAGGCACCGTTCTTTTGGAAATCGACGGCTGCATCCGTATCAAATGTCTCGTGTCCCACCGCCTTGATATGCCGTTCTTCATATAGGAATTGCAGTCCTTCCAATGACCAGCCCGGGGAGTGGCTGTTACCATCGCCGTCTTTGTTATCCATCTGCGCTTGATTCGGCCAGCGCTTGCTCCAGTCAGTGCGCAATGCCACAAATGTACCTGGCTCGATTTTGCCGTGTTCCTCCTCGAAAGCAAGGATATCCTCCACAGCCAGCGAGTAATCATGATCGGCAGCCGCCTCTTTCGATTTATCGATCACGACGAGCGGCAATACCAGTTCCTTCAATTCAAGCTCTTCCAAATATCGCGTATCACGAACAAAGTGGATCGGGGCATCCAAATGTGTTCCGTACTGTCCCGGGAAAGTAAAGCTCTGGGCAAAGAAGCCATCATCATGGGAGAACAGCGTTTCGAACTTTGCCGGGGAAAAAGCCGAGAAGTACGGGGAATCCGGCCCGAAGGTATGGGTGAGATCCACCCATACCTTCTCTCTTAGTACTTCCAATGCTTTGCTTAACTCGTTTGACATGAACGATCACCTCATGGAATCAATTTTGCAGACATAAAGAACCCCTTCTAAATTAAGTAGAGATTCGCTGCCTGTATGCAGGTCGGTTCTTACCTAGTCTGGAATTAGCACAGTGGACACAGTCTGCTGCTGAGGCTTCCAAAGGCCGGTCCCTCCACCTCTCGAACGAGAGAATATTCTGTTAGTTGATGGTGCTTCAAAATCCGCATACTAAGGTGGGAATACCAAAGAAATTCCACTTTAGAAGAATCCTACTAGTGAATAGAGATTTTATACAACTCTTATGTTGAGTACTACTTTATTAATTTTACCTGCAACAACCCTCTTCCCACACTGCTTATTTCTTGCTTTTTTGGTGTTCAAAACAATAGACTCTGCCATCAAAGCGCTTATAATTAGCCTTGCAGTAATCCTCCACCTTCTTAGATACTTCAACATCACACCTAAAACACTTCGCCTTGGTAGCAGACTTTACTACAAGGGCTTCATTCTCTTTCCTATTATTTCTTAATGAATCAATATGTTCCTGCCTCTGATTAGGATCGGTTATGTTATTTTCACTTAATCTACGATGCATTCTTAGAATATCTTCATCAGAAAACCAAGGAGATTGGACTTGCACTCTTAACACATTCATTTTTCTACTTATGTATTCAGTAAGTTCCGTATCATATACAATTAAATCATTCGACTGTATTTTCCTAAGTTCTTCATTGACCTTGAGCGTACATCTTCTGGTAAAGGAGACCATGGAAACAACATTCGAATCTTCCACATCTGACAGTATCGATTTCAGGGCTTGTATATGGCCAAAATTCTGATGGAATGGATTTATCATCGGAAACCTTCCATTCACACTCCACTTATGTCTATTTCGATCGCCATAAATTGTTCCCGCATAATTCTTTGTTTCAACCACGAAGATTGCCCAAGAGGTGAAAATGACATGATCAATTTGGGAATAACCCGATTTAGCTCTAGGGTTATGGAGCAATACATCACTCAGATATCTGCTATTCTTAGGTAATTGATCGAGCTGTATGTTGATTTTATACTCTCCGAGTTCGCCAATCCTTGTGGAGGCTATTTTTGGTTTCTTTTCCTTCGAATCATTCTTTTGCTTTTCCGTTTTTATATTTGATTTCCTCGGTATAGATAATTTTCCTAACAACTTTTGCAGCAATTGGTTCCGCCTCTTCTCAAGTAGCAATTTCTCCATTATTTATATAATTCTTACAGTAAAATAATCGTACCATAAAGAAATAAAGAAGATAAGGCATATAAAATCAAAAAAAGAACCACCTTATAGAAGGTGAATCCTTTTTCATTTACTCTCACCCCATATACACACTATCACACGTCCCAGCCTGCGGCTCATAAAAACAGTGATCCTTGAACTGACCCGCAAACGGCTGTCCATACCATGTCGGCGGGCATGGTGCATAAGGATTGAAATACCAAAGCGCATACGCGGCAGGATGTTGTCTCCAGGACTTCAAATTCCTTTCTGCCAATCTTCTTTCCTGTTCACGTGCTCGCTGATAAAAGACATTCCCTTTTTGGACAGCTTCAAATGAAAAATTCCCGCCCTGCACTTGGAAGATGACATCATTGATCGTTCGTATATCCGCAAAATCCAAACAGTCAGCCACAGCGCGGTTTACAATGACATTCCCCACAAACAGCATTCCCAGCTGCCCTTCTCCTTCGGCTTCCGCCCGCATCATCCTGGCCATCAAATCAATGTCTGAACTATTGTATTGGACCCTTGCCATTTGATCACCCCACTCACAGTATAAAAACTCACCTTGTTTTTAATGTATTATAGAGGGGCTTCGTCTTATGTCAGTTACATTTACGCTTCCTTTCTGTATTCAAGTCATTTCAGCAAAATATGCTTCCAGCCAAGTGTCGGCCATCAAGCGATTACCGGCGCTGGTCATATGGACGCCATCTGTGGTCAGATTTGTTTTCTTCGTGGTTTGCAAAAAGGCAGTATGAGTGCGAACGAGTGCCGCATCATGCTTGTCAGCTAGTTCACGGACGATCTCCACATAGGGAATCAGCATTCTATTTCCTTTTGAATCGTTTTTTTCCTCGATGATTGTCGGCTCCATGAGAAACAGCACAGCACCAATCTGTCTTGCTCCAAACAGGAGCTTGTCATAGATTTTCCTGAATTCATCAGGATAAATCTGCTGTATCTGCGGCTGATCCAATTGTCTCCATACATCATTGATCCCGATGGAAATCGATACTAAATCTGGAGCCAGCGAAAGCACATCTCCCTCCCACCTCTCAGCCAAGTCAGTGATACGGTTTCCTCCCACTCCCTTGTTTAGGATTTCTACTTCTTTTTTCTTAGACAGTTCATCTTCGATCATTTTCACATAACCGTCCCCGATATCCCGGGGATCCTCGAATCTGCCGCATTCGGTGATGCTGTCTCCTATAAAAATCCATTTTTCACCCATCTGCTGTCCTCCTCAAAATCATTCCCTTTACAATCCGCTTACTTGTTCTTTATCCACTCCGTCGGGCTGCAGCCTGTTTGTTTCTTGAAAATATTACTGAAATATTGCGGATTATTTCCATACCCTAATTGCTCTGCCAGCTCAAATACCTTGATATCTTTCTGTTTGCCCATGATTTCCACTGCTTTATCTATTTTACGTTTCACCACATAAGCAGAAAATTTCTCTCCCACTTCTTTTTTGAATAATTTGCCCAGGTAATCGGTGTTCATATATAACACTTCGTTTGCAATCCATTGCAAGGACAGGCTGGGATTTTCAATATTTTCCTTTATCGCAATGATCATCTTATTGACAACGGACGAGTACTTTGCCAGTTCTTCCGTATCCTCATTTGCCAGATGGATTCGCATTTTATTTTCTTCCGCCAGTTCTTGAACGACTTCCGTCAAAGCTTCATGAATGTCCTCTTCACTTGATGGCTTGAGCAAATAATGCTTCACGCCAAAGCGCATGGCTTTCTGGGCATATTCGAATTCGTTGTAGCCGGATAAAAGTATCCATTTGATTGCTGGAGAGACTTTGCTTCCTTGTTCAATCAAACCCATCCCATCCAAGCCGGGCATGGTAATGTCTGTAATGACGATGTCAGGGACATGTTCCCGGATGAATTCCAAGGCTTCTAGCCCATTCCTTGCTATGCCATGCAAGACGGTTCCTTGCTGCTCCCATTCTACGATAGAAGATATCCCCTCAAGCAGCATCGGCTCATCATCTACCAGCAGAACTTTGAACAAGATCGCCCCCTCCTTCAAAAGGAATTGTCAGCATTACCTTCGTTCCAGCAGCCGGTTCACTTATCACCTGAATGCCATAAGCCGGACCGAATAATATTTTCAATCGGTTATCGATATTCCGGATACCCAAGCCCGTTCCCTTGGGACGATAATTCCCGCTGGATAATGTATGAATGAGCTCCTGCTCCATGCCTGGTCCGTCATCGCTCACCGAGATGTTCACGTTTTCCCCTTCTTGCACTGCCTCGATGCCAATCGTACACACCCCGACGATCTCCTGCAGGCCATACTTAATCGCATTTTCCACCAAAGGCTGCAGGCTGAATTTGGGCACCTTGCAGGAAAGAAGATCATCAGGAATATCAGCATGGAAAACCAATCGCTCCTGAAAACGATAAGATTGGATCATGATATAATGCTTTACAATATCCAGTTCTTCTGCAAGCGGAATCAGGGCGTCCTTCGTTTCCAAAGAGGAACGTAAAATAAATCCCAGGGATGTCGCCATGCGTGAGGTTTCCTGTGTCTTCCCAAGCTTTGCTGACCAATTGATGGATTCCAATGTGTTATAGAGGAAATGAGGGTTGATTTGTGCTTGGAGTGTTTTGAATTCAGCATCCTTGATCACCAGCTGCTTCTTATAATTCTCTTCGATCAGCCAATGGATCTGGTTCATCATTTTAGTGAAGTTTTCATGCATTTGGCCTGCTTCGTCCTTGGAAAATAAAATATGACTCTCTTCCTTAAAGTCTTTGACCTCCCCTTTTTGCACTCTTTTCATCTTTCTATTCAATGCTTCGATCGGATTGATGATTCCTTTGATAAAGCGGATGCCCAGAAACAGCAGCATCACAAATAATAGAAGATGGATGATCAATACGGTTCTTTGCACCAAAGTCACTGCCTGGAACAATTGGCTGTATGGAGAAGCTATCATATAGGTCCAATTCGTATAAGCTGCAGATGCATACGTCACAAAATAGCGGTCATCCTCATAATCCACGACTTGATAGCCTTCTCTCCCCTGGACACTGGCCATTAAAAAGGAATCCTTCTCTGAGGCTTCCTGCGGGAAAATGATTTCCTTATTCGAATTGGCAATCAAAAGCCGCATCTCTTTGTTGTCCAAACTATTTTGGAACGAAGAGACGATATCTCTCATATCAAATCGCACTACGATGATACCCAGTCTTTCAAAGGAAAGATCGGGATAAGCATTCACTTCCCGAGCCACCACAAACGAGTCATCCTGATCACCAGGAGCAAACCATGCTGCTCCGCCATCCTTTTGGTTCGTTTCTTGTTTATATTGCAGCAAGCGCTCGTTTTCGATCGTGATCACACGATTTCCCGCGCTATAGCCCCTATCGGCAGTGTCGTACAGCTGAATGGAATCCACTGATTCTTCAAAGGCCCCCAAGTCGATGAGCCTTTTTTTTATTGCGTCCCCGATCAGGTACGCCTTATAATCATCCTCCGTTTCTTTCAAATCATATAAATAGGACTGTAAATAGGAATCCGTCGACAGCCTGTACGAAAACCCTTTCATTTTTTCGATTTCCTTTTCTATCAAAGCCGATGATACCTTCAGTGACTGGGCAGACTGACGATGAATCTCGTCATTGTACGCAACCAGTGCATATTGCAAAAGGACAAGCCCGCCTATGCTGAAGGATACAAGGACGAGGGAGAGTAAACAAAACAATTTATATTTCAATTTTAAATTAGAGACAAAGTTTTTCAGTCTTTTCATGATGCCTCCCCTCATAGCCGAGTTCCCATCCAAGCGACATATATAATCTCTAATTCTATGGGGTGGAAATGATATCCTCTATCATCACCTGATTTATAAAGACAACATGCGTCGTCAAGAGCTTCGGACAGATGAGCTCGATAGCAAATCATTGCGGCCAGGGCGGCTGCTTGATTTGCTAATTCCAAGGCCAGCGAAAACACCATGACACTTTGCATGGTGTTTGTTCCCAAGAAGCTGACGCCCTATCCGATCAATAATGACTCTGCCCCATCTATATAGATTTCGGTACCTGTAATATGACTCGAGTCATCGGTGGCCAGGAACTTTACTAAATTCGCCACTTCCTCTGGTTTGCCGGAACGTTCATCCAACGGTTTGCTTCCTTCAGGGAATTCAACAGGTACTTTGATTTCATCCAGATTCTTGGATTTCTTGATTGATTTGCTGAAATCCGTTTCAATCCCTCCAGGACAGATGACATTCACCCGGATATGGTATTTCGCCAGCTCCAGAGCTGCCATCTTAGCAAAAGCCGCTTGTGCAGCCTTTGACGTGGAATAAGCGGTGAAGCCGGCTTGGGAAAAGACTCTATTTCCGCTGACCGAACTGGTGATGATGATGCTCCCGCCCTGCTTTTTCACATGGGGAATGGCTGCCTTCACAAGGAAAAATGTTCCATTTAAATTGATGTCATGCACGTTTTTCCAATTATCAATGCTCATGGACTCAATCGATGCAGCCTGGCCGACAATCCCGGCGTTTGCGAATACTACATCGATCCTGCCCCAATGATCCGTCATTTTTTGGACAGCCATTTCAACTCGATCATAATCAGCGATATCACAAGGGATGGTCATGACTTGGAACGCTTTCTCTTGCATCTCCTTTTTAACTTCGGACAATTTCGTATCATTCACATCCAGCAGGCAAACCCGAAACCCTGCATCAGCTAGCTTCATCGCAGCAGCCTTGCCGATCCCGGAAGCTCCGCCGGAAATGATGGCCGTTTTCTCCACCAAAACATCCTCCATTCGACTATTTGGTTCTATAGATTGATTAATTCACTGATGTTGACTGCATTTCCCGACCTCAAAGAATGGTTGCCGGCGATGCCAGTCATGATGGACATGGCGCCATCCACATGAGAGGCTGCGCGTTTGAAAGGGTCGGGCACAGGCTTTCCGAATAAGTCTTGCAGCATCGCCATATCGCCTCCGCCGTGGCCTCCTATTCCCGCATCCACTTCGACCTCATAAGGTGCATCGAACATAGGACGTACAACGATGGATAATTGTTCAAGCTGCCCTTCCTCGGCTTTTTCGCCGCCGGAGTTCACATAGGACTTCTCTATGATCCGCGCGTCGATTCTGCCTTTCGTTCCATTGAAGGAAACGATGAAACCTTCCCATGGCAGATAGGCATTCAAGCTGTACGTCAGGATAGCTTTACTTTTATAGTTCACCAGTACTCCCAAAGTATCCTCGATACTTATGCCATCCCCGAAAACACTTTGATCCCTTTGATAGCCATCCTCTTTTTCCGCATCCAGGTACATCGCTTTCAAATGTTCATTCCCCTCCAGATCAAGGGCGAAAGGGTCGTGCCTTGCCTGCTCGCTTTGATAAGCACGCTGGTAAAATGCCGTTTCTCCCCTCTGTTCAGCGTTTTCCCTGCCATAGAAAAGCAGATCGCCTGTCGCATAAACACGCTGGGGCGCCGAGTCCAGCCAGAAGTTCACCAAGTCAAAGTGATGCGTGGACTTATGCACGAGCAGGCCGCCGCTGTTTCGTTTATCTCGATGCCATCTGCGGAAATAATCCGCTCCATGCTTCGTATCCAGCGCCCATTCAAAATGCACGGAGTTCACTTTCCCAATGACACCTGAGCGGATCAATTCCTTTATTTTTGTATTATGCGGGGCATATCGATAATTGAATGTGACTCGGACTTCCTTCCCCGTCCTTTGGATGGCATCCAGGATTTCCTGACATTTTCCTTCATCCGTCGTCATCGGTTTTTCCGTGATCACATCACAGCCAAGCTCCAATGCCCTGATGATATATGAATGATGCGTTCGGTCGATGGTCGTGACAATGACAATATCCGGCTTTTCCTTTCGAATCATCCAATCAAAATCAGCCGCATGGTACATTGGTATGGCAGGATGCTGATACTTATCCTTCAAAAGCTGATTGGCATAACGCATCCTGACCTTGTTTATGTCACAAAAACCAGCAAGTGTACAGGCCTCCTTGAAATCCCTGGCAATTGCCCCATAATAAAATTCCGCCCGGCCGCCTGTTCCGACAAGCGCATATTTTTTCACAGCATGGCTCCTCCCTTTCTTTGTTGTTTTGTCAGGACTGATTGGTTTTCCTTTGCTTGCAGATTTGCAGATTTCTTCTCCATTCTCTCAAATGCCCTGGCAGCTGGCATCATGATGATCAAAGCAAGGATGCTGAAGCTGAAAAACAGTGCCAGACCTTGGAAATACCATAACATGGACCCCGCTCCCATCGTTCCGATCAGCATCAGGAAGGTTTGGCACGGATTCAGCATCATGATAAAGAAAGCTCGTTTCACGATTTGGAGCGGCTTCATCTCATAATGGACCAGCATCGGAAACGCGTACAAACCCGCTGAAAAGGCAAAGGAAGTGATGATAAGGAATGGAATGGTCAAATACAAGGCAGCGTCTGGAGCCGCAGTCAGGAATAGGAAGTCCAAATAAAGGATATATCCCAGCAAAACGAACATATACCCCAGCTTATTACTGTTGATGAACTCCTTTTTATACGTTTCCAGGAAGGTGCCAAAGATTGAAATATCCGTCTTGCCTTGAAGCCATTGGTGAATGATGGTCAGCATGGCAGCCGTCGCAGGAAAAACCCCGAAGACCACCAGCCCCGGCAGCAGGAAAATGAGCCAAAGGATGTTGACATACGCCATCCTGGTGATCCATTCCAGCCCTTTATTGATTGCAGACATAATGCCGTCTCCTTTCTGAAATCTATCCTTTCAATCCAGTCGTGCTGATTCCTTCCACCACATAACGCTGGAAGATGAAGAAAATGACAAACACCGGCACGAGTGTGACAATCGACATGGCGAACATCGCTCCCCAGTTCGAGACGGTTTCGTTGCTCAAAAACATATTAAGCGCCATCGAGACCGTGTATTTTTCAGGACTGTTCAAATACAGGACAGGTCCGAGCAAATTATCCCAAGTCCAATAGAAGGTGAAAATAGCCGTTGTCGCCAAGGCAGGGACGATGAGCGGGAGAATCACCTTATAAAAGATCTGGAATGTATTTGCCCCATCTATTGTCGCCGCTTCATCCAGCTCCCTTGGAATGGTTCGGATGAATTGCACCAGCAAAAAGATGAAGAACGGATGGCCAAAAAAGGCGGGCACGACCAACGGCTTCAGGGAATTCAGCCAGCCAAGCTCTGAGAAGATGATATACTGCGGAATCATGACAACCTCATAAGGCAGCATCAATGTCACGAGCATGATCATGAACCAAAAACCTCTCCCGGCGAACTTCAGCCTGGCAAAACCAAAGGCAATCAGCGAACAAGAAATCAGGTGGCCGGCCAGCATCCAGATGACGAAAACAATCGTATTCTTGATGAATGTCCCAAATCCATAACCGCCAAAGCCCTCCCACCCTTGCGTATAATTCAATAAAGTGAACGGATCGGGGATGAGCGAGCCAGCTGTGACAAAAATATCGCCGCTCTCTTTGAACGAGCTGACAAACAGCCAAATGACCGGATAAAGCAACAGGATGGCAAAGCCGCCGACAAGAATATGGTAAAGATAATATCGAGGTCCTTTTTTAGTCATCTTACTTCCCCTCCGACTCATAGTGAACCCAGTATTTGGATGTCCAGAAGATGATTCCTGTCAAAGCCGCCACAATCAGCAGCATCACCCACGCCATGGCCGAGGCATACCCCATATTGAAATACTCGAATCCTTGCTTGAATAAGTACAAGGAATAGAGAAGCGTACCATCCAGCGGACCGCCAGTACCCTTGGAAATGATGAAGGCAGGTACGAACGTCATGAATGCAGAGATCGTCTGCATGATGATATTGAATAATAAAACCGGGCTCAGCATCGGCAAGGTGATACGGAAGAATTTCTGGATGAAGTTCGCGCCATCCACACTGGCCGCTTCATAGAAACTGGCCGGAATGGATTTCAAGCCTGCCAGGAAAATCAGCATGGAAGATCCAAACTGCCAGATGGATAGGAAAATCAGCATCCATAGAGCTGCTGTCGGTTCGCCAAACCAGCGGATCGCATCCAATCCGACACTTTCCAACGCCAAGTTCACGATTCCATCATCTCCGAAAATATTCCGCCACATGATTGCGACGGCAACACTGCCGCCAATCAGGGAGGGCAGATAATACAGCGTCCGATACCAGCCGACAGCCCGCGATCCGGCATTCAGCAGCATGGCAACAAGCAAAGCAAATGCCAGCCTGAGCGGTACCCCGCCCAATACATAAATGAAAGTAACCTTCAGTGATTGGATATAGCGAGGATCTTCGGTGAACATTTTGATATAGTTTTCAAACCCGATCCATTTGGGTGAATCGAATAATCCATAACTGGTAAATGAGAAATACAAAGAAGCTAGCATCGGCACGATGGTAAAGGCTAAAAAGCCGATGATGAATGGACCGATGAAAAAATATCCCCATAAATTGCTCCTTACACGTGCATTCAATCACTACACTCCTCTCTTCAGGCAGGTGCAATCAAGACGACAGCTGATCGGCTGTCGTCCTGGTCCCATTCTTGCTATTGCCCAAGCATGCCCTCCGCTTGGCTTCTGAAACTTTTGGCAGCATCCTCAGGCGAAAGCTGACCATAGCTGATTTGCTCTGCCAATGTATCCAGCAATTCGATGACTTCCCCTGCACCGGCCGGATCCGGGGCACCCATCGGGGAACTATTCGTTTCTGCCCATTCGACATATTCAAATACTTGCTGCTGCGCCTCGGAAACTTCATTTTTCAAAGCATCCTTCACTTCTGAAGAGCCAGGGACACCACGGTCGCCAAGAATCAATTTATTCGCTTCGACATCATTCATGAAGAAATCCAGGAAATCAGCGGCAGCTTCTTTATGCTGGGAGTTTTGGGATACAGAGAAGAACATACTCGGCTTCAAATACAGTCCCTCGGAGGTGCCTGGACCAGGCATCGGCGCAATTTCCAGCGGCTTCCCGGCCACCTGCTTCAATCCCACGAACTGATTGGACCATTGAAAAATCCCGACACCCTCTCCTTTGACAACCGGATCATCCTCGATTCCCGTCACCTGGGCAAGTACATCAGGCGTCGGCGTCGCCCCTTTATCCACTTGCTCTGCGATCATCCCAAAGAATTCCACGAATAGCTGATCATCCTCATAGCCTAATCCGCTGCCATCTTCGGCATACAAACGTGCACCATTCGAACGAAGATAATAATCAAAGAAAACATCCGGCTTTAAATGTGTGTCAAAATAGACACCTTGCGCAGCCGCTTTATCCGACATACTCCGATAATCTTCCCAGGTCCACCCTTCCGCAATTTCACTTCCAAGACCCAGCTCCTCCAACAATTCCGGATCGTAGTGGAACCCGACCGCGTTCACACCCGTGTTCATTCCATATATACCATCATTGATCTTCCCGCCATTGACGTAATCCTCCGTCATATTGCTCGTGTCGATTTGCTCCCCTAAAAACGGCGTCAAATCCGCCAGCTTATTCCCCTGGGCATACTGCGCCAAATAAGAAACGTCCATCTGCACGATATCCGGCAATTCATTTGCAGCTGCCTGCGGCGATAGCTTCTGCCAATAATCATCCCAGCTCGCATACTCCGCCTCGATTTCCACATCTGGATTCTGTTCCTCATACATCTCGATTACTTTCGTTGTATAATCATTTCGCGGCTGATCGCCCCACCACGCAATCCGCAGCTTCACTTTGCCATCATCCGATCCCGAACTGCTCCCCTCATTGCTGCAGGCAGCAAGCAATAAAACCATCATCATCCCCAAAACCAACAGAAGCGATTTTCTTCTCATATCCAGTCCCCCCAGGCTTAATGTAAGCGATTACATTTTGATTTTACCAAAAGAATGGGAATGGAAGGTATATAGAAAACAGAGGTAAATGTTTAAAAAGGAGAGATAAGCCAACTACTTCTTTAATTGCATTCCTAAAAATAAAACAGACTCCAAAGTACTTTTTCATGCACATTTTGGAGTCTGTCTTATGCGGCGACAGCCAAATGACCACCATTCAGCTAGCCTGTATAAGTACTTTCAAATCTTCATAACCAATAGGTTTTTACCATATCTTTTACAGCCGGCATCGTAACAATACCCTCTCCTGCTGTAAAATGCCCTCCATCAGGCAATAAAATAAAAGGTATATCTAATTCTGCCGCCAATTCATTTGAAATCTGCCAATCAACGATCCTATCCGTCCTGGATGCAAGAAGGAATGATTTACCTAATAAGTGTTTTACTTTAGCTACGTTTATATTTGCCATATAATCATCAAATTGAGGAAATTCCACTAGCTTTCTTGCAAATCCGGATACGAATATAACTCCTTTGATTTGCACTTCATGACGAAGAAGATATCTCAGAAACGTGATACAGCCTAAGCTATGACAAATGAAATAGGCACCAATCGGCTGTAAGACAGCTCTGTCCAAATCCTTATCCCATTGTTCCACATCCGCTGACGAGGCATCCGTATAGTTTACAATATGTATATCAAATTCACCTCTGTAGCTTTGCTTAATATCTGCTTGCCAATTAAGCTTAGGCGACCCGCCATATCCATCGATTATATACAATTTATCCAATCTCTTTTCCCCCTTCCATACTGATATCATTATTATAAATTAATTTCTTCTTTGAAACACAGAATGCATGAATGGCAGCATATGTTTGAAAATATCCTGAATAGATTAAGAGATGATTTATATCCATCCCGCAATAAATTAAAAAAAGAGGGATCGCTCAAATCGTTATATCAACGCTTCGAGTGATCCCTCTTTTTATTCAGCGTCCCAGGAGAGATTCGAACTCCCGACCCACAGCTTAGAAGGCTGTTGCTCTATCCAGCTGAGCTACTGGGACATGGAGCGGGTGAAGGGAATCGAACCCTCGACATCAGCTTGGAAGGCTGAGGTTTTACCACTAAACTACACCCGCGTGTTGCTTTTATGTATGTTGCCCTCTCTTAAGGACAAGATTTATTCTACATGAAATTGCACGTACAGTCAATAGTTTTTTTGAAATTAATAAATTGCCCCGGTTTCCCGGAGCAATCGTGTCAATAATACGGGCGGATCATCAAGTAGACGATGACGCCTGTCAGGCTGACATAAAGCCATAGCGGCATGGTCCAGCGGGCGATCTTGCGGTGACGGGGCACGTCCATGTTCCAGGCACGGGTGATCGATGCGAGGGCCAGCGGTACGATGACTGCTGCCAGCACGATGTGCGTGATCAGGATAAAGAAATAGATTGGACGGATGATGCCTTCGCCTCCGAAGGGTGTATCCCCTGCCAGATAGTGATACGCCACGTAGGAGATCAAGAACAATGTGGTTGTGACAAAGGCCGAATAGATGAAGCGCTTATGCCAGATGATGTTCTTCTTCAGGATGAAGATCAGGGCCAACAGCAGGAAAATGAACGTAAAGCTGTTGAAAATGGCATTCAGCATCGGCAGGATGTGTACGTCAAACAGATCGAAATTTTCGACAGGCGGTAAGCCGCTCAGTACGACAACCAATCCATCGATGATGATGGTCAGCCAGATAACAAGCGGACGATAATTGCGTTTTTTATGATTTGGTTTATAACCGAAATCGGCTTCATTCATACAGAATCACCTCAATTCAAACACTAGTATAACGTAAGTATGAGCTGATTCGGCAATAAAAACGTTACAATTTTTTGTCCAGGTCTATTTGAACGAAACAGATTTCTCCAGTTCCGGCACTTCATTGCCATCCAATGTATAAAAGCGGACCGTCGCAATTCCATCTTCATAGGTAAGGATGGCATAGGTCGGATGCGGCGATTGCTTCGGCAGACGGATGCTGACAGGATTGATATACAGCCTGCCGTCCATCACATCCGCCCTCGCCACATGGGAATGACCGTAGCAGACGACCTTGGCGTCTTTTTTTGCAGCCAGCTCCTCCAACGGACCCAGGCTCGATTTCACCCCATACAGATGCCCGTGGGTGATGAGTATCGGCAGCTCGGCTACCGAAAGCTCTTCGATGTCCGGATAGGCCCTGTCATAATCGCAGTTTCCAGCAACCCGATAGTAGCCGTCCATTTCAGGAGCCTCAAAAGGCAGCTCCGAATCGCCGCAATGTATCCTCGCTATGACATCATCTTCATGACGCTGCTTCAGCATAGCCACTTCTTTCGTCAGCCCATGACTGTCACTCGTTATCAGTATTTTCATCCGTATCCCTCACTTTGCCTGGTCATTCAGCCATTTTTCCAGATGGAGCATTGCCTGCTTCCGGTGGCTGATTTGGTTCTTCTCTTCCGGTTTTAGTTCAGCCATTGTTTTTTCGTAGCCATCCGGCTGAAAAACAGGATCATAGCCAAAGCCATGGTCGCCGCGCGGCACTTTGGTAATGGAGCCATCCACATGTCCCCTGGCATAGAATGTTTCTTTACCAGGCTGGGAAACAGCCAATACACATACAAATCGGGCACTGCGCTCCCCTTCCGGCACATCCTGCAGCTCTGTCAGCACTTTATCCATATTCGCCTGGTCACTTTTGGCTTCACCGGCATAACGTGCCGAGTAGACGCCTGGGCGGCCATCGAGTGCATCGATCTCCAACCCGGAATCATCTGCAAGTACGGGAACCTGCAGGTGGCCTGCGATTGTTTCTGCCTTCAGTGCAGCGTTTTCCTCGAATGTCGTACCCGTTTCTTCGATATCATCGAATTGCTCTGCCAAATCGTCGAGCCCATAAGCCGTTATATCATAGTCCGAGAAAAAGGCCTTGAATTCCTTCAGTTTACCGGCATTTTTTGTTGCGATGATGATTTTATCCATTACTAGTCCCTCCATTCGAACTTCTGTGTATCTTGTACCCTCGTTGGAACTTGTTTAATAGTATGTAATAAAAAAGGCAAGCTCTACTTCAGTATAGCTTGCCTTTTGTCGTAATTCAAAAATCAGCTGAAGCGGGATTCAACAAAATGCAAATTCATACTTGCTGCGACCTTCGCACCTTCTGCCGCTGCCAGTATAAGCGAGGAAGGAGCTTGATTGACGTATTCACCTGCTGCATAGACATGCGGCACACTCGTTTGTCCGGATGCTTCCGTGATCAGTTTTCCTTCTTCATCAAATGTACATCCCATATCGGCTGCCAAGCTGTCTTTGCGGATAAACTGCGGCACGACGAAGCCGCCTGATCGTTTTATGCGTTTCCCATTTTCAAAGACGACTTCCCGCAGCATGCCATTTTCCCCGATCAGCTTCGTGATCTTTGCCTGTTCCACGCGCACCCCATGCTTTTCGAATAAAGAAAATGTCTCCTCACCAAGTATATTTCCATTGGAGGCGATGACAAGATCTCCTGTCCAGTTAAGCAGCAATTTTCCCATATGGAGAATGCCTGCTTCCGCTTCCGCGAATAGGATCAGCGGCTCCTCTCTGCGTTCATAGCCATCGCAATAAGGGCAGGAGAAAATACTCCTTCCATAAAAGGAGGCTATGGAAGGAATGGCAGGGAATGATTCACGGATACCCGTCGCCAGCAAAACCTTGTCTGCAAGATAGCTGCTGTCATTCGTTTGGACTTGGAAATCAGCCATTGTCGTTTGCTTCTTGATGCCTGTCACTTCTGCTGCAACAAATGTGACAGTCGGATATTTACCCAGATCCTGTCTGGCTTCTTCCCTGAATTGCGCTGGGGTGATGCCGTCTCTTGTCAAGAACCCATGCGATTCCTGTGTTACTCGGTTTCGGTTTGTATCATCATCAAAAATAACCACACGCTTTCGCGCCCTGGCAAGCTGCAGCGCTGCACTCATCCCTGCCGCACCGCCGCCGATTATCGCACAATCCCATTTTCCCATTGCCAACACCCCTTAACGGATTTAAAAGACTCGTAATATCTACAATTGAAAGAAAGAAAAAACAGCTATTCATTCGCTGCTTTTATCTTCCAGCAAAGAAGCTATCGTTGTCTGACGAAGCTCCTTCTCCATTTGCACTTCTGCTTTTTCCATTACACGTTTCACAACACAAGCCGGCTCGTCATGCAAGCTGCATTCAAAGATGGAGGCTTTCCCCTCAATCGCTTGAATGATATCGAAAAAGGAGAGCTGCTGCCATCCACTCCTGAGCCTGTATCCGCCGTTTGCTCCCGAAGAAGAGGTAATCAGGCCTTCTTTTACCAGCTTCGTGAGAATCTTGGATAAATACGTCGGGGAAACCTGCTGATGATCTGCAAGCTGCTGCACCCCAATCGGCTGCTGATCCGCTCTTTCTTTGGCTAAATAAAGCATTGTGTGCAGAGCATAGTTCGTCGCTTTGGTGAATTTCATTTGCCGCACTCCAATCATAGACTTTACGTGTCTACGATAACCTTTAAATAGGAGGCTGTCAATATACGCACGAAAAAAGCCTGGTCACATGACCAGGCTTCCTATCATAGTTTTTCAGCCGGAACGTACTGTTCTCTTGTCACAGGTTCAGCATAGGCTTCCCCATGTTCATTGAACACTTCTTCGACGCCTTCCACCTTGACGGAGACTGCTTCCACTTCCTCACGTTCTGTCAAGCTCATCACAAGTGTTTCCATCAGTTGGTCTGTGATGGCAGCTTCATCGACATTACTCAATACTTCCTTGTTGAATTCCAGGTTGAGCACGCCATCTTTCAATGTTGGCTCGGATGTGAGGGCGGAGCCTGTGTTGAAGACATTGGACAAATTGCTGTCCATCGATGGTCCGTCGATCAGTGCATTGACGATTTCTTCATAGTCGTTGTCGGCATTGCTGTTCATCCGCTCTGTCACTGGCACTTCATAAGGCGTACCATCGACTGCCTCGGCCGGGAAGTAAAGCGTGACAGACTCGCTGTCCACAGTCGTGATGCCATTGTCCATCAAGTTGATGCCATCGGCACGGGAATAGCTTTTCCCGATCGGTGTGCCATCCACTGGCATTTTCGCCAAATCTTGTCCCTCTACACGGATTGCTACGTCCTTCACATTCTCAAACTGTGTCAGCGTGTACGTGATGGACTCGAGGATTTTTTTCTCGTTTGCTGCTTCGTATTCATTGAACTCTTTCGAGAAGTCGACGACCAAAGTACCATCTTTCTGGGCGTCGATTCCATTGATGGTCGTACCTGCCGGCAATACTGCCTCGAAGCCATTCGGAAGCATGTCCGTCACGGGACCGTCTTTCACAAGGTATTCCAAGGTTTCTTTGGCTACTTCATTTGTCTGCGGCAGTTCGAAGGTCATCGGCACCACCATTCCATTGGCATCCAATAGGAACAGCTGACGCTTGGCAGTGGCAGATTCGCCTTCCTTGGCACCTTCTTCAGGCTGCTTCTCCTCATCGCCTTCTGCCGGTGCCTCTCCTTCAGCCGGCGCTTCGCCTTCTGCTGCACCCGGTTCAAGTGCATTTTCCTCCAGCTCGTCCACATAGGTTGTATCCTGCGGCACGTCGACTTCATCGACAGCCTGCTCTCCTTTCAAGGAGCATCCGGCCAATAAAATGGAAAGGCCTATTACGCTAGTGAAAAGACCTGCTATTTTCTTATTCATACGCACTTCTTCCCCCTTGATGGTTTGTACTAACATGTATACGAGCCATCAAAGGTTTTAGACCATCTTTATTCAGATTGATTGCGCACTGCCAAGCTGTATCCTGTCTACTTCCGTCACCGGCTGCTTCAGCCACATATTCGCGATTTTCATGAAAAGCTTTGTATCCCCCGTTGCATAAAACTTATGGGAAACGGGGCGATCCCCTTCATAGAGCTTCCGTTTGAAGCCTAGGATGGCACTCACTTCCCGTGCCGTTTCATCTCCGGAACTGATCACTTCCACAGCATCCCCGACCACTTCCTCGATCACCGGCTTGATGATCGGATAATGCGTGCAGCCAAGGATGAGGGTGTCCATTTCCTTCCAATCCTTCAAGTCTACCAGCGCCTCTTCAATGACTTGGCGCGCCAATGGACCCGAAACAACACCCTTTTCCACCATCGGGGCAAATGCCGGGCAGGCAAGCCCCTCGATTTCCAGCTCACTATTTATATTTTTCAGCGCTTTCCGGTACGCATGACTGCGGATCGTCCCCTCCGTACCGAGTACACCGATATGATTCGTTTTCGTTGTCTTGATTGCTGCACGCGCGCCTGGCTCGATGACACCCACGACCGGTATATCAAGCTTCTGCTTCAGCTCTTCCAACGTATAAGCCGTCGCTGTATTGCAGGCAATCACAAGCATTTTGATGTTCTTTTCCAGGAGGAAGTTCACCATATCCCACGTATATTCCACTATTTCCTCTTCCGGTCTCGGACCGTACGGGCAGCGCAATGTATCGCCGACATAGATGAGGTTTTCCTTCGGCAGCTGACGCATCAGCTCCCTCGCAACGGTCAGACCGCCTACTCCTGAATCAATGACACCAATCGGATAATCCACGTTTATCTCCTCTTTTTCTTCTCTGTTTCAGCCTCTAGCTGTTCGTAATCATTCATTTTACCGTGTAACTTATGTAAGAGCAACTGCAGCTGGTCAGCCTCTTCAGGAGAAAAAGTTTCCAGCAGCTTTTTCAGATATGCTTGACGCTTTTTGATCACTTCTGCGATGATTTGCTCTCCCTTTTCAAGGATATGCACCCGGACGATACGCCGATCCCTTTCATCACGCACCCGCTTTACCAGCTCGTTCTTTTCCAAGCGATCGACGATATCGGTCGTCGTGCTGATGGCAAGCCTGATTGTCTGGGAAAGCTCGCCGGTCGTCATATCCCCTTTGTCCGCCAGCCATTGCAGCGCGACGAACTGCGGTGCAGTAATCGGGTACTGCAGGAGGATCTCCCGTCCTTTTTGCTTGATGATTGCAGAAATATGCCGCAGCTCCTTCTCGATTGCTGCAATTCTTTCCGCTGTCAGTGTGTCGTGCACCATACATTCCTCCTGCTATGCTTATATTAGTTTATTCCTGCGTAAATATTTTGCGAGTTGTTTCTTATATGGCAAAGCGACCATGATATACAGCGTGTCGCCAGCTTTGATGACTGTCTGTCCATTCGGCGAGATGATCTCACCGCTGCGCAGGATGGCATTGATCAATGTCGTCTCCGGGAAATTGAGATCCTCCAGCCGTTTGCCGGTGATCTCATTCAAATCCGTTGGTTTATATTCTACCATCTCGAGATTGTTCCGTCCCATGCTGATCAATTCAAGCGTTTCTATCTCATTCGTGGTCGGCGGCTCCACCAATTTCAGCTTCGCCGCAAGCGGTGTGACAGTCGAGCCCTGCAATACAGTCGATAACAGGACGACGAAGAAGACAGCATTGAAGATGAGCTGGCTGTTCTCGATTCCGGCGATGAGCGGAAAGAGTGCAAGTACAATCGGTACGGCCCCTTTAAGCCCGGCCCACGAGATGAACAGCTTCTCTTTTGCTGTGTATTTGAAGCGAATCAATGACAGGAAGGTTGCCAGCGGACGAGCCAGGAATATCAAAACAAGCGACAGCAGGAAGCCTTTGATCATGAGGCTGGGTGTGAATAATTGCGTCGGAAACACAAACAATCCCAACAAAACGAACATGCAGATCTGCATGAGCCAGCCGAAGCCCTCATTGAAGCGGATGATGGATCGGCGATATGTAATTTCCGCATTCCCGATATAAAGCGCGCTCACATATACCGCCAATAATCCGGAAGCATGGATGATGGACGTAAATCCATAACTTATCAAAGCGAAAGCAAGCGCAAACAACGGGTAAAGGCCGCTCGTATCCAAGTTGATCCGATTGATTGCCGTCACGGCGATATATCCAATGAGCAGCCCCATCGCAGCACCTGCTCCCATTTCCCAGATAAAGCTGCCGATCATGCTGACCACATTGGAACCATGGCCGCTGATCAACTCGATACAGGTGATCGTCAGGAACATCGCCATCGGATCATTCGTGCCGGATTCTGCTTCCAGTGTCGCGGCAAGCTTTTCTTTGACATTCTGTCCCTTGAGGACAGAAAACACTGCCGCTGCATCCGTCGATCCGACGATCGATCCAATGAGGACGGATTCCAGCCATGTCAGATCGAAGATATAATGAGCCGCCACAGCGACGATGGCCGCTGTCAGCAATACACCGATCGTTGCCATCGTCATGGCAGGGGCAAGTGCCGGCTTCATCGAATGCCAATTCGCGTGGAGACCGCCTTCGAATAAAATGACAATCAGGGCAAAAATACCGATTGCCTCCGCCAAATGGGCATTATCGAAATAAACAAGACCAAAGCCATCGCTCCCGACGATCATCCCGACCGCGATGAACAAGACAAGCGCCGGGACACCAAGCCTCGTCGAAAACTTCGTCACCACGACACTTACAACAAGCAGCAGCGCGAAGAGAAAAATAAATTGATTGGTAATCATATAATCATGCATGTACATCCCCCTACAAGGTGTCGATCAATTTCTGACTTCTTTATCCTATCCTCAATTTTACCGTTAAAAACACGCAACTGCATGTATTTCGCCCTGACCGAACCTTTTCATACAAAAAACCGACTCACCCGAGTCGGCCTTCCCCCAGCTCTATTCACTTAAACAAAGGACTGAGCGTATACGATCGAAATAACTCCGAGAAGGATGATAGCGGCAATTCATGATAGGGAATGGCCCTGCATCCATTGATGCTGATCACCAAGCATTTCTGCACATCATCATATCTGCTGACGATCGTATTTCCCTTTTTCATCGCCCACCTTTCAAAATCCTCCGGCGGAGAGCTTCCCAGCTGTTCTGCCTGGAATTGCGCGATGCTGCATTCCACATCGCTGTAATGCGAAGCCACTTCCGCAAGCGTCAAATGATGCTTCTCGGCAATCGGCGTCATGACAATGACATCATCTTCATCGGCCATATAATACGCTCCCGCTTCCGTGACTTGAACAAGAGCATCCCGGACATCCTGGTAAAGCTGCCGCTGCAAAGCAGGCAGTGACGCGATGACAGGAGCGACAGACGGACTTTTCACAATTTCCATGGAAAACCCTCCTTTTCTGTACAGTTTCGACAGAATTGGAGGGATACCTGCTTTTAATAAATAGGCATTTAAACCGTTTTTCAAAAACTTGTATGCTATAGATTAACCAAAACTTCTTGAATAGTTTGTGCCACACTGGATTCATTTGCTATTATAGCTAATCCCATTCCAATTGCTATTCCCAGCGGTATGGATATCCACATAAAAACAATCGCAAGTATACGGTTTGGCTTGGAAGGGAATTTAAGTAAAGCTATCATTCCATATACGAAACTAATGGCCCAAAATACCATGATTATAAAAAACTCTGGTGCTACATACTTTTGACCGGTGTAATTCTCAGCTATCGTACCTGCAGCAAAAAATTCGGCAATGAAATATGCAATAATACCACTTATAAATGCATTCGCAAGAAAGACCATCCAGCTTTTATTCACTGTTTCCCTCCTTCTAATTCCTATACCGAACAGCATTATGTACTACTCCTATTGCAGTTCAATCCTTTGTGCAGTTTCGACGAATAAAGAGAAAACACCTGCAGCCATTATAAAAAAACGGCCTGTAAGCCTGTTCTAAGAAAACAGTACGCATTTATTCTCCGCCGCCTCCGCCATCGGAACCCCCGCCATCATAGGAAGGACTGCTCGGACCAGCATCATAGGATTGGGAGCTTAGATCTGTATCATGATATCGCTTATGGCCGCCATCATTTTCGGAATCCACCATCATCATCGAAGTATATAAGGAAACATCGCCATCTTTATCAGATTTACTTTTTGATTGGTGCCTGTTTTCCTGTCTGGATAAAATAGTATGACACCATGGTAAATAACGAAATTAAAAACCCCCTCCAGCATAACATAGAACCAGCGCTATCCATTTGCCAAGAAGCTCTTGGCAGCTTTCTTACATGGATCCAATTCGAAAATCTTTTTAGCAGGAGCAAGTGTGTCTTGCTCGCTGCCTGCTTTATCTTGCACGTCATGTAAAAACAAGATAGGCTAAGTATTCTGTCGCTGGTGAGCAATTTCATACTGCACCCCGTACCTTTTGAAGCATTTTTTAAAGAATCTCCATGCTCTTTTCTTCTTTAGATCAAAAAACACCTGTAAAAATACAAGTGTTTAAAATTGAGCATCTCTATTTCATTTGCTTTTAAGCGTTTCTCTGCTTGTGTATAATTGGATAAATTTAAAAGTGAGGATGTAGATGATGATCATTCCCAACAAACTAAAAAAAGGTGACGAAATCCGAATCATTGCACCCAGCCGCTCTCTAAGAATCTTGTCTGGGAACGGCATTCAAACAGCAGCCAAACGGCTTCAAGCTTTAGGCTTTCATGTCACATTCGGTAAAAATGTCGAAGTGTGTGACTTACAAGATTCTTCTTCCATTGAACAACGCTTGGAGGATTTGCACGAAGCCTTTGCTGACAAGAATGTGAAAGCAATTCTAACGGCAATTGGCGGATTCAATAGCAATGAGTTATTGCCATATGTAGATTATGCATTACTAACGGAAAATCCCAAAATATTATGTGGATTTAGTGATATTACAGCACTTGCAAATGCCATAAGTGCAAAATGCAATTTCATTACATATTCCGGACCGCACTTTTCAAGTTTCCAAATGGATGGGTTACAAGCATACCAAACAGCTTATTTCAAGAAATGCCTGATGGAAGGGCAATCCTTTGAACTGCAGCCTTCGAATGAATGGAGTGATGATGTTTGGTTCCTGGATCAGGATGATCGCACGTATGAGGAAACGGAATGGAAGGTTTATGCAAGCGGAAGCACAACAGGAACATTGATTGGAGGGAACCTTTGTACTCTCAATCTGCTGCAAGGAACCGAATACATACCCGATATCCAAGAACGTATCTTATTCTTAGAAGACGATGAATTGACTACCCCTGAAACTTTCGCTAGAGATTTAACATCCTTGCTCCAAACAAGCAAAAGCATAAAAGCACTTTTGTTAGGACGTTTTCAAAAGAAATCAAATGTATCCGAAAAGCAGCTTCATTTTATTTTGGATAAACACCCGCAATTAAAAAACATACCCGTTATTTATGATATGGATTTCGGTCATACACAGCCAATAATGACCTTGCCTATTGGAGGAGAGATACGTATAGATACCAAAAATATGCGATTAGAAGTCCATGAATTTTAAGAGTAACGATCATTGCGTTACCCCAGTTACAGCAAAACCTGCTCATTTTTCAATAGCGTGTTCTGGATTTTTGTCTAGCCATGATACTGCAGAGCATACAAACACCATATCACACCAAACAAAAACCGACCATTACAGTCGGTTTTAATTAGCTGCTCAGCAGACCATTGTTCTCTATATGCATACAGACAGCTATGTCAGTCGACAGGCAGAGCCCATGCCTGTCAGAGCTTCAGTTCCCCCATGCGAAGGAGCTCCACTACAGCCTGAGACCGTCCCTTTACTCCCAGTTTCTGCATCGTATTAGATATGTGGTTACGTACTGTTTTTTCTGAGATAAACAGCTCTTGGGCGATTTCCTTGGTTGTCTTATCCTGAACCAATAGTTCAAAGACTTCTTTTTCTCGTTTGGTGAGTAATTGTTTTGGCCTGTAGTCATTATCCTTCAAAAGTTAACCCCTCCTTGCTCTCTTCAGGGTTGCTGCGTCAGGTATTTATTTAGTCCATGTAGCTTATGTAAACCGACGCCGGAGGGTGAACGGATTTCGCGAATTGTTCGCGATTGTTTGACGGAGAAGTGACGGAACTAACGTTGCTAAGATATTAGCAAGTACCACTTTTGAATGGATTTGCATATTAGGTATCACTTCCCCACCACCTAAATTAGCTTCGTCAAACTTAACCAATTACTTTCCCTCTTTTCTGACCAACGCTCTTTCTTCATCCAATCCAAGATGTATTCCCTTGCGCTAATCATGCTGCTAACTTTTCTTATGGAGCCTTACTTAGAATCTGAATGTATGCTGCAAAGGTCATTCTCGATAGTGACTTAAACATATTGCGTTCCATACATTCCACAAAAAGATAAATATACAAATTTATAATATATATAGTGCGTTTTATCTATTAATGGTATATAATGCATTTTGGTAAGTTTATATAACTATTTATTTTATTCCTTTTCATGAATATAGATCTATATTCCTTCCATTTGATTAGTTATATTAACTTACTCACTATCAAAGAAAGGAGTAACTTTATGAGCAGAACTACAGAATTCGTATTAGGCCTAATCGGAGGTATACTAGGGTTCTTCGGGGCAATTTTCGCTTTATTTATCGGCAGCGTCGATGCTGCTTTTAGCGAAACCGGTACAAGTTCACTTACCGGGTTGGGATGGTTTGCCTTCTTATTCTCAACTCTTGCTATCATTGGTTCAATCGTCGTTAAATCAAAACCAAAATTTGGCGGTATTTTACTTTTAATCTCGGCAGTCGGAGGACTAATCAGCATCTCTTTCTTCTATTTAATTTCTGCCGTATTAATCGCTATCGCAGGTTTAATGGGCGTATTCAGAAAGAACAAAAACGTAAAGCAAGCCGCTTAAAACCATACATACAAAATGGGTTTATAATTTGAGAAAGTTACTAGGTCTTAGTCTACTTTTGGCACTGACGCTAGCTCTTGCAGCTTGTGGTTCTGCCGAAAATGTATATACAGGATCTGACTCAGCTAAAGCTGAATCATCTGAAAAAGAGAAAACAACTGAATCCGAGGATACTTCCAAGAAAATCGACGTATCTGATCAATCCATGACTGCTGCCGGATTAAAGGTCGGTCTAGGTGATATCAAAATTCTTGAAGATAAAATTCAAGTTGGTATCAACGTAGAAAACACCAATTCTGACGCAGTGAGTTTTTATCCAGACATGGATTCCGCCGTTATTGGCGATATGCAAGTAGATGCCAATATGGTCATGACAGATGGGGATATCAGTGGCGATATCCTAGGCGGAAAAACAATCGATCCAGCATCCGTTAAAGAAATCAAACTAATCCTTGGAGATGTAACATCTGCAGACTATTTGACAACCGAGCCAGTCGAATTTACAGTTACAGTACAGTAAAAAAGCCCCCTGGGGCTTTTTTTCTCTAATAGCCATAAGGAGAGGGCAGTCATGCACTCTGGTGCTTATGATATATTTTATGTCTTTGATCTCCCTCTGACTCAGGCATTACATCTCAAAAGAATACTCTCTTTCCACCTTACAAATTCGGACATTATAATTTTTATACCATATCGCTTTCCCCTTTTCTTGTGCCGCCACATGGGCTGCGTTTTCCTTCCAGCTCTTGATATCATGCAGCGATTCCCAATACGAAACCGTTATTCCCAACCCGCTATCCCGTGCACTCTCCATTCCTAAAAAGCCCTTTTGCTTCGATGCGAGATCTTCCATCACTTGTGCCATATGTCCATATCCATTGTCGCCTTCCGTTCTTTGGGATGTGAATATGACTGCATAATACGGTGCTTGTGCTCTTTTCTCTTTACCAGTCATCGTTTATCCTCCCTTAGTTTTCTTCTCTACTGCTGTCAGCACCATTCCTATACCTATTAAAAACAAAAAATCGATCGTACTGGGGAGATGAGGGTCCCCCCTTCATTCAGGCTTCAGCAAGGGTACGAGATTATAAATATCGCTCAGTCTATTTAAAAAGGTGCTTAATTGCAGCTCTTTATCACAACTCACTTCCTGCTATACCATTCAGGAATTATGCTGCTAAAGTAATCATGATCTTTCAGGACATCAAGTGAATAAGCAAGAAGCAGATCAAAGTGGCTTTGGCTCCTTTTCTTTCCCCATACCAGTGCTGATACGATGTGGGTTGCACTATAAAAAGAATATAGTTCCCAGAATGAATCTTGTATAAGCTGTCCGTCATGATAACCATCCAATATACCATTTGTAAACTCTGTACTCACTCGCTTTGAAAAGAAGCCCAGCTTTTGCAGATCATGTATCGGGTCCCCCCAGTCCATCCTCTGAAAATCAATTATCCCTGAGAAGCTTTTATTATGTATTAAGAGATTGGAGGGATGAAAATCATCATGCTGAAACATATTCGGCCTGTCTTTCATAAGATGAAGGTTGGTTTCGATATACATTTGAAGGATGTCCATTATGTTTTGGTCCAGATTTAATTTTCCAAACTCCAGCATATAATTTTTAATTTTATTCGATTTTACGTCATACCAAGGTGGCTGGTGTAATGGGGCGGATAATGCATGGAGCTTCTTTAGTTCACTTCCTGCCGACACTCCTGCGGCATATTGTTCTTCTTTCGTCAGCTTGCTTAACCCAGCCTCTGCATCGATCCCTGGCAGATAGGACAGAACCATATAAGCTTTCCGGAGGTCCTTTACATATCCAAATTCCAATCCTTTCGGGACGCATTCTGATAGCTCGCAAAGCCTGTTCAGAGTTAAAAATTCTGCCTCCCTTTCAGCTGCTTCTTCTATGGAAAATAATCTTAAAAGATATTTCCGACCGATTACATACTTCTGATCATAAGAAAAGCCCTTCTTTAATTCCATAATTTCGTTTGTATGCCTTAAGTATGAGATTGCCTCCTTTATGCGTGTATCCATTGTTCTCCCTCCAGAAAATCAGTTGAAACCACTCAACCACCAAAGTGCTTGGAGATCCATTCACTGTGTGTAGAACCGTATTCGATATTCAGCTTTATACGATTCCATCAAAATGCAGTTTCTTTAAAGCCGAGTTTCGAAGCGACCTCCTGCATTTGAGAATCTGTCAATTCGTCTCCATTTAACACGACTCCCGCCGGATTTCCCTTATTACGTTCTTTACTAAATGCATCATAATGATAAAAATTCTTTTATAGCCTCTTCACCCTAACTAAATTTTAACAGAAACTGGATTTGGTTCACTATTTTTCATGCAGAATAATAGTTAAATTAGTGCCCTAGGTTGTAGAGAAGCCTACATTGCGCTCTCTCTTTGTCCTTATTCAGCATCCAAATCCGAATCAATTCTCCTTTTATTAACAAAAATGGTTGCACATCTCTCCACCTTTGTATATATTGTATACATAGTACATATACAATATTATCATGAGTAAAAGGAGCGTAATCGGAATGCATAGTACGGAAAAAGCCCCTACTTTACATCTGGCTAGGCGCTGGATAACCTACCTCGTTATTTTTCTTCTTGTCCAATTGGTCTTCTTTCTGGTCGATGGTACGTCCTGGGAGCCGAATATCAACGATGGCGACAGCTTCCTCCTAAGGATGTTCCGAAGTATTTTGGATTCAGCGCTTTTCACGGAATGGATCGCTCCATACTCCTATCCATATTTCAATATGGTAATGACCGTTCACATCCTTGCACTGCTAGTTGTGGCGATTGCGGATGTGAACAGAATACTTAACTCCAAAAAATGAAGAAGAGGGATCGGCATGCAAATCATTATTTCCAATAATTCAAAGGAGCCGATTTATGAACAGATTACAAATCAAATTAAATCGTCCATTTTATCGGGGGAGCTGCCGGAGGGTGCAGCCATACCTTCCATGCGCAAGCTGGCACAGGATTTACAAATCAGCGTTATAACGACGAAGCGGGCTTATGAGGAATTGGAAAAGGCAGGATTCATTTACTCCATTGTCGGCAAAGGCTCCTTTGTTGCGGAACAAGATTTAGACTTTATCAAAGAGAAAAAACTGAAAGTCATTGAAGAGCAGCTGCATGCTGTCATTGCAAATAGTCGGGAAATTGGTTTGTCCCTGGATGAATTGCAGCAGTTATTAAGGATTTTATACGAGGAGTGATGCAAATGGAGAATGTAGTGGAATTGAGCAATGTGTCAAAGAGTTTCAAAGATTTCTCTATCAATGACATGAATCTGCAAGTGAAGCGCGGCTTTGTGCATGGCTTTATCGGTGCAAATGGTGCTGGTAAGTCAACGACGATCAAGATGATGATGAATCTGCTGCAGCCGGATGCCGGTGGAGTGAAGGTATTTGGGTTGGACTACAAGACACATGAGAAAGCCATCAAGCAACGAATTGGATTTGTCTACGATGACAATGTGTATTTCGAAGGTCTGCATTTAAAAGATATAAAACGTATTGTAGCTCCAGCGTACAAACATTGGGATGATGCATTATTTGCCCAATATGCGGAACAGTTTGAGCTTCCGCTCCATAAATCGATCAAACATTTCTCGAAAGGTATGCAAATGAAGGCATCCTTGGCGATCGCTTTGTCCCATCATGCAGAGCTGATCATCATGGATGAGCCGACAGCAGGCCTGGATCCTATTTTCAGACGGGAGCTGCTCGGGCTTTTACAGGAAATAATGCTGGATGGGAACCGCACCATCTTCTTCTCCACCCATATCACCACAGATTTGAATCGCATCGCAGATTACATAGCCTTCATAAATCGGGGGGAATTAATTTTTAATGATTCCATCCATGACATAACGGAAAATTATGCGCTTGTCAAAGGAAGGACAGAGTTTCTGGATCAAGATACAGAAAAGGCATTCGTGCACTTAAATCGTTTGTCAACAGGCTTTGAAGCCCTGACGGAAAATGTGGATGCCGTGGCAGAAATTTTTGGGGACAGCGTGGTTATTGAAAGGGCCACACTTGAGGATATTATGTTTCATTTGAAAGGCGGTGTGCAGCGTGTTTAATTTAATCAGGCGGGACTTCATCATCCAGAAACGTCAACTGCTGCTCTATCTATTACTGATATTATTTTTTGTCATAGTGGGAAGACAGGATTCAGTTTTTATCTTTCTGCTTGCCAGTCTCATAATGCCCGTGAATACGATTGCTTATGATGAAAAACCGGAAACAAACATTTTATTGAATTCGATGCCTTATACACGCTTCGAAATCATTGCTTCCCGCTTTCTCGGGACAATTGTTTTCATCATTTTATCTATCGGGGTGACGAGTGTTTTATTGTATGTTTTCAATAGGCCTTTTTCAATCGCAGATATTGCCATAAGCAGCAGTCTGGCCTTATTGCTGCTATCTTTTTACCTGCCGATGACTTACATCATGAAACCAGGTTATAGTTCCCCATTTGCATTGGTCAGCTTCCTGGTTTTGGCTGGTATCGTTCCTCCTATAGTATCCTACTTAGGAGAAAGGCTGACATCCGTAACGGATTTCCTTCTCGGTTTATCTATGCCAATCCTTTATACGAGCGCCCTGCTTCTTGGCATAGTCATTTACACAGCTTCCTGGGGTATCACTACATTCATTTATCGACGGAAAGCCTTTTAGTTGGTTCCTATCAAGATCACACTATAAAAAGCGTATTCAAGCCATCACTTGGATACGCTTCTTACTTTTCAAACACTTCCCTGCCAGAAATGGACTTTGTTTAATCACGGGCCGTATCGGGAATAACAGTAGGCAGACTTGTACGGAAAGCTGTTTGTTTCACAAATAAGGGGGGGCTTTTCCAATCCCTTTTAGCTTTCCTTACCCATTCTCATGGATTATCATTGAAGAAGTATGTTCATAAAGCAGTACATTTAAAGGGGAATCAGAATGAAAGACGAATTAAGATATATTGGTCGGAAGATACAGAAGAACAAGGACATCATAGCCGATTCTGTCCTGCAGAACCTCGATTCGAAGCTGAACCAGGAGCTTCGCATTTTATCCCTTCCAAAAGAAGAGTTATCCGAATTCAATGCAGAACTTGTTTTCAACATCGGTGCCATTCTTTTCGCGGAAGATAATAAGGAAGAAGTAAAACAGAACTTCCTTTGCTGGGGAGCCAGGGCCGGAAAGACCGCTACTGAAATGAATACCTCTTTGACTGCCACATTACAGTATGTATCCAGCTTCCGGAGCGTCATATGGAACATTTTCACAGAGGAACTGGAGGAACGCCATTTTGCTCCCATTACGATGCTTGACGTATCGAAGATCATCGACCCGATGCTGGAGATGGTCAGCTTTGAGATTGGCAAGCAGTTCGAGAGCCATAATACGAAGATGATGAATATTGCGTACAGTGCGCTGGAAGAACTGTCCGTTCCGGTCGTTCCAATTTTTGAAGGATTGGCAGTGATACCTATTGTCGGGGATATCGATACGCACCGTGCCCAGCTGATCATGGAAACAGCGTTGACACAGGGAAATGCCCTGGAACTGAATCATCTCGTTTTGGATGTTTCGGGTGTTGTGATGATCGATACGATGGTGGCCGACCAGATTTATCAAATTGTCCAGTCCCTTAAAATCAGCGGTATCGAAACGATCATCACTGGTATCCGACCGGAGATCGCCCAGACGATGGTGTCGCTCGGTTTGGATTTCAAATCACTCTCCACATTATCCAGCCTCAAGAATGCGCTGCATCTTTTAGGGTACGGCAAATTGAAAAAAAGCTGATCGTTCTCCGGTCAGCTCTTTTTCCATTTTTACGCCTGTGCAAAGATCCCTCCCTGTTACATTTAAGCCTCCTGGGCTTCATTCTTTATAAAAATATTTTACTAAATAGGTTAATAACCTCCGATTTCCGGGTAGATTATTACTATGTTTTCAATCTAAAACGGAGGGATGCTTTATGCCGACCGAACCTATCGTCATCGATGCCATCATCGATGGCAAGAAACACAAAGCAGAGAAACAAGCCCCCCGCGAGAATCCGGCACATCCGGAGGAAATCGTCGGGTACGCACCATTGAATACGAGAGAAGAAACCATCCAAGCGATCGATGCAGCAGATGCAGCTTTCACCACCTGGCGAGAGACAACCTTCGATGATCGAATCGCCCGCATGAGACGCGCCATCCAGAAAATCAAAGATAAGACTCCGGAAATTGCAGCCCTTCTGTCACGGGAGCACGGCAAGGCATTGTATGATGCCGAAGGAGAGATTGGCGTTTCCTTGATGTGGATGGAATTTGCTTGCGATAATATCGCCGAGGCCCTCCAAAATGAGGTACAGGAGCATAGCGGCGGCAAAACGATCATCGCCCATGATGCAGTTGGCGTCGTCACTGCCATTTCCCCTTGGAACTATCCGATTTCGCTCTCCACCATCAAAATTGCGCCGGCGCTGCTTGCCGGAAATACGATGGTGCTGAAACCAAGCCCGCTGGCCCCTCTTGCGGTCAGCAAAATAACGGAGCTGATCGCCGATGAATTCCCGCCGGGTGTATTGAATCTGGTGCACGGCGAAGCCGAGGTTGGCGTAGAATTGACCTCTAATCCGAAGGTTGCCAAAATCGCTTTTACAGGCGGAACCGAAACGGCGAAGCATATCATGAAAGCTGCAGCCGATACGATCAAGCATATGACACTGGAACTCGGCGGTAATGATGCCGCCATCGTGCTGGATGATTTTGATGTGAATGACGAAAAGGCGATGCGGCGGCTTGTTATTTCGAATTTCCTGACAGCCGGGCAGATTTGTATGATTGCCAAGCGGGTATACGTACATGAATCCATTTTCGATCAGTTTATCGAAAAATACCGGGAAGCAGCCGATAAATGGATCCGAGTCGGAGATCCATTTGATGAAAGAGTCACGGTGGGTCCTGTCAATAACAAAAAGCAAATGGAATTTGTCCAGAGCCTGATCGATCAGAGCCAGCAAAAAGGCGCCGAAGTCATCAAGCTTGGAAAGATAATGGATGAAGAATTATATCAGCAGGGTTACTTTATGCAGCCCACGCTTGTGCTGGGTGCTGATTATGATGATCCAATCGTGGCGCAGGAACAGTTCGGACCTACCGTGCCCATCCTGCCCTTCAAGGACGACAAGCATGCCATTCAGCTTGCCAATAACAGCATTTATGGGCTGACCAGCTCGGTATGGGGCAAGGAAGAGCATGCCGTTGAAGTAGCGAAACACATCCAAGCCGGTACGACCATGATCAATACAGCTGCCATCCAGGGACTGGATGTCCGCTTCCCGTTCGGTGGCGTGAAGCAATCCGGAATCGGACGCGAATATGGAAAAGAAGGTCTTCTCGCCTATGCTGAAACGCATGTCATCAATATGCCAAAGACGTTGGATCTGCCATATATACCAGAATGAAAAAAGCAGTGCATCCGGTAAAGATGCACTGCTTTTTGCTCTTGTTAGCCGGCGTTTTCCTTCGTATCATAAGGATAGCTACAGCTATGAAGGAGCATTCACAACATGAAAAATACGATACATAGTACAATTTGGCTGATCATCTCCTTGTTTTTGATCAGTGCATGCGGAACAGCCAATACCTCAAATGAGCATCCGGATTCGAAGACACAGGCAACGACGACGTCCGGAACGACAGATAGAGCCGAAGTTTCACTGGTAAGGATCGTGGATGGGGACACCATCAAAGTGAATTACAATGGTCAAGAAGAAACAGTCCGCTATTTACTCATCGATACCCCCGAGACGAAGGCACCAAACAAATGTGTGCAGCCTTACGGGAAAGAAGCTTCCAAACGAAACGAAGAATTGGTGACGAATGCAGATAAACTGGAGCTGGAGTTCGATGTAGGGGAAAGAATGGACAAATATGGACGGCTGCTTGCTTATGTTTACGCAGATGGAGTAAGCGTCCAGCAGACCTTGCTCGAGGAAGGATTGGCACGGGTGGCTTATGTGTATCCGCCAAATACGCGATATCTTGATGCATTCGAGGAAGCCGAAGCATCTGCCAAAAACAAAGGTGCTGCAGTTTGGAAGCAAGACGGATATGCTACGGAACGCGGCTTTGACGGCTGTGCCACCAATCAGGATACCTCTGATGCATCAAATGAGGACAACTCAAATGAATCAGCGAACTTTGCCAATTGCACGGAATTGAGAAAAACATACCCTGATGGTGTACCAAGCACCCACCCTGCTTATCAGCGCAAGTTTGACCGGGATAAGGACGACTATGCTTGTGAATGAGGATTGATCCTAGCGCTGATTGCGATCAAACTGGTACAACTTATCCGATTCACGCAGTTTTCCACGGATGACATACCGATTGCTATCATTTATAGTGGACATGAATAATCTAAAAGGAGTGTACATATGAGCAAAACAGCATATTGGAAAGAAAACTGGCTGCAGCACCGCAATGTATTGATCAGCCTGCTGGACCAAATCGAAGATGGCCATCTTGATTTCAAGCCATGGGAAGATGCGATGGCACTTCGCGACCTGGTACTTCACATAGTCGGATCGAATGACATGTTCGTGAATATGGTAAAAACAGAAACAATGACGGCACCGGAGCTTCCCGAAGTCCATACGATGGACGACCTGAAGAAAGCCGTTCAGCATTTCACGGATCAGACCATACAAGCCTTTGATAAGGTCACAGATGAAGAATTGGCTTTGCAAAATGAAGCAAAAATCCCCGGTATGCAAGGCAAAAAAGAACTCTATCTGCAGGCTATGTATGATCATGAGCTGCACCATAAAGGACAGCTATTCCTTTACGCTCGCCTGGTCGGAGCAACTGACCTGCCTTTCTTCCGCTAAGAAAGCGGCCTTGCAGACAATCGCTGCAAGGCTGCTTTTTATTTTTTCAAAAAACCGCTATACATTCGAGAAATAAGGATGATCTCTGCTGCCTGACCAAGGCAGCCAGCATGTTGTGTTGGATACAAATGTGATAGAGAATCTAATCCAGGTAAGCAGCCGGTATAGCCTCTTCAAAAGTTCCAACTCCTTGCCTGCTTATTTTATATGCGGGGGTATTCCTCCTGGAACAGATTACATGAATCAACTGTTCATCCACCCCGTATCCTTCTTTCATGGTCCCTTTCCCGATGGCCTCCAAATATGCCGGCCTCCGCTTTATCTCGCCATCAAAATGCGGACAGATACTGCCCGATAGCATACCTAGCCCCTCTATTGCATACAGAGGTCCATTCAATGAATCTGTCACACCTTCTTCAAACCAGCAATTAGCCCCTGCACTAATCCCCGCCAGGATCACGCCATTTTGATAAGCTTCGGCTATTATCCCATCCAACTCCCATTCCTGCCACAATACCAGCAAATTCCGCGTACTGCCTCCACCGACATAGAGAATATCCTGTTCCAACACAAAATCATGCAGATTCTGAAACAACGGCTCAAATAAAGACAGATGACAAGGTTTGCATGTAAGCCGACCGAATGCTTCATAAAAACGCCGGATATACTCCGGCTTATCGCCGCTGGCTGTCGGAATGAAGCAAATTCTAGGTTCTTTTTCCTCACTTTGCGAAAGAATATATCGATCAAGTGCCAAGTTGTCCGGCTCCATTGAAAATCCTCCGCCGCCAAGGGCAATGACCTGCCGTTTCACTGAACTCCCCTCCTCCATATGCATAAACTGCAAGCAAACAACGAAACCAGCAGCTGTGAGTGGCGTCGAATGACCAGCCGAATCTCCACACTGCCGTCTGCTCAAATCCTCCATCCGCAGCGTCTGTTTCTCCCAGCATACGAATGAAGCCCTCCTGCTTAGTCGAAATTTCTTATGCTCACCCTATCATAAATCCAACTCATGGGAAATAATTCCTTGCTAAACTAATGCCATTAGTTTATAGTTTAACTAATATCATTAGTTTGGAGTGGGATTCATGCGTATTCGTAAACAAGATAGTTTATATCAGCTTACTTTCATGCCTCGTTTATTTCCAGTGAACTGTTATTTAATTGAAGAAGAAAACGAATTGACATTGGTTGATGCTGCCCTGCCTTCCTCCGTATCATCCATTCTTTCAGCTGCCCGTACAATCGGAAAACCGATTACCAGGATCGTGCTGACACACGCACATTCGGACCATATCGGCGCTTTGGACGGCTTGAAAGCTGCCTTGCCTGATGTGAAGGTCATGCTGTCAGGGATGGAGTGGGATATACTCCACAATAAAGAGAAAACAGCAGAGGGGCTTCCGATCAAAGGCAGCTATCCAAAAGATATCAGGACAAAACCAGATGATCTCTTGAACGAAGGTGATCGAGTCTGCTCACTTGAAGTCATTTCCTCCCCCGGGCACTCACCAGGTATGCTGGCATTTGTCGATCGTCGGAATGGCGCGCTTCTTGCCGGAGATGCCTTTCAGCTCCGCGGAGGAATGGCAGTCTCCGGGGATGTCAGATGGCGATTCCCATTCCCTGGCTGGGCAACTTGGAATAAGGAGTGCGCGATTCAATCTGCCAGGAAGCTGGCAGACTTAGAACCTACTATCCTGGCGATTGGACATGGCGATCTACTGCACAGCCCGGCAGCCAAAATGAACGAAGCAATCCTGCTTGCTGACAAAGGGACAAGACGTCATGCCTAAAATGCATCTCACAAAAACTGACATTCTAGATGCCGCACTTTCTTTAGCAGAGCAGCACGGCTATGAAGCTGTCACCATGGCAAACATTGCCCGATCCCTGACAATCAAACCGCCCTCCCTGTACAACCACTTCAAAAACCTGGAGGAGATCAAGCAGGCAATGGCTGAAGCTTCCCAAAAGCAACTGTATGAGGCTTTGAAAGGTACAGAACAGACGGCACAGCCAATGCTGTCACTCGCAAAGGCGTATGTGACTTTCGCGAATACCAATCCCGGGTTGTATGCTGCTTCCCTGCCAGGCGGTAATGGGGAATATGCAAATGCTCTCGTTCAACTCGTCGGAGCCGCCCTTCAATCTTATGAGTTGGAAAATGAAAAAAAGATCCATGCAATCCGCGGCTTCAGAAGTATGCTGCATGGATTCGTCGACTTGATTAATCGAGATGGATTTAAGCTGGACGTCGGCTTGGAAGCATCCCTTGAAGAAGTGGTTGATATATTCGAACGCGGTTTAAGCTCGTAATCCCTTGGTTATTGGAGCCGATCCAAGTTGCATTTTTGGATGACAGGGAATCCCGACTGGGCAGTAAACTCTGAATATCGTCTTGCTTGCCTACTCTCAGTGATTGAAATTAACATGAAGCATGATTGACTCTTCGTGAAACGTACTGCAATATAAAAGCCCGATCAAAGCAAAAACGGAACTCTATATAAGAGTTCCGTTTTGTTATTATAATTTCTCAATAGTTCGAATCGCTTCCGAAGAAGTTCTTGAACGACTGGATATTTGTCGCACGGTTCATTTCGGCGATGGATGTGGTCAATGGAATACCTTTCGGGCAAACCTGCACACAGTTCTGTGAGTTACCGCAGCTGCCGATGCCTCCCTCACCCATCAGTGCTTCCAGACGTTCTGCTTTATTCATCGCGCCAGTCGGATGGGCGTTGAACAAGCGCACTTGGGAAATCGGGGCCGGTCCGATGAAATCGGATTTGTCGTTTACGTTCGGGCAAGCTTCCAGGCACACACCGCAGGTCATGCACTTGGAAAGCTCATAGGCCCATTGCCTTTTCTTCTCTGGCATACGCGGACCAGGACCAAGATCATACGTACCGTCAATCGGCACCCAAGCCTTCACTTTTTTCAAGCTGTCGAACATCTGGGAACGGTCGACTGCCAAATCACGGATGATCGGGAACGTGGACATCGGCTCTAAACGGATCGGCTGCTCCAATTTATCGATCAGTGCTGCACAGGATTGCCTTGGTTTACCATTGATGACCATGGAACATGCTCCACAGACCTCTTCCAGACAGTTCATATCCCAATAGACCGGGGTCGTTTCCTTCCCTTCCGCATTCACCGGGTTTCTCCGTATCTCCATCAATGCAGAGATGACGTTCATATTCTCCCGGTATGGCACCTTGAACGTTTCTTCATAAGGAGCGCTGCTCGGATCATCCTGACGGGTCACAATCAGTGTAATCGTCTCTTGCTTCGTTTTCGTCGCTTCCATTATGCTTTTGCCTCCTTCGCTTTCGCTTGGCTGTAGTCGCGTTTTCTCGGCTTGATATAGGAAGTATCGACATCTTCGTAATAGATATCTGGCGAATTGGAGGATTCGTCATATCTGGCCATCGTCGTTTTCAAGAACTCCTCGTCATTCCGTTCCGGGAATTCCGGTTTATAATGGGCGCCGCGGCTCTCATTGCGCTGATATGCACCGATCGTCATCACTCGGGCCAAGTGCAGCATATTCTTCAGCTGGCGGGTGAACATGACGCCTTGGTTGCTCCATAGCGATGTATCGTGGATATTGATATTGTTCCAGCGCTCCTGCAGCTCCTGCAGCTTATCATCCGTTTTAAGCAGTTTGCTATTTTCCCGGACCACGGTCACATTATCCGTCATCCATTCCCCCAGCTCACGGTGCAGCTTGTACGCATTTTCCTTGCCGTCCATTTTGATCATCTTATCGAATGCAGCCTGCTCTTTGGCAAGAGCATCATCGAACAGCTTGCTGGAAAGATCATCTGCATGCTTATCCAGACCCTCGATATATTTGATTGCATTCGGTCCGGCAACCATTCCGCCATAGATCGCCGACAGAAGGGAGTTTGCGCCGAGGCGGTTGGCACCATGCTGGGAATAATCACATTCGCCGGCTGCAAAGATCCCTGGTATATTCGTCATCTGATCATCGCTGATCCAAAGTCCGCCCATGGAATAATGCACTGCCGGGAAGATTTTCATCGGTACCTTGCGCGGATCGTCCCCCGCGAATTTTTCGTAGATCTCGATGATTCCGCCCAGTTTGATATCAAGCTCTTTCGGATCCTTATGGGACAGGTCGAGATAAACCATGTTCTCCCCATTGATGCCGAGCTTCTGATTCACGCAGACATCGAAGATTTCCCTTGTCGCGATATCACGTGGCACAAGGTTGCCGTATGCTGGATATTTCTCTTCAAGGAAGTACCAAGGCTCCCCATCCTTATACGTCCATACACGACCGCCTTCCCCGCGGGCGGATTCACTCATCAGACGTAGCTTATCGTCACCAGGGATGGCCGTAGGGTGGATCTGGATGAACTCTCCATTCGCATAAATTGCACCTTGCTCGTATAAAGCACCGGCCGCAGAGCCTGTGTTGATAATCGAGTTTGTCGACTTACCGAAGATGATACCAGGACCACCTGTCGCCATGATGACGGCATCTGCCCTGATTGCGCGCAATTCATGGGATTGGATGTTCTGGGTCAGGATACCGCGTCCGACACCTTCTTCATCGATGATGGCGTGGACGAATTCCCAACCCTCGTATTTCGTAACAAGCCCGGCTGTCTCATGACGCCGCACCTGCTCATCGAGCGCATATAAGAGCTGCTGACCAGTCGTCGCACCGGCATAAGCTGTCCGGTGATATTGCGTGCCGCCGAATCGGCGGAAATCCAGCAGCCCCTCCGGTGTGCGGTTGAACATGACGCCCATCCGGTCGAGCATATGGATGATGCTTGGCGCTGCTTCACACATCCCTTTGACGGGTCCTTGGTTGGCAAGGAAGTCCCCGCCGTACACCGTATCATCGAAATGCTCCCAGGTGGAATCCCCTTCCCCTTTTGTATTCACGGCTCCATTGATGCCCCCTTGGGCACATACGGAGTGCGAGCGTTTGACCGGAACGATGGATAACAAATCTACATGAACGCCGGCTTCTGCTGCTTTGATGGTCGCCATCAAGCCTGCCAGACCCCCGCCGACAACAACTATATTTCGTTTACTCATATCTTTAAGTCCCCTCTCTTAAAGCTGCTTTCTTATACTCCCATGCTGAATGCCAGCAGTGAGCGCACCCCCAAATACGTTACGCCAAGGAACACAAGCAGCGTCGCATATGTCGCGATTCGCTGGGAACGCGGAGAAACCGTGATTCCCCAAGTAACCAGGAAGCTCCATAAGCCGTTCGCGAAATGGAACGTCGTGGAAATGACGCCGATCAAGTAGAACCAGAAGAAGAATGGCTGCGTCAGGATGGCCTCCATGAAATCAAAATCAATCGTTTCCTGGGTAAAAATCGTCATGACCCGGGTTTGATAAACATGCCATGCAATGAAAATCAATGTCACGATACCCGTGATCCGCTGCAGCAGGAACATCACGTTCCGGAAATATCCGAATCTCCTTGTATTGTTCTTGCTTGTCAGCACGATGTACACACCGAGAATGGCATGATACAGGATCGGTATGTAGATGACCACCCATTCAAGCACGAAGCGGAATGGCAGGTTATGCATGAAACTGGCAGCAGTGTTGAAGCTGCCGCTTCCATATGCAGCGAAATGGTTGATCACCAAATGCTGGATAAGGAAAATTCCGATTGGAAGCACTCCCAACAACGAATGAAGCCTGCGGTAGAAAAACTCTCGATTCTCGTTCATACGTACCCCCTCAGTAGCTCTCTGAATTAACAGAATGATTGCGTTTTCATAACCGATTAAAAATAAAATCGATCGAAAACCGAATCCGTTATTAACAATATTATTGTATAACTATCAAAATTAGGCGTCAAGAAAACGCTTTAAAAAATTTACTAATCTATTTTTTTATTTTTTATAATCCGTGCGGCTCACAGCGAATCCTGTCAGTTTCCTAAACATTGCCCATTCAGCTAAAAGCATTGGCAGTTTACCTGGTTTTCGTGTTAAAGTGAGTAAAGATACTTTGTAATTGCAACAAGGCGGGAAAGGAAGACATGCATGCAAAAGAAAATGCAACAATTCGACAAGGATTATATGGAGCAGCTCATCACCCACGGAGCCGGCCATGATATATTGCGTTTTGTCAGTATACCAGACTTATTAGGTGAGGACGCTTCCTCCATCCTTTATGTGATGGGCAAGAAGCTGGCGCGGCAAGTAAAGCCGGCATCGCTGGAACAAGTCGAGGACTTTTTCATTCAGATGGGCTGGGGAAATTTGAACCTTGTCAAGCAAAAGCGTCACGAAATGACATTCGAACTCTCTGGAGCTCCAGTCATACATAGATGGGAAGTCGGTCTCGGTCAGGAATACCGGATGGAAGCTGGATTCCTCGCTGCCAGCATCGAGCAGATCAAGGAACTTTTTTGTGAATGCGTGGATGAGAACGTGCCGAAGAAGGAATATGTCCAATTCAATGTCTATTTTGCCAAAGAAGATTGAAAAAAGGCATCTGCAGAAGCAGATGCCTTTTTTATTGCTGATGGATCAGGTATTTGCAATCCTTTTAACAAAAAGAAACTAGACCCTGTTTCCAAGGTCCAGTCCTATTCACCTTCCGTTTCGGGAGGATTGTTCAAATGGTTCAAGATGACTTCTGCCGTAGGTGCAGGTATACCGAGCTTGGTGATTTCATCGACCGATGCTTCTTGAATGGCAGTGACGGATTTAAAATGACGCATGAGCAAACTTCTGCGCTTCTCGCCCACACCCGGGATATCATCCAGCTTCGATTTGATTGCGCTCTTTCCGCGCAGCTGGCGGTGGAAGCTGATGGCGAAGCGGTGGACTTCATCCTGGATGCGCTGTACCAGATAAAAATCCTGGGCATTCCGATCAAAATCGACGACTTCCGGCGGGTCGCCGTACAGCAACTCACTGGTCCGGTGCTTGTCATCCTTGGCAAGGCCGCAAACCGGTATATCCAGTCCCAGTTCGTCTTCCAGAACTTCAATGGCAGCACTCATCTGCCCTTTGCCTCCATCGATGACAATCAAATCTGGAAGCGGCAAATCATCCTGCAGCACCCGCTTATAGCGTCTGCGGATGACTTCACGCATCGTATCGTAGTCATCCGGCCCTTTTACATCCCTTATCTTGTACTTACGGTATTCCTTCTTGTCCGGACGGCCATCGGTGAAGACGATCATCGCCGAAACCGGATCGGTGCCTTGGATGTTGGAATTGTCAAAAGCTTCGATGCGGTGCGGTGTCGCAATGTTCAGTTTCTCGCCCAGCGATTCAACCGCTTTGATCGTCCGATCCTCATCGCGCTCTATAAGGGAGAATTTCTCTTTGATTGCGATTTTGGCATTCTTTCCGGCAAGCTCCACAAGCTCTTTTTTCCGGCCGCGGTATGGAATGGCTACATCCGTTTCCAGGAGCTGCTGCAAGCCTTCCGCATTCGTCCCTATCGGTACAAGCACTTGCTTTGGCAGCAAGTGGTTTTGATGCAGATAAAAACGTCCGACGAATGTAAGGAAGGTTTCCTCTGGTTCATCGAAGAACGGGAACATGCTCACATCGCGTTCGATGAGCTTCCCTTGGCGGATGAAGAATACCTGCACACACATCCAGCCCTTGTCATAGGCAAAGCCGAATACATCACGGTCTGTCTGATCCGTCGTTGTCATCTTTTGCTGCTCCATGACGGATTCGATATGCTGGATTTGATCGCGCAGCTCCTTGGCCCGTTCAAAATCGAGCTCTTCGGCAGCTTCCTGCATCTTCTGCTGCAGGTCCTTTTTGATCTGATGGTGGCCGCCGTTCAGGAAGGTCGTGATATTCTGCACGATGTTGCGGTTTGTTTCCTGTGAGACAGGATAGACACACGGTCCCAGGCATTGGTGCATGTGGTAGTACAGACAGACTCTATCCGGCATCGTATTGCATTTACGCAGCGGGTACAGTCTATCCAGCAGCTTCTTGGTCTCCCTGGCTGCGATGACGTTCGGATACGGACCAAAGTATTTGCCTTTATCTTTTTTCACTTTTCGCGTCACCAGCAAGCGCGGCTGTTCTTCTGCTGTGATCTTCAAATAAGGATATGTTTTATCATCCTTCAACAGGATGTTATATTTCGGATCATATTTCTTGATCAGATTCATTTCAAGGATGAGTGCTTCGATTTCGGAGGAGGTGACAATATATTCGAAATCCACGATCTCTGCAACGAGCCTCTGGGTCTTGCGGTCGTGTGCCCCGGTGAAATAGGACCTGACCCGGTTGCGCAGGAGCTTGGACTTCCCTACATAAATGACCGTCCCATTTTTATCCTTCATCAAGTAACAGCCAGGCTGCGGCGGCAGAACAGCGAGTTTATCAGTGATCGTCTTGTTCATTCGCTTTCCCCTTCTACTAGTGCTTTACATAAAGGAACCCTTGCTACAGGATTGTAACAAGGGATCTCAAGTTCTTACTTACGCGTGTTTGTTGACAAGCTCCACAAGTGCTTCTTTCGGCTGGTAGCCGATCACTTGATCCACGACTTCGCCATCTTTGAAAAGAAGCAGTGTCGGGATGCTCATCACACCGAATTTACCGGCAGTTGCTTGGTTTTCATCGACGTCAAGTTTTACGATTTTGACTTTATCGCTCATTTCACCGTCGATTTCTTCCAATACTGGTGCAATCATTTTACATGGGCCGCACCAAGTTGCCCAAAAGTCAGCAAGGACAAGTCCTTGGCTTGTTTCTGTATTGAAGCTTGCATCTGTAGCATTTACAATTGCCATGTTACATTCCTCCTAAATAAAAGCTTTCATCGAGTATAGCACTGCTGCAGTCCGGAACGCTACTAGTTTGCTTAGAAGCGTCCATTCCTAAACATCGCACTAAATACTTGCTCCTATAACATAAGATAATCCTACTGAAATAACAAGCGAAATAAATCCGACAGCCCGGTTATCATTGGCTATTTCGCGGTCGATTTTGTATGTCGGTGTCAGGAACTCGAAAATAAAGTAACCGATCAGCAGCAGTACGAAACCGATCGAGCTCCACATGATGCTCTCCAGGATCCCATCATTATGCTCATAGGAAAAGCGCAGCACATTCGCAACACCGAACATCTTACCTCCTGTTGCCATGGCAACAGACAGATTGCCCCGGCGGATTTCTTCCCAATTCTTATAGGAAGTCACCAGCTCGAAAATAGCCATGAAAACGATGATGCTAAGCACAGCAACGCTATAGCGCGCAGCTGTCAGGACGATCGTATTTTCCCAAAATGACTCCATAACCCGAATTCCCCCGATGATTACTGAAATTCAAGCACAGTCACACCGGTCCCGCCTTCGCTCATGCCGCCGGAACGATAGTTTTTCACAGCACGGTGGCGCTTGGCGAATTCCTGTACGCCTGTGCGCAATGCACCCGTTCCCTTGCCGTGGATGATCGATACTTGCGGATATCCAGCCAAAAGCGCATCATCCACATATTTCTCGACGCGGCGCAAAGCATCCTCGTAGCGTTCCCCGCGTAAATCCAGTTCTGTGCTCACATGATAGGCGGAGCCTTTGACGGTTGCGACTGGCTTTTCTTTTAATGCGTCCTGTCTCTTTACGAATTCGATGTCTTTTCGTTTCGCTTTTATTTTCATTATTCCGATTTGGAGCAAATATTCTTTGTCGCTGACTTTCTCGACGACGGTTCCCTTTTGTCCCAGCGTCAGCAGGAGAACTTCATCCCCGGGCATGAGCTGTTTGGATTCCTTCGTTTTCGGCGCTGCCTTCGAACCTTTTTTCGCAAGCTCCGGTGACGCATCTTCCAGCCGTTTACGGGCTTCGATGATTTCATGCTCTTTTACGCTCGCTTGGTTTTTCATCGTACGGAGGGAAGCAACAATCTCTTCGGCTTCTTCCCTGGCCCGCTCGATTGCCTTGGCAGCTTTTTCTTCGGCTTTCTGGTACAAGCGCTCCCGCTTGGCATCGAATTCCTGCCATTGTTTCTCCAAATCACGCTTCAAAGCCTCAGCTTCTTCAAGCTGGGACCGTGCTGCTTCATGATCATGCTCTGCCTGTCTGCGGGACGTTTCCAAGGAAGCTATCATATTCTCGACACTCTTTGAATCGGTGCCGATCAATTCCTTGGCGCTATCGATGATCGATTCCTTCAAGCCGAGGCGCCGGGAAATCTCAAAAGCGTTACTGCGTCCAGGGACACCAATCAGCAAACGATATGTCGGCTGGAGCGTTTCCACATCGAATTCCACACTGGCATTGACCACACGGTCGCGGTTATAGCCGTACGCTTTCAGCTCCGGATAATGAGTCGTGGCCACGACAGTCGCTCCGCGTTTGATCGTTTCGTCGAGGATGCTCATGGCGAGCGCCGCCCCTTCCTGAGGATCCGTTCCGGCACCAAGCTCATCGAACAGCACAAGCGATTGATGATCGACTTGCTGGAGGATATCGACTATGTTGACCATATGCGAGCTGAAGGTACTCAAGCTCTGCTCGATGGACTGCTCATCGCCAATGTCAGCGAACACATTCGTGAATACTGCCATTTCCCCGCCGTCAAGCGCAGGCACTTGAAGACCAGACTGCGCCATCAGTGTACAAAGGCCAATCGTCTTGATTGTAACGGTTTTACCGCCGGTATTCGGACCAGTGATGACGATGGTGGAATAATCCTCCCCAAGATCGATATCATTTGCCACCACTTGCCCCGGATCGATCAGCGGGTGCCGTGCCTGTTTCAAATGAATGATGCCCTTGTCATTCATTTTTGGCATCGAACAGCGCATCGCTGCCCCCAGCTTCGCCCGGGCCGAAATAAAGTCGATTTGCCCGAGAATCTCGATATTGGCCAGCAAGATCGCTTCATCCTCTGCAACACGTATACTGATTTCCTTCAGGATTCTTTCGATTTCCGCTTTTTCCTGTGCTCTTGCTTCCTGCAGCTGGTTATTCAAATCAACGACGGCCTGCGGCTCCATGAACAATGTCTGGCCAGAGGAAGATTGATCATGGACAATCCCGCCGATCGCTCCGCGGTATTCCTGTTTGACCGGCAGCACGTAACGATCGTTGCGGATTGTGATGATGGAATCCGACAGCATCTTACTTTTGGAACGGGTATACGATTCCAATTTCTCCCGGACCCGACTTTCATTCGTACGGATCCGGGACCGTATGCCGCGGAGGCGTTCTGACGCCCCGTCCATGACCCGGCCGTGATCGTCGATGGCATTCTTGATATGACGCTCCAGATCACTCAGGGATACCAGCTGTTCCACGAGACCCCTGATGATCGGCAGCTCCGGTTCTTCCAGCTCTTCGATGAAATGCTTGAGATTCTTCCCGCCATAAATCGTACTTGCAATATCGAGACATTCATTCGCATTCAAGATCCCGCCGATGACGGCGCGCTTGACACTTGCCTGGATATCATGGATGCCGCCAAGCGGTATGCCGCCTCGCAGCCGGATGATGGAAGCCGCTTCATCCGTTTCCGCCTGCAGCCGCTGCACCTCATCCAGCTCTGTTGCCGGCTGTATTTGCATGGCTCTTTTTTTACCGAGTGACGATGCTGCCTGTTCACTCAGCTTTTGTATGATTTTATCGAATTCCAGTACACGGAATATTCGTTTATTCATGTTTTCCCCCCACTTTTTTAGCTGTTATTTGCGCTGAAAAAGCTCCATCAACTGACTCTTGGACCATGTGTTGATGACGGTCTCCGGTTTCAGCCAGCCCTTGCGCGCCATCGCCACACCGACTTCCATGAAGGAAAGCGTTGCGTAGCTATGGGCATCGGTATTGACAGCAATCTTCACACCGAGCTCCTGTGCCTTCTTCAAATAAGTCCACGATAGATCCAGCCGGTTTGGGTTGGCATTCAGCTCGATGACTGTACCTGTTTCCGCCGCTTTTTCAATGAGCCATTCCGGATCGGCTGCATAGCCGGCCCTCCTGCCGATCAGACGGCCGGTCGGATGGGCGATGACATTGACATTCGGGTGCTCCAGCGCTGCTGTCAGACGCGCCTTGATTTGATCTTTGGACTGCGAGAAACTGGAATGGATCGCTCCGATGACATAATCCATCTCTTTCAGGAAATCATCGTCGAAATCCAAACGAGCATCTGGCAGGATATCCATCTCGACACCTGCGAATATATGAAAATCAGGATATAGTGCGTTCACGCGTTCGATTTCTTCCCGCTGTTTCCGCAGCCGCTTTTCGTCCAAGCCATTGGCCACTTTCAAATACTTGGAGTGATCCGTGATAGCGATATAGGAATAGCCTAGCTCCATCACCTGTTTCGCCATCTGCTCGATTGATTGCGCTCCATCGCTCCAGGTCGAGTGCATATGCAAATCCCCTTGGATATCCGATAGCTGGACGAGCGGCATTTCTTGTTTGAAGCTATCGAGTTCGCCTTGGGCTTCCCTGATTTCGGGAGGGATGAAGGACAAACCGAAGTGTCCGAAAAAGTCCTTTTCGGATTCGAACGTTGTCATCTCCCCCGTTTCCACATTCTCCACACCATATTCACTGATGCGCTCCCCGCGCTTTTTCGCCAGCTGGCGCAAGGCGACGTTGTGGTCCGCAGAACCGGTGAAATGGTGCAGCGTCGTTGCGAAGGCTGCTGGTTCGATCATTCGGAAATCTACATTGATGTCATATCCTTCTTCCAATGTGACGGACACTTTTGTGTTTCCCTTGGCAATGACTTCCTTCAAGTTATCGATCGTGAGCAGCTGTTCCTGAACACTCTGCGGATCATTGGTTGCAATGATGAAATCAAGATCCTTCACCGTTTCCTGCATCCGCCGCAGGCTCCCTGCCCGGGCGTATTGTTCGATTCCATCCAATGACTCCAGGAAGGTCTCGATTCTCTCGGCAAGCGGCAGCATCATCGCAATCGGGATCCGCTCTGGCCTGGATCCGACATTGGCCAGGCCATCAAGGATCTTTTCCGCCGATTTCTTTCCGAATCCGCTTAACGATGCGACTTTACCTGATTCGACTGCCTCTTTCAAGGAAGATGCATCCACCACGCCGAGCTCCTGGTACAGCTTGGCCAGCTTCTTCCCGCCAAGACCGGGCAGATCAAGCAGCGGTACCAATCCTTCCGGAACCTCTTCCTGCAGCTGACGCAATGTATCGGATTCTTCATTTTGCATGTATTCCTCGATTACCGCGGCAGTGCCCTTGCCTATTCCATTCAAGGATGTGAAATCCTCGATCTCATCGATTGATTGGTCATTGGCTTCCAGAGCTGCTGCAGCTTTCCGGTATGCCGATACCTTGAATGTATTTTCCCCTTTTAGCTCAAGATAAATTGCGATTGTCTCAAGCAATTTCACGACGTCTTTTTTATTGACTGCCATTATTCTCATCCTCCCAAAACAAGGTAGAAAACCCTTGCGCAAGATGCCGCAAGGGTTAAGCATTTCATCCCATCAATTCAGTGGGTAATTTATTTGCAACATGATTCAGCCATAGATCCTTGATCTCACCAGATATATATGGTGTATGCTCCACGATCCAAGCCGCAAGTATCGACTTGTCCAGCGCTTCCTGCATTGGCGTGATCGGCAGCAATACCGATAGATAAAGAATAACGAATACGAGCAGATAGATCTCGATGAATCCGAGCACCCCGCCAAGAAGCTTATTCACGGAGCGTAATATCGGCAGGTCCGCTATGAAATCGAGCATGGATCCGATGATGTGTAAAATGATCTTTGTCGCGAAGAACAAAATCGCGAACGCGATTGCATTATAGAAAACCTGATCCAGCGGCACAGCTCCGAATATGTCAGACCAAGCGCTATCGGATGATACATCCGGATACGGAATCCATAATTCCAGCTTCGGTGCAAGCTGATCATAATAAATAGCTGCGACAATGAATGACACGATAAAGCTTGCCAAATGAAATAGCTGCATGATGAAGCCGCGCTTTAGGCCGACGAGCACGCCGAACAGGAGCATGGCGATGATAAGTAAATCAATCATTATCCTTTCTTGCCTCTTTCCTTGTGATAGAGCCTAGCAATTGTGCATAATCCTCTTTCAGTTTCAAATAATCATTCGTTGTATTGACAGCCGTCAAGACGGCCAGTTTGGCAGTATCAAGATTCGGATTCGCATCATGGATCTCCGACATCTTCTGATCGACAAGGCTCGCCACCATCCGCATGCGATGTGCCGGCTCCTGTCCGACGATTGTATAGGAGCGGTTATGTATCTCCACCGTTACACGTGTTTTATCAGATTGGGACACGTTCTCCCCCCTCACTTCTCTTATAATACTAGTCTTAATAGTAACATGAAGGTGTCGATTTAGGAAACTATTCTGTATAGACGAACGGCATGCTATACTAATTGTCAGATTGGAGAGATGAACGTGGGACAAATCGTATTGCAATTGCCGCTGGACACCATCCAGCAAATGAAAGAAACATACAGCCACGCTGAAAAAGCTGCGCCTCCGGGAGCGGTCTTTTCAGCAAAGACGCCAAGCTGCGCCATCACTGCCTACAAATCAGGAAAAGTGCTTTTCCAGGGCAAAGCACCGGAAGCAGAGGCGGATAAATGGGGAAGCGCACCTTCGGCCCCGAAGAAGTCCCCCGCGGCGAAACCAAGCGTCAACGAGCACAAGTATGCTCCTGCCCCAGGTCTTTTCACCGCTTCCCATATCGGATCGGATGAAGCCGGGACAGGCGACTTCTTTGGACCGATTACAGTGGCGAGTGTATATGTCGATCATAGCCAGTTCGCCCTTTTGAAGGAGCTTGGTGTCAAAGACTCCAAACTGCTCAAGGATGACAGCATTCAGCGCATCGCCAAGGATTTGATGCATGTCGGGCTTCCCTATTCCCTGCTTGTGCTGCGCAATGAAAAATACAACCAGCTCCAGCAGCGGGGCTGGTCCCAAGGGAAGATGAAAACGATGCTGCATCACCATGCCATCCAGAAGCTGCTGGCAAAAATTGCACCAACCAAGCCGGATGGGATACTGATCGATCAATTTCAGCTGCCTGCAACCTATATCAAGCATCTTGCAACGGAAGGAGAAAGACTGCAGCAGGATGCCTACTTCATGACAAAGGCAGAAAGCCATTCGCTTGCAGTTGCTGCTGCATCGATCATTTCAAGGGCAAGCTTCATAAAAGAAATGGATAAACTGTCCAAGCAAGCAGGGTTTACGATTCCCAAAGGGGCCAGTGCAGCTGTCGATCAAGCAGCCGGACGCCTCATCCGGACAAAGGGCCGGCAAGCATTGCCTGCATTCACGAAGATGCATTTTGCCAATAGCGCCAAAGCGGAGAAGTACGTCTGACATCCCTGCTCTGCTTGCGGCTGTCCCGCACCAGCAGGTCTCCGGGCTCCTTACATGGATTTGCTCAAGGCATGGGATCAAGCGGTGTCCTGGAATATGCCGTCAATATTTTCGGGATTAGATGATGCTCTGTCAAGGCGGCCCAATCCATTTGACAGAGCTCGCTTCATCCTGTTTGCTGTCCTGCCAGCCCATCCCCTCTCTTCCTACCAGTATAGACAGGAATCATGCCTTTTAACGTCTGTCATTCCAATTCCCGATAATGGCGGAGCGACACTTGCGTCTCTCCTGTGTCCATTACCTTTGTCCTTCGATCCCTACAGCGGAAACCTCTTGCTTCATAGAATGGGATGCCCCGTCGATTCCCTTCCTTCACGGAAACCCATTGCCTGACAGCACCCCGTTCCTTTTGTTCATGGGTTAAAGCCTCCAGCAGCAATGTGCCCGTACCCCGATAGCGATGATCCTCATCTACATACAGCACAAACACTTCACCAGTATCCGGCGCTGTCATCCCGCCGCCGATAACCCCGATCACTTCTCCTGCTGCCACGGCAACATAAGGTTATACCATTCATCGACAGTTTGCTTCTGTGCCTCTTCACTAAGCTTCCCTTCCACGGTCTGTCTCCAGCCCGTGGCGCAAATACGTGCAATCTCTCCCGCATGCGCTCTTTCTGCTTTGATGATTTCCATACTTTCCCCTCCATTTTATTATGTTCCGGTTATAGTCATCCACGGAAAATAATCCCAAAATTCAGTGAATAAAGCAAGGAGTGCACCGATGAATACCGCTCATATAGAATCGATCTTATTGCATGCTTGGTCGCTTAAGACAAGACAAATGCCCCCTCAAAAGTCCAATGCAGCGTCATTGTGATTCACGATTTGTCCAGCGGAGGAGTAGTCAAAACCGCCGCCTCGGATGGAGGGCATTTTTATTTGATAAAAGGAGCCAGACACGATTTCACCGTATCGAAATTCGGTGAGGCACTTATGATTTTGCATGTACTAAAAAAGGATGACGGAGTCTCAAAGACCCTGCCATCCTTTTCTTTTAACTTCTCAATTCTGCACCATGCTTTTCTTTCACTGCTTGAATGATGCTGTTATAAGATGCTTCCACTTCTTCATCTGTCAATGTACGAGTCGGATCCTGGTAAAGCACTGTGTACGCGATTGATTTCTTGCCAGCTTCCATGTGCTCCCCTTGATATACATCAAAGATTTGCACCTGCTGAACAAGTTCTCCGCCTGCTTCCCGGATTGTGCGTTGGATGTCACCAGCATGTGCTGCTTCATTCACAACAAGCGCGATATCCCGTGTAACGGACGGATGACGCGGGATGGTACGGAAGCTTGGTGCTTCTTCGTATTGATCCATCAAATAAGCGATATCCAAATCGAACACATATGTTTCCTTGAGATCGAATGCTTTTTGAACGGTCGGATGCAGCTGGCCGACGACACCTACTGCACGTCCGTTATGGGAAACAACTGCCGTACGACCCGGATGGTATCCATCAAGCTGTGCCTGCTGGAAGACAGGTTCCAGATCAAGCTGTGCGAAGATGCCTTCCACGATGCCTTTTGCCACATAGAAATCCACTGGCTTCTTCTCCTGCTGCCATGGCTGCTCCACCCAGGTTCCAGTCAGTGCACCGGCAAGTCGTGCCGTTTCCATCGGCTGTTCCGTTATCCGTTCCTCTTTGGAAAGGAATACGCGGCCAAATTCGAAATAGCCTAAGTTCTCTTGCTTACGCGCCACATTATAGGAAAGTGTATCCACAAGCTCTGGAAGCAGGCTGATCCGCAAATGGCTGTGTTCCTCGCTCATCGGCATCTTCAATGCGACCGGATGCACTTCTTGCTCCTTCACATCCGGGCTGACAAGCATTTCTGTACGAGCTTTGCTTGTCAGCGAGTAGGTGATTGTTTCCATCAAACCAGCGCCTTGCAGATATTGCTTCAGCTGACGTTTCAAGTATTGCTTTGTCGTCAGCTTACCAGCGAAGGCTTCTCCTTCAGGCAAAGTATATGGAATATTGTCATAGCCATAAATGCGGGCGATTTCTTCCAGCATATCCTCAAACAAGCTGATATCACCGCGTCTTGTCGGAATGGAGACAGTGAACTGGCTGTTATCTTGTTCAAAACCGAACTGCAATCTTGTCAGGATGGAAGCAATTTCCTCATCAGAAATCGTTGTGCCTAAACGGGCGTTCACACTCGCTGTATCGATCTTGACTTTCTTTTCTTCACGATCAAGCTCATCAAATGCCACGATACCTTGTGCAACCTTGCCGCCAGCATACTCAGCAAGAAGACGAGCTGCATAGGCTCCTGCTCGCTCCACACGATTCGGGTCGATCCCTTTTTCATAGCGTGTGCTCGCTTCACTGCGCAAATTATGATGCTTGCTCGCACGCCGGATGGCACGTGCATCGAAGTATGCAGCTTCCAGCAATACTGTTTTCGTATCATCGGAAACTTCAGAGTTGGCTCCGCCCATCACACCTGCAAGAGCAACCGGCTCTTTACCGTTTGTAATGACAATTTCATCACCTTTTAGAGTGCGCTCTTGGTCATCCAAAGTCTGGATTTTTTCGCCCTGCTTAGCAGGACGCACAACGATTTCCTTCGTGGCCACTTTGTCATAATCAAATGCGTGCAGCGGCTGTCCGTAAACTAGCAGCACGTAGTTCGTAATGTCAACAACGTTGTTAATCGGACGAATACCTGCTGCCATCAAATAATTACGCATCCAAAGCGGCGATGGCGCAATCGTCACGTCTTCGATGACGAATGCCCCGTAATATGGATTCAGTTCCCCGTTTTCCACTTTCACCTGGACAAGATCAGCCGCCTTGCTGCCGCTTGTCGGATATGTTTCCTCCGGCAATTTGACTTCCTTGTCAAGGATTGCTGCGACTTCATAGGCAACGCCAAGCATACTCATCGCATCGGCACGGTTCGGTGTCAAGCCAAGCTCCAGTATGACATCATCCAAATTCAGCAATTCTGCCACTGGTGTGCCGACTTCCGTGTCTTCCGGGAATACGAAGATGCCTTCTGCGAATTCCTTCGGTACGAATTTTTCGTCGATGCCAAGCTCCTGCAGTGAGCAGACCATACCGTTCGATTCCACGCCGCGCAGCTTCGCTTTCTTGATTTTCACACCGCCCGGAAGACGTGCTCCCGGCAGGGCAGCTGCGATTTTTTGTCCTTGGGCGATATTCGGCGCGCCGCAAATGATCTGATAGGTCTCTGCGCCGACATTGATTTGGCAAAGATTCAATTTATCTGCATTCGGATGCTGTTCACAGCTCTCCACATACCCGACGACAACCTTCGTGCTTTCCGGTGCCACGCGCTCGATGCTTTCCACTTCGATACCGGAGCGTGTGATTTTTTCTGCCAGCTCCTCCGGTGAAATATTATCTATATCTACATATTGTTTTAACCAATTCAAAGATACATACATGTTTTTGCCTCCCGTTATGCCTTATGGTATTGCGATAGGAATCGTACATCATTCGTATAGAAGTGACGGATATCATCGACACCGTACTTGAGCATCGCGATACGTTCTACCCCCATGCCGAATGCAAAGCCGGAGTATTCTTCCGGATCATAGCCGCTCATACGAAGGACGTTGGAATGCACCATGCCGGCCCCAAGGATTTCGATCCATCCAGTATGCTTGCATACATTACATCCTTTTCCGTCACAAACCTTACATGTCACGTCCACCTCGACAGAGGGCTCCGTGAACGGGAAAAAGCTTGGACGCAGGCGGATTTCCCTATCAGCTCCGAATAGTTTGCGGGAGAATTCCAGCAGGACGCCTTTCAAGTCACTCATGCGGACATTCTTGTCGACCAGCAGGCCTTCGATCTGCGTGAACTGATGGGAATGTGTCGCATCGTCTGTATCACGGCGGTACACGATACCCGGGCAAATCATTTTGATGGCTTTATTGCCATCGTATTCGCGCATCGTACGAGCCTGCACAGGCGAAGTCTGTGTACGCAATAGCAAATGATCGGTAATATAGAAACTATCCTGCATATCACGTGCCGGGTGATCCTGCGGCAAGTTCAAAGCTTCGAAGTTGAAGTAATCCGTTTCCACTTCCGGTCCTTCTTTGATTTCGAATCCCATGCCAAGGAAAAGATCTTCCACTTCTTCGATGATGCTGGTCAATAGATGAGGGCCGCCTGTTTTGACTGGTCGTCCTGGCAGCGTGACATCGATCGCCTCTTTCTGCAGCTGCTCATTCAGTGCTGCTTCTTCCAAAAGATTCTTCTTATTATCCAATGCCGTTGCAATTGCCTCACGGACTTTATTTGCCAGTTCCCCGATGACAGGGCGTTCTTCCGGAGAAAGTTTCCCCATCCCGCGAAGTACCTCGGTGATCGGACCTTTCTTTCCTAAATATGCGACACGCACATCCTGCAAACTCTGCAGATTGTCTGCTTGCTGTACTTTTTCGATGGCTTCTGCTTGTAATGCTTCGAGCTTTTCTCTCATGCTTTTGCCTCCTATGATTTTTGAGCATAAAAAAAGCCCCTCCCTCTGAAAAGGGACGAGCTTTCATTCGCGGTACCACCCTTGTTGGTATACATGTATACCCAACTTGAAGCTTGATAACGGATCTAGCAATCCGGATACACCTTTACTTGCCCAATGACAAGGTCCCGGTGCCTGCTCCAGAGTGAAGGTTCATCCGCTGCCGCTGCCAGCATGCTCTCAGTCAAGGCACGCCTTCCTGTTGCTCGCGATCCGCAGGGATTACTGGCTCTTTCCACGCATCTCAATATGAATCTTGTTTCATTATAGGAAATCCCGGGACAACTTGCAACCTGGTTTTATCTTTTCACTGTATGATACAGCAGGATACCAGTCGCAATACTCACATTCAGGGATTCAGCCTTCCCGAAAATCGGGATTTTCACAGCCATATCGCTTTGGGCGATCAGCCGTTTGTCGATGCCGGCTCCTTCGTTCCCGACAAGCAATGCTGTTTTTTCCGGTGCCTTCAAATCGCGGTAATCGACAGCCCCTTCCAAAGCAGCGGCCCACACCGTATAGCCATTCTCCTGCAGCTCCGGTAATAATAAAGCCAAATCGGCAGTCAATACCGGCAAATGGAAGATCGATCCTTGCGTCGCACGGATCACCTTGTCATTATACCGATCAGCGGAACCTTCCCCAACATAGACAGCGTCATAGCCTGCTGCATCCGCAGTGCGGATGATCGTGCCTAAATTACCAGGGTCCTGCACTGCATCAAGCAGCAAAATACGATCATGCCGTTTTGGTTTCTTATCCTGCATTTGTACGACAGCCGCGATTCCTTGCGGTGTCTCTGTCTCCGTGATCGATTTGAAGACATGGTCCGATACACGGATCGGTTCCAGATGCTTGGCCCATTCCGGCAGCTCCGTCTCCTCCCGCAAAATGAGCTGGCCGATCGTCCAGCCGGACTTGATTGCTTCCTCCGCAAGATGGAAGCCTTCTATCATGAAGGTATTCGTTTTTGTCCGTTCCTTTTTCCGTTTCAATTTTTGCCATTGTTTTACCTGGGCATTTTGGGTCGATGTGATCAACGCACGTTCACTTCCTCTATCTTGACATATCCTCTATCATACATAGTTTTACAAGCAGCGGTCAAACTATAAAAAAGTGGAGGAGGTGCTCATGCATGGATATAAATATTCGTAGTGCCATCTATGCCAATATCAAGGATAATAGCGAAGAACAGCTGGAGGCTACAATTGTGGATTCCATTGACGGGAGAGAAGTCCTGCTGCCTGGCCTGGGTGTATTATTCGAGCTTATTTGGAAAAATGCCAGCGACCAGGAAAAGCAGGAAATGGTCGATGCACTAGCCAAGGGTGTCCAATCCCAGGCATAAGAGCGAGTGAAATAGGTCTTGTCTCCCAGGTACGTTTGAGCTACAATTGGATTAACAATATGTGACAGGAGATATGTTTTTTGGATACATCTTATCTGCTTTCCACACTTAATCCGACAACGCTTGCTACCACTCAGCAGCGAACAGCCTTTTCATCGTCCCAGGGTTCCAGCCAGGCCTTCAGCGACTCGCTCATGCAGACGATGAAGGCGGGTTCATCGGTCCGGCTGAATCCATATGCAACTGCGGGTACCACGATGCAGGCGGAAAGTACGCCTGCCGTACAGTCGATGAAGGCGGGTTCACCGGTCCGGCTGAACCCATATGTAACCGCGGGCACCACGATGCAGGCGGAAAGCACACCCGCTGTACAGTCGATGATGATGAATGCAAGTTCTCAGGTTCGGCTGAACCCATATGTAACAATGGACACAATGACACAAAGCACGCCTGCTGTGCAATCCGTTTCGAAGAGCAGTTCAGGCAGCACCTTCGAAAGTTCCGGCAATAAGAAGATCGATGCCATCATTTCGGAAGCAGCCGACAGATACGGAGTAGACGAAAAACTCATCCGTTCCGTCATTCAAGCGGAATCGAACTTCAATCCATTGGCAGAGAGTGCTGCAGGCGCCCAGGGCTTGATGCAGCTGATGCCGGTTACGGCAGCTGGACTCGGCGTCACAAACAGCTTCGATCCGGAGCAGAATGTCATGGCGGGCACAAAATACCTGAAACAAATGCTGGACCGCTATAACGGCAATACCAGCCTCGCGTTGGCAGCTTATAATGCCGGACCGGGAAATGTCGATAAATATAACGGCATTCCCCCATTCAGCGAAACAACGAAATATGTCAGCAAAATCATGGGCAATTACCTGGCATAAAAAACCAGCTTCCATTTGGAAGCTGGTTTTTCTTAATTATAAGTGATTTTTTCGACGGTATCTTTATCCAATTTGCGGATGACCGCAGTGAGCAGTTTCACTGTGTTATCGTAATCGTCTTCATGGAGCATGGCCGCATGTGTATGAATGTATCGCGTCGGGATCCCGATCGTTATGCTTGGAACACCGTTACCAGTCAGATGGATGCTGCCTGCATCTGTCGCCCCGCCTTTTATCGTGTCGTATTGATAAGGGATTTCCAGTTCTTCTGCTGTCTGGATGACCAAGTCACGCAGGCCTGCATGTGCAATATGCGCAGCATCGTACAATACGATCTGCGGGCCGGCGCCCAGCTTGCCTGTCGCTTCCCTGTCACTGATACCCGGAGTATCGCCAGCAATCCCTGTATCAACAGCAAACGCAATATCTGGACCAATCTTATTGGCAGAAGTAGTCGCACCGCGCCGTCTGACTTCCTCCTGGACGGTGCCGACTCCATAAACCGTCGCTTCCTTGTCAGTGCCGTGCAAATTCTTCAGGACATCGATCGCCACGGCACAGCCAATGCGGTTATCCCAAGCCTTTGCCAGAAGCAATTTCTCGTTTTTCATCTTCGTGAATTCGAAATATGGCACAACCGAATCTCCGGGACGAACACCGAATGCCTCTGCTTCTTCCTTGCTGCCGGCTCCGATGTCTATGAACATCTCCTCTACGGAAGCAGGCTTTTTCCGTTTCTCGAGCGAAAGCAGATGCGGCGGCTTGGAGCCGATGATGCCAACCAGTTCCCCTTGTTTCGTATGGACAGTTACACGCTGCGCCAGCATGACCTGACTCCACCAGCCACCGAGCGTCTGGAAGTACAAAAAGCCATTGGCATCGATACGCGTCACCATGAATCCGATCTCATCGAGATGACCGGCCACCATGACTTTCGGACCGTCTGCCCTGGCACCTTTTTGGACGGCAATCAGACTGCCAAGCTTATCGGTCGTTACCTCATCGGCAAATGGGGTGATATAATCGCGCATCACCTTGCGGATACCTGCCTCATCTCCCGGAACTCCTGGTGCATCAGTCAAACTTTTCAACATCTTCAATTTATCATTCATCATGCAGACCTCCCCGATTAATAGCCTTGATCCTGTCTTGTATGATTCACTTCATTTTTCTGCTTATAAGCCTCCACTATCGAAACTTCACTGAAGCCAAGCATCCGACCAAGGACAAGGAAGCTTTGGAAAAGCGCTTCGTAAGTTGTTTGTACCGGTTCAGCATAAAAAGCACCGATTGTACGATACAGCTCAAGGAAGGCATCAGTCTGATCAAGTTGGTCATCAGGCAGCGGAGCCGGCGCATACGTAAGACCTTTATCAAGTCCGAGCGATAAGATGAAATGCAGACCATCCACATATTCCTCCAAAATGACGTTCTGTTCGCTTGGGCCTTTCCTGCTCCAGAATTTGAAACAGCGGGTCTCATTGGCCAGCTCCCCGATTTCCACTTGCAATGCCAGTATCTTCTTTCTGAAAAGATCGCTGCGGTTTGCCATTTCCAGCTTGTCTTCGATGTAGGCATCCAGCTCACGCTGTTTACTGAAAAGATATTCATAATCCATGGTCAAGACTCCTTCTTGCGTTATTCCTATGTAGTGAGGGTATAGTAAAACGGATGAAACTTCTTCTTTAGCGTAATCGTATCTATACAAAAAGTAAAGGAGGCCTGCTCGCTATGAAGATTATTTTTCTCCTATTGCTGGCAGGTGCAGCAATTCTTTTGTCCTACACATTCCTGAAAGCAAGGAGTAACTCAACCCACGCCCCCTCCTGCCTGGATGCCGGCGAAGTGGAGTTCCGTGATCAGTATGATCATCATTTCACCCTCAGCTACCGCGGCTATCGGATGATCGGGAAGAAATATTTACACCCAAGGGAAGACAGCATCGAGGTGACCAAGGTGGTGATGAACGCAGTGCAGCCCGATCAGCTATCCGGCTTTTCCCGGAATGATCTCTATAAAATGGAAGAATGCATCCTGAGCCATTTTCCTTATGCATCCATTGAATGGAAGCAGCCGATAAAGGAGCTCGTCCTGACAGAAATCTAAAAAAACACTGGAGCTTGTATAGCGCACCAGTGTTTTATGCACTTTCCCTGAAAAACTCTTCCCATTTGATCGTGAATTCCTTCTTGCGCATCAGATAGATACAGATCAGGAGGATGATCATGACTCCCCCGATTGCTGCCGGCGGCAAGTAGCGAAGCCAAGTGCCTGCAAAAGAATAAGCCGCAGCAAGCGGGATGCTCGATAAGAATGAAGCTTTCCCATATGACCTCCAGTTGCGATTTGTCTCCATCAAGCATACACTCAGGATGTGGAAGTGAATGAACGGAACCAGCCGCATCAGTGCGACTTGTGTCGTCGTAAAGCTCGTATGCCTGCCGATCAGCTTCTGTTTCAGCATGAGAATTCGATTGGCGGATTGCGGAAAACGCTGGGCAATCGCATAGAATAGCAGACTGGATGCTGTAATGCCGATGATGGACAGAATCGTACCTGCTACTGCTCCGAATAGAATCCCCCCTGATATGCATAGGAAAACGACAGGCAGAAATAAAACAGGTCGAAGCAGATACAGGAGGATGAACAAGAGTGGTGCAAACAATCCGCCTGTTGCGACGACCGTCAACATTGCCGAACCTACCTGATCCATCGCTGCTCACTCCCTCTAAGATGTCCCTAATATATATGACATGAGACGAGCCTTTATGACAAGCACACGGGATTTATCTTACAAGAAATAGAGAATAAGCAGGACATGCATGGCGACAAGGCATGGAAACCCGATAACGAACGCGGCATGCTTCGTTTTATGTCGGAAGGCTTGCATCCCCGCCCAGCCTCCGAGTGCACCCCCGATCACAGCGGTGATCCAGAGCCTGCGTTCACTGATACGCCACGCATGCGTTCTTGCTCTTTGTTTATCGATTCCCATCCAGCTGAAGAGCAGGATATTGACAACCAGCAGATACAGACTAATCAACAGCCACATTCGAATCCCTCACTATAGAAAAAGCCGCTATCCATCGATAGCGGCTTTTTCGACTTATTTCAATGCTTCTTTTGCTTTGGAAGCTAGTTGCGCGAATGCTTTTTCGTCAGAGATTGCAAGCTCGGAAAGCATTTTGCGGTTTACTTCGATACCAGCAAGTTTAAGACCGTGCATCAAACGGCTGTAAGAAAGATCGTTCATACGTGCAGCAGCATTGATACGTGCAATCCATAGTTTACGGAAGTCACGTTTTTTCTGTCTGCGGTCACGGTATGCATACTGACCGGATTTGATTACTTGTTGTTTTGCAGTTTTGAATAGTGCATGTTTCGCACCGTAATAACCTTTAGCTAGCTTAAGAACGCGTTTGCGACGCTGACGCGTTACTGTTCCACCTTTTACACGTGGCATTGTATTCCCTCCTATAGGACAAAAAATTCTTGGATTTTATTATTTAGGCAGCATTTGTTTGATACGTTTAAGATCACCAGCAGAAACAAGTGCATCTTTGCGAAGCTTGCGTTTCTGTTTAGTGGATTTATTGGCAGCCAAGTGGCTAGTGTAACCGTGGTTACGGCTTACTTTTCCAGAACCTGTTTTTTTGAAACGTTTAGCAGACCCGCTGTGGGTTTTCATTTTTGGCATCGTATTTCCTCCTTATATCCTTCGGCTTACTGCTTCTCTGCTGTCGGGGCAAGCATCATGAACATGCTGCGGCCTTCCATTTTCGCTTTCATTTCGACCGTTGCAATGTCCTTGCATTCCTCAGCCAGCTTCTCGAGAACCTGTTGGCCTAATTCTTTATGCGTAATGGCACGTCCGCGGAAACGAACAGAAGCCTTTACTTTATCGCCTTTTTCAAGAAACTTACGCGCATTGCGAAGTTTTGTGTTGAAGTCATGATCCTCGATACCGGGGCTCAAGCGTACTTCTTTCACGTTGATTACTTTCTGGTTCTTACGCGCTTCTTTTTCTTTCTTCTGTTGCTCGAAGCGGTATTTACCATAGTCCATAATCCGGCAAACTGGTGGTTTTGCATTCGCAGCCACAAGCACCAAATCAAGATTTCTCGTCTGAGCGATTTCTAATGCTTCCTGACGGGATTTAACGCCAAGCTGGTCACCGTTGGAATCAATGAGTCGAACCTCACGTGCGCGAATTTTCTCATTGACGTTCATTTCTTTGCTAATAATCATCCACCTCCAGGATATTTTGGGAAACTTATGATCGGGGACAAGATATCCGCCGTTTATCAGTTAAACATGGTTGTAAAAAAGCATAAAAAAAATGCCGGTACACATACGGCACCCACACTAGTCCTAAAACACTGTTTATCAAACCTGCCAACTGCCAAACGGCGTCAATCAGGTGAGAAGTGGGTACTTCTGCTTGTCTCAGATCACATATTTATTTCACTTTTACAATCTTATCATAGCTGATGTATGCTGTCAATCATATTGAAGCCCAGTAATCCTGCTCAACTAATGTAACACATTCTTTGGATACTGACAACCGTCGATTTAAAATAATATAGCCGGAACCTATTCCCCAGCTATTCCGTAAGTGAACAAAGGGGTGATATTCAGATGCAGAAACAGCTCAGCATACCGAAAACACGCGGCGAAAAAGTATGGGATACTATCGGAATCGGAAGTTATCTAGCTACTGTCATCTTCTTGATCATAATCTGGCGGCAGCTGCCTGAACAGGTGCCTCTCCACATGGGTCTGACCGGACACGTCGATGACTGGGCGGCAAAAGAAAGTCTGCTTCTTCTCCCAGCAATCAGTATACCTATGTTTACACTCCTGCATCTATTGGGGAAATATCCCCATATACACAGTTACCCAAAACGACTGAATGAGGAAAACGCGGCCGCATTTTTTCTGCAAAGCCGGAAAATGCTCAATAAGATGAAGAATATTACTCTGGTGCTTTTTAGCTTCATTGATGTGGAATTCAGTATGATTGCTTTAGGCTGGATAGATGATGGCCGTGCCTGGACGATGATCATCATCTTGCTTGCTGTTTTTTATCCTATCGTCGAAGGCCTGATGAAGCAGCGCAAAATAAAGTGAGCTTCTCATCCTAATAGGCATTGCACTTTCCTCAGCACGCATAAAGCCTTCCAAACAAAAAAATCCTTTCATCACTGCAAGCAGCGATGAAAGGATTCTTCCAGTTATTTACGCAATACGCGTTTCTCTACTTCTTCTTTAATATCCGCAACGAATGCTTTCAGATCTTTCGTTTCGGATTGTTTTTCTCCGTAACGGCGGATGTTCACCGCTTGGTCACTCACTTCCTGGTCGCCGACGATAATCTGGAATGGAATTTTCTGTACTTGTGCTTCACGGATCTTATAGCCGATCTTCTCTTCGCGCTCATCCACTTGCACACGGATGCCTTCCATACGAAGAGCATCTTCCACTTGACGTGCGTATGCCAAATGTGCTTCTGGTGAAACCGGGATGATTTTCGCCTGTACTGGTGCAAGCCATGTTGGGAAGGCACCTTTGTATTCTTCAATCAAGAAGGCAACGAAACGTTCCATTGTCGATACGACACCGCGGTGGATCACGACTGGACGGTGTTCTTTGCCATCTTCACCGATGTAAGTCAGATCGAAACGCTCCGGCAAGTGGAAGTCCAGCTGAACAGTGGACAATGTCTCATCTTTACCAAGGGCTGTCTTCACCTGCACATCAAGCTTCGGACCGTAGAATGCTGCTTCGCCTTCTGCTTCCACATAATCAAGCTCAAGGTCTTCCATTGTTTCTTTGAGCATCGCTTGTGCTTTATCCCACATTGCATCATTATCGACATATTTCTCTTTATCTTCCGGATCGCGGTAAGAAAGACGGAAGGAATAATTTTCGATACCGAAGTCTTTGTACACAGCCTGTACAAGTTGAACGACACGGATGAACTCATCTTTCAATTGATCCGGGCGCGCGAAAATATGCGCATCATTCAATGTCATGGCGCGTACACGCTGCAAGCCGGCAAGGGCCCCGGACATTTCGTGACGGTGCATCGTGCCAAGCTCCGCTATACGGATCGGCAGGCTGCGGTAGCTGTGCAATTCATTTTTGTACACCATCATATGGTGCGGGCAGTTCATCGGACGAAGCACAAGGTCCTCATTGTCCATTTCCATCGGCGGGAACATATCATCTTTGTAATGATCCCAGTGTCCGCTTGTTTTATAAAGATCCACACTGCCGAGCACTGGTGTATACACGTGGTCATAGCCAAGCTTTTCTTCCAAATCGACGATATAGCGCTCGATTGTACGGCGGATTGTCGCACCTTTTGGCAGCCATAGCGGCAAGCCTTGTCCGACTTTCTGATTGACAGTGAACAATTCCAATTCTTTTCCTAGTTTGCGATGATCGCGTTCCTTCGCTTCCTCAAGCATTTTCAAGTGATGCTCCAGCTCGTTTTTCTTCTCGAAAGCAGTACCGTAAATACGCTGCAGCATTTTGTTGTTGCTGTCGCCCCTCCAGTAAGCACCGGAAATGCTAAGCAGCTTGAACACTTTGATTTTGCCAGTGGATGGAACATGGATACCGCGGCACAGGTCAAAGAATTCGCCTTGCTCATAGATGGTTACATCTTGATCTTCCGGAATGGCGTCGATCAATTCCAGTTTCAATTCATCACCGATTTCACGGAACATTGCTTTTGCTTCTTCACGGCTGACAACCTTGCGGACAATCGGAAGGTTCGCATCAACGATCCGCTGCATTTCTTTTTCGATTTTCGGAAGGTCTTCCGGTGTAAGGGAAACCTCCAGGTCCATATCATAATAGAAGCCATTCTCGATTACCGGTCCTACCCCGAATTGAACATTGCCATACAGGCGTTTCACTGCTTGTGCAAGCAAATGAGCAGCAGAGTGGCGCATGATTTCCACACCTTGCTCCTGCTTGAGTGTGATGATTTCGATTGCACCGCCGTTTGGAAGCGGAGTGCGCAAATCAAATGCAGCACCGTCGACATTGACTGCGATCGCCTGCTTTTTCAAGCCTGATGAGATGGAGCCGGCGATATCTTCGCCAGTTGTTCCAGCGGGAAATTCCTTTTTCGCTCCATCCGGGAAAATGAATTCTAATACTTCTGCCATTGTTCTTTCCTCCTAAATATAAAAAAGCCCGTCCCTTTGCATATATATACTATGCAAAGGGACGAGCATTCGTCTCGTGGTTCCACCCTAATTCCCGGTGACGTTCACCGGCTCAAGGATCTGTAACGCAGATCAGACGCCGCCGGTTTCCTTTCGTCCCCCGGCAGAGCTGTAAAAGGCGGTAACAGCAAAACTTGTGCAGGAAGCTTCCAGCCTAGGCTTCCCTCTCTATGAGCGCAAATGATTTTGCCATCATGTCCTTTATTGTCGCTTCTTGATATAAATTAAGTATAAGCGCTATTTCAGGAAAATGCAAGGACATGCTAAAACAAGGAGAAGGGAAATTGATGCAAGGGAAGGTATGCGGCTCTTTCCTGAAAAATATTGATGATAGTGAGTGTTTTGGGTTCAGAAGGGTGCTCACCATATAAATAGATCTTTTTTGGAGACATGGCAATCAGCGGTGTTATATTTTTTTCCTGTTTGCCGATTCCAGCAAGGAATAGCGGCTCCTCCTCCGCAAAGGCAGCAATTTCATCGTCGGAAAATCGTGTGCCGTCATTTTTATAAAAAGAAAAATCACGGCCTTGGATGACATGTACCACAAGGGAATCAATCGGTTTTTTCCCGATATATTCACGCAGCGATTCTACATACATTTGATATTCTTCTTCCCGCTTGTATTCTTCTATCGCATCACCGACTATTTCAATCAGCGCTTCTCTGTATCCATTGCTGCGAAATTGGATGACGGCATCAAAAAACACCCTGATATGCTTGGCAGCGATCTCCTGAAAAGTCTGTGTGATTTGCTGGCGGGATACACTCGGCTCTTTTTTCTCCTCATACCTATCCCCGACGATCATCGTATGTGTCAATTCAGCTATACGCTTTATCGCTTCTTCATCCTTATAATAATAGACTTCCTTCGCAATTTGTCTGATCCATTCCGTCTCTCGATGATGCAGGAATGTTTCAACCAAGGCCATCGCAATCCGCCTATGATAGCCATCATGGACTGTCGCCACATAGCCCCAGCGATCATCTTCATCCACATAGACCTGCTTCGTCCCATCCAGCATGGCCAAGCAAGAACAGAATGTATCCATCTCTTTTTTTGATTTGATAAACACTTTACGCAATATCAACCACCCTCGCCACTATCAACTGTTACATTATATGGGCGGAGAATGGAAATATGAGCCTAAAAAAAGACAAGCCGGCTTTGGCTTGTCTTTTTAGGTCAATCGTTCCTTCTATTTTTTCCGAACAACGGCACTTCGGTTGCGACTCGTTTGATCCTTTCCATGATCCTGCCTGCTTTCACACGCTCCACATCACCGCGATTGGTCGTGGCAATCTGCTGCTCCAGCTGTGCAATGGAATAATTGGATGTAAAGAAGACCGGCAGCCGCTCCATCATCCGATAATGAAGGATGGAGCCGAGTATCTCATCCCGGAACCAAGCCGACTGCGATTCAGCGCCGATATCATCCAGCATCAGTACAGGTGTCTTCTTGAACAGCTCGACTTTCTCATTGACAGAGTCATCCTTGAGGGATGCTTTCATTTCACGTACAAACTCCGGCATATATATGAGCATGCTGGAGATATTCCTTTCGGCCAGATAATTGGCGATGGCTCCAAGGAAATATGTTTTACCAACTCCGAATGGTCCATAAAAATACAGACCCTTCTCGGGGATGGCATCGTCGGTCTGCTGTAGGAACTGCAGCGTCTTCAGGATGGCCTGCTGACGTTCCGGATCACCATGATCAAGCATTTCAGTCGTCGCCTCCAGGATATCCTTCGGCATGTACAGACTGTTGATACGTGATTGCTGCTTTTGCCGCTCTTCATGCTGCAGGCGGGAGTGGCATTTGTCATAAGCGATACGAATGACATTCCCCTCCACCTCCAGCGTCGGTGTATAGCCATTCAGTATATTCCGGCATTCCTCAAGCGATGGACAGTCCTGGCATTGCTTCGATTGTGTCGTATATTCATAAAGGCGCATCAGATTCCGCTGGATATCCTGTTCGGTAAGCTGCGGATTTGCTTCCAACAGAGCTTTCACCTCTGGGTCCCGCCTCACCTGCTGCTGCATGCGCTCGAAATTCTCTTTGAAATTACTGTTTTCCTGCATCCATTTCCGTAAGGATGCTTGAATGGGTTCCATGCGTGCACCCCCTTCCTGCTAACTCTCAAACTCGATGCTTATTCGCATTGAACTGTTTGAGCATCTCTGCTACATCCGTATCCGGCACGACTGTATCGGCAGGTGCTTCTGCCTTGTCTTTTTGGTCGAACCATTCCGGGACAACCTCCGCACGACCAGCTGTCTTCCTCCTTGCTGCAGGTTGATTCGTGCTGCTCGCTGTGTTCCACGGCTGGTTGCTGCTCTTGGCTAGCTCCATCGCTTCCCGGACAGTGCTGACTTTTTTACGTGCCCAATGTGCCGCGATTTTCTCCATATAAGCTTTCGATAGCTTCATATCAGACTTCAGCAGAACATAATAAACAAGCACATTCATGATTCCAGGCGCCATGCCTTGCTCGGCCATCACATCACGAATGATCTTCAAGTCGGCTGCTGCTGCTGTTCCATTACCGGATATGTCCTCCAGCAGCTGCTTTGGAGAGATCGTCTCCAGCAGCTGGATGAGCTGCTCTTGTTTGGTCGATGCGTGCAGCTGCTGTTTCGTGTCTTTTTGCGGGAGCTCCATGACTTTTGGCTCGGCTGTTTTAGGACGGGCCAAAAACAGATCGTGACAAGCTGCTTTGAACTCTGCTGGATTCAGCTCATGCTTATCCGAAACCGCCCAAAGCAAAGCCTTGTCCAGCTCCAAAGAGGTCAGGCTGTACAGGACCGTCATCGACTCCATCAGTTTCCGGTTCCGCGGTGTAAGAATCAATTCCGGATCGAGCATCCGCTGCTTCAGCGATTGACGCAGCCAGTCATAATCGACTACATCACTGTCGATGGAAGGTCCCCGCTTTTGATCAGCAGCATTTGATGCTGTCACCATCGGCTGGACAGAACGCTTCGTCAGCTTTCCAGCCGAAAAAACAGCCTCGAACGATGCCGTGATTTCTTCAGCCTCTTCAGGCAGCTCTTCCTCCCTGATAAGCACATCGCGCATCTGCTTGAATCTGCTTTCCCCTAATTGGTGATACAAAAGCTGGGACAGCATGTCATCCCGGAAAAAGGCCTCTGGCGGAAACGGTGCGTACAAATCATAAATGTATATATCCTCTTCCCCTTGCTTTTGGAACGTCCGGATGAGTCCGATCGCCTCCAGCTGCAGCCTTGCCTCATATAATTGATCCATCGGTATATCCAGCAAAGTCATCAGCATATGATGCGTCTTCGGTTCACATGTGCCATGATGAACGATATATTCATTGATTAGCGTCTGATATAATGTCACCGCCCGTATCCCGAGCAGCGGCTGATACAGATGAGTCAATGCCACCGAGTATTCCTCCGGGAGCGCTGACTTCATCCGGATCATATAACCATCAGCCGGCAGGAGCTTCCCGATATGCTGACTGTTCATACAATCTGTCCTTTCCTTCTGGCAAAGTCTTACTCTTTCTTATCGGTTTTGATCAAGTCCTTCAACTCTTCCAGGAAGACGCTGATATCCTTGAACTGACGGTAAACAGATGCAAAACGTACATAGGCCACTTCATCCACTTCCGACAAATGTTCCATGACCATTTCGCCGATTTCCTTACTCTGAACTTCGGATGTACCGCTGTTACGCAATTCCTTTTCCACATCTGCTACGATATATTCGATTTGCTCCAATGCAACCGGGCGTTTTTCACATGCTTTGATCAAGCCGCGCAAGAGCTTTTCTTTACTGAATTCTTCGCGCGTCCCTTCCTTTTTCACAACAATCAGCGGAGTTGCTTCGATACGTTCAAACGTGGTGAAGCGAAAGCCGCAGTCTTCACATTCCCTGCGCCGCCGGATGGAACGCCCTTCCTCGATGGGACGGGAGTCTAATACTTTTGTGCTTTTATATTGGCAGTTTGGACATCTCATGCCGATCCACCCCATTACTTCCGCGAAGCCACGGCAGGCTTCGTGCATTTGCGACACTTATGTATCGTCTTTTTCCTATTCTACCACGATTCAAGTGAAAAATCGAAGCGTTCTTCAGCCAACAAAAAAAGGCAGCCAAGGGCTACCCTTTCCATTTACGCAGTGCCAGCACCGCATTATGTCCGCCGAAACCAAAGCCATTCGACAGCGCAGCGGTTAATTCCTGCTCCACCGCTTCATTCGGTACATAAGACAAGTCGCATTCCGGATCAGCATCCCTATAGTTGATCGTTGGCGGTACAATGCCATCCTGCAGTGCTTTGAGCGTTATGATTGCCTCGACCGCCCCGGCTGCACCAAACAAATGCCCTGTCATCGATTTCGTCGAGCTGATGAGCAATTCGCTTGCTTTATCCCCGAATACTTCCTTGATTGCTTTTGTCTCTACTTTATCGCCTTCCGGTGTGCTTGTGGCATGTGCATTGATATAATCCACGTCCCCAAGCCCCATATCAGCCATTTGCATTGCCAGTTTCATCGCACGGGCAGGACCAAGGTAATTAGGCGCCGTGATATGATGCGCATCAGTAGTCGAACCATAGCCTACTATTTCGCCTAGGATCGTCGCACCGCGTTTTTGGGCATGCTCGAGTTCTTCCAATACAAGGATGCCTGCACCTTCTGACATGACGAATCCATCTCGATTGGCATCGAATGGGGAACTTGCAGTCTCAGGTGCATCATTTTGGGTGCTCATCGCCCGCATCTTTGTAAAGCCTGCATAAGCGAATGGCGTGATGGAGGCCTCCGCTCCGCCGGCAAGGATGGCATCTGCATAGCCATGCTTGATATTCAGGAATGCTTCCCCGATGGCATGGTTGCCAGTCGCACAAGCAGATACAGGAGCAAAGCTGGGTCCGCTGAAGCCCGTTTTGATAGAAACGATTCCCGATGCCATGTTGCTGATCATCATCGGCACCATGAATGGGGACACACGTCGCGGCCCTTTATCGAGCATCGTCTGATGATTATCTAAAATGGTATTCACTCCGCCGATTCCAGAACCGATATAGATGCCGACTCGTTCGGGATTCACTGTATCAGCTGACAGATTCGCTTGTTCCATCGCCTGGACAGCTGCTCCATAAGCAAACTGACTGTAGAGGTCAAAACGTTCGATTTCCTTTTTATCAAGGTATTGCTCCGGATTGAATCCGCTGACTATTCCGCCGATTCGCGAAGCTATACCAGCAAACTTTTCCGGATCAAGCTTCTTGATGCCAGACTTACCAGCCTTGATATTATCCCAAAAGCTCTCTACATCCGCTCCAAGCGGTGTGACAGCACCATATCCAGTAACTACAACACGTCTATTCAAGAATATACCTTCTTTCTAGCAGTAACTATTAGTACCTGCTATTATATCGGAAGTCAAATTAAAAAGCGACCGAAAGCTATTCATGCCTTTATGTAGGTTCCCCATTTTCCCAATCCGGATACCCCGCCATATGCACATTAAAAAACCCTGCCTCAAAAGAGAGCAGGGTTGTTGTACTCATATCAATGTGATTTTGGCTGCACTGCCACAGGACCCATGCCCCGCGGAAGCTCTGCTTTCTCACATGTCTTAGCTTCAAGTGCATCAATGATATAATCTGTTGCCACGTTCGGGTCAATGATGTTGCCACAAGTATAAACATCAATGCTGGCATAGCCATGTTCCGGAAAACTGTGGATTGTCAAATGCGATTCAGAGATGATGACCACTCCGCTCACACCATGCGGTGCAAATTTGTGGAAAGCGACCTCCCGCACTTCAGCTCCTGATTTCAAAGCTGCATCAACGAAGATTTGCTCGATCAGCTGCATGTCGTTCAATTTCTCCGCGTTACAATCCCATAATTCCGCTATTACATGTCTTCCCATTGTATCCAATATAAACTTCCCCCTTTGAATATTTACCCAAAAAATAGATGCGTGAGTTGCCACGGGGGAAAGTTAGTCCTAAGAGGTCCTAACCCTTTAAGCAGTCACTTAATGCATAAATCCTTCGGGAAAACATTATTGAAAATATGCTTGTGTGCAGCAATGAATGCATGCAAAAAGTAGTATATAGTGTTTGTACCCGTTTGGCAAGCATACGTTCAAAAATAACACAAAGAGGGGAAATTCAGCTTATATGACTTCTGCCCGCTCGGCCTTGACTATACCGCTGCCGACCAGCTGGGCCAAATCAACCACCCGGCAGGAATAACCCCACTCATTATCGTACCAGGCAATTATTTTTATCTTTTTCCCTTCCATGACGATTGTCGATAAGCCATCGATCGCAGCGGATTGTGGTGTCGTCGTATAGTCGATGGAAACCAGCGGTTCTTCACTATAGGTTATGATGCCCCGCATATCCGTTTCTGCTGCCGTGCGGAATGCATCATTGACTTGTTCTGCAGTGACATCCTCTTCCACATCCACGACCAAATCGACAAGCGAGACATTCGGAGTCGGAACACGCAAGGCCATGCCATGCAGCTTGCCCTTCAGATGGGGCAGCACTTCTGCAAGTGCTTTGGCTGCCCCTGTCGTCGTCGGGATGATCGATTGTGTACAGCCTCTGGCCCTGCGCAGATCTTTATGCGGATTATCAATATTCTTCTGGTCATTCGTGAAGGAATGAACCGTCGTCATCAGACCATTCCTGATGGTGAATCGCTCATCCAAAACTTTGACGACAGGCGCAAGGCAATTCGTTGTACAAGAGGCATTGGAAACAACATGATGCAATTCGCTTTCATAAATCTGGTCATTGACTCCGATTACAATCGTAGCATCCACGTTTTTCCCCGGGGCTGTAATGACGACCTTCTTTGCACCTGCATCCAAGTGTGCAGAGGCTGCTTCCCGGGAGCAGAATTTCCCTGTTGCTTCAATGACGACATCCACTCCAAGCTCTCCCCACGGCAAAAGCTTTGGGTCACGCTCCCCGACGACACGTATTTTTCTTCCGTCATATACGATTGCACCTGCTTCTGCGGAAATATCATTCTCCAAATTACCATGTACACTGTCATAACGCAGAAGATGGGCCAGCGTCTCTGCCGGATAGGAAGCATTCACTGCCACAATTTCCAAATCGGGCATTTCCATCGCTCGTCTGCAAACCAATCTGCCGATTCTGCCAAATCCATTAATCGCTATACGTGTTGTCATCATATTGCCTCCTTAATGTGTCACACTATATTGTAAATATCTAAAAATAGTATAACATATTGAGATAAAAATGCGAACAAAAAAAGAGCCCTTTTCATTGGGCTCCTCCTATAATGTTCCACGATATCAAGAGCTGCTTCAGCTGTTCTTTCGTTTCTTCCCTGCTACCATTGTTATCGATGATCGCATCGGCTCGGGCCGCTTTATCGTCCAAAGGCATCTGGCTTCCGATTCGATCCAATGCTTCCTGTTCCGTCAAGCTATTACGGAGCATCAGTCTCTCCAGCTGCACTTGGGGATCGACGCATACAACGACAACTTTATCCACTAGATGCAATTGCTTGCCTTCGAACAGCAGCGGGATGTCAAGAACGACTGCTGGATGCTTGGACTTGAGACGGTCACGCTCAGCAGTCATCCTCTCCCTGACGACAGGATGTACGATACCATTCAGCACCTCCCGCTTCTGTGGATCCCGGAAGATGATACCGCCCAGCTTCGGCCGGTCCAGCGTCCCGTCGGGAAGCAGGATCTCTGCTCCGAACGCATCGACAATGGCTGCCAAGGCAGGCTCCCCAGGCTCGACGACTTCCCGGGCGACTACATCTGCATCAATGACCGGAATATCGTATTCCCTGAACAAATCGCTTACGGTACTTTTTCCGGATGCAATGCCCCCTGTAAGTCCAATTACAATGCCCATGGCTTGTTCCTTCCTCCTTTACCGCTGACAGGCCGTGCAGATATGAGTGCCTCTCCCGCCGACTTTGATTTTGATGATCTCCCTGCCGCAATTCGGGCATGGGGTTCCTTGCTGGCTGTATACAAGCAATTGCTTCTGGAACGTCCCGATTTTCCCTTGGCTGTTCACATAACTGCGTATTGTACTGCCGCCCTTTTCAACTGCTTCCAGCAAGGTTTCAGCAGCCGCTTGCTGGATGCGGACCAATTCTATGTCCTCCATCGACGAGCCGCGGCGTTCCGGATGCACCCCCGCCTTAAAGAGCGTTTCATCCACATAAATATTGCCCAAGCCAGCCACCACCGACTGATCGAGTAAAATATTTTTGATCATCCGGCTGCTTCGCTGCACCTTTTCCTTGAAATACTCCAAAGTGAAGGATTCATCGAAGGGCTCTGGGCCAACCAAGGTGAGCGGCGGTGTGTCATACTCCTGTCCTTCCTTGAACAAATGCATCGTACCGAATTTCCGTACGTCATTATATCGCAGCTGTTCCCCATTCTTCAGATGGAAGATGACATGGGTATGCTTATCATCCGGCTCCGTTTCCGGTTTGACGGAGAACTTCCCTTCCATCCGCAAATGGGACACAATCACATCTCCATCCAAATAGAACATGAGAAACTTTCCTTTTCGGCCAATAGAGCGGAAAGTCTGTCCTTTCAGCCGCTCTATGAAACGATCCATCCCTTCATCGAATTTTATGATTTTAGGCCAGCGGACGGTGATATCTTCAATCGTCTTATCGACGACAAGCTGTTCCAATGTCCTCCTGGCTGTTTCCACCTCTGGTAATTCCGGCATTCCTTGTCCTTCTTTCCGTGCTTATTTCGCGTCGTACCATGTTTTTCCGTATGCGTATTCCACTTTCAGCGGCACATCGAGCTCCACTGCGTGCTCCATGACATCCGGCACGATTTCCTTCAATTTCTCGATTTCAGATTCCGGGGCTTCCAGAATCAATTCATCATGCACTTGCAGGAGAAGCTTTGCCTCCAGCTGCTCTTCTTCCAAGCGTGCTGCCAAATCAATCATCGCTTTCTTGATGATATCGGCTGCGCTGCCCTGGATCGGCGTATTCATCGCCGTACGCTCGGCAAAGCTGCGCACATTGAAGTTCCGGCTGGTCAAATCCGGCAAATAGCGCCTGCGGTTCATGATGGTTGTGACAAATCCTTTTTGTTTGGCATCCTGGACGATATCTTCCATATATGTTTTCACACCTGGGAAGCTCTGGAGATAACGATCGATGAACCGCTGTGCTTCCTTCCGTGTAATACCCAGGCTTTGGGATAATCCATAATCGCTGATACCATATACGATGCCGAAATTGACCGCCTTTGCCTGGCGGCGCATGTTGCTCGTGATATCCTTCTCTTCGACATGGAAAACATCCATTGCTGTCCGGCTGTGAATGTCCATATCCGCATTGAAGGCCTCGATCAATTTTTCATCCTTTGCAATATGTGCCAGCACACGCAGCTCGATCTGGGAATAATCGGCGGCAAAGATGACGGACTTCTCTTTTGATGGAACGAAAGCTTGTCTGATTTTGCGTCCTTCTTCCAGTCTGATCGGGATATTCTGCAGATTCGGCTCCGTTGAGCTCAATCGTCCGGTTTGCGTCAATGCTTGATTGAACCGGGTATGGATTTTATTCGTTTCCTTATCCACAACCTTAAGCAGACCTTCGATATAAGTGGATTGAAGCTTGCCTAGCTGGCGGTACAATAGCAGCTGCTGAATGATTTCATGCTGATCAGCAAGCTGTTCCAATACATCTGCTGATGTGGAATAACCTGTCTTCGTCTTTTTGATGACCGGCAGACCGAGTTTCTCGAAAAGAATCGGGCCGAGTTGTTTCGGGGAATTCAGATTGAACTCCTCACCGGCTAATGCATACACCTTTTGTTCGATTTCAGCCAGTCTGCCGCCAAGTTCTTCCTTCATCTCCTTGATACGATCCACATCGACCTGCACACCAAGATATTCCATCTCGCCTAGGATGGCAGCAAGCGGCATCTCCAGATTACGGAACAAGTCAAGCTGTTCGTAGCCCGACAGCTTTTCTTCCGCCTCTGGCTTGAGTTTGTAGATGACCATTGCTTTCCTGCCAAGATGCTCGCTGAAAGCATCCAAATCCGGCACTTTCATTTTTGCACCTTTGCCGTATACCTCTTCATCATATAAAACATCCCCCTCACCAAGACGATGCCCGATTGCCGGGATATCATGGTGATTTTCGGATGGATTTATCAAGTAAGATGCCAATAGTAAATCAAAATCGGCGTTCTCCAGTCTTATACCATGGTGCAGCAATGCCACGACTGATCGCTTCACATCAAAAACCCATTTTGCTTTCGAAGCATCCTCTGCCCAAGCTTTAAAAACATCGGATTTATATGCGACATCCGAAGGAATGAAATACGCACCGTTCGCATTGGCAAGACCAAAGCCTTCAATTTTTGCTGTATGGTAGTTATCCGTCAGCATTTCGACAACAAGCGCATCCTCACCGGTGAACAAATCCTCGGTGATCTCTTCCACGATCGTGACATCCAGCGGGGTCAGCTCTTCCGCTTCTTCCTCCGGCGCCCCTTCGTCCCCGATTCTCCCAAGCAGCGACTGAAAGCCCAAATCCTTGAAAATCGTACTGACAGCAGCACTTTGATATCCATCGTAGTTGATGTCGCCAAGGCTCACTTCGATTGGTGCCTCTGTTTCGATCGTCGCCAGCTCCCGGCTCATGAACGCTGATTCCTTATTGTCTGTAAGCTTTTGCTTGATGCTCTTCCCTGATACGGCATCCAGCTGCTCGTAAATGCCATCAAGTGTCTGGAACTGTTTCAGCAGTTTTACCGCTGTCTTTTGTCCGACTCCGGGAACTCCAGGTATATTATCGGAGCTGTCACCCATGAGCGCCTTCATGTCGACAATCTGCTCAGGTTTGACCTCCATGTTCTCCAGCAGGAAATCCGGTGTATAGGAATCGATTTCGCTGATTCCCTTCCGCGTAAGCTGAATCGTTGTCTTATCACTTACAAGCTGCAGTAAGTCCTTATCCCCGGAAATGACTTTGATTTCAAAATCATCTGCCTCTGCCTGCTTAACCAGTGTACCGATGATATCATCCGCTTCATATTGATTCAGCTGATAATGTTTGATCGAGAAAGCATCCAGCAATTCACGCAGCAGCGGAAATTGTTCCGATAATTCCGGCGGTGTTTTCTGACGGCCGCCTTTGTATTCTTTATATGTTTCATGACGGAAGGTGGTCTTCCCTGCATCGAAGGCGACCAGCATATGTGTCGGATTTTCATTTTCCAATATTCTAAACAGCATCGTCGTGAAACCGTAAATGGCATTTGTATGTATACCCTTGTCATTATTCAACAATGGAAGGGCAAAAAATGCCCGGTAAGCAATGCTGTTTCCATCTATCAAAACCAATTTTTTCGTCATACATCAAACTCCTTTATCATCGTTCCTGTCTCTTCTCAATAGTTTACCATGTTTCCCTGCCGAAACAAAAAAGATCGTCCAGCTGGACGATCTTAGCCAAGCGCCTTTGGCAGGCGAATGGAGAACGTGGTGCCTTTATTCACTTCACTGCTTACCGTGATCGTTCCGTCATGCGCCTCGACCACATGCTTAACGATGGCAAGGCCCAGTCCGGTTCCGCCCGTATTACGGCTGCGGGCTTTGTCTACCCGATAAAAACGCTCAAAGATACGGTCGAGCGAATCCTCTGGGATGCCGATTCCGGTATCCGAAATCTCGGCAAACACTGCATCATTCGATTGTGTCACCTTCAGCTTCACCTTGCCGTTCGGCGGTGTATAATTGACTGCGTTATTCATCAGGTTGATCACAAGCTGCTTCAGCCGATCCTCATCACCGCGCATGATGACGCTGTCGGGAAGCTCCAACTCCACATCAATCTGCTTGCTTGCTGCATGCTGCTCAATCATCGGCATGATCGTATCAATCATCGAACTGAAATCGAGCCTCTCCACCCTCACCTGAAGTTCATCTTTTTCCAAACGCGAGAGCTCGAGCAAATCCTTTACCAAAGCCTGCAGGCGCTGACTTTCTTTATTGATGATCGTAATGAAGCGTTCGGTGAGTTCCTTATCATCCAGTGCGCCTTCCTCCAGCAGCGTTTCGGAAAAGCCGCGTATGGAGGTGAGGGGTGTTTTCAGTTCATGCGAGACATTGGCCACGAAGTCCTTTCGCATCTCTTCGACTCGTTTCAGATCCGTGATCTCATAAAATACAAGCACAGCACCCTTCAAATCATACGAGTCATTGAAAATCGGCGCCGCCACAATTTCGAAGAAGCGCTTTTCCTTCTCCAGCTGAAGCGTGAAAGCATCTCGCACCTTTTCTTCATAAAGAAATGCCTCAGAAACGACATGGTGGATATTGCTTTGCGAAATGGTGTCATGGTAAACGTGGCCGATATAATCCTTGTCCCTTCCTCCGAAAACGGATAGGAACTTCCTGTTGACCAAATGGACATATCCACGCTCATCAACAAGCATCAAACCACTTTCCATATTATCGATCACCGTTTCCAGCTGATCCTCCTGCATCTTCTCCAGCAGCTCCAGCTCATGCAAATTGCGCGCGATTTGATTCACGGAACGGATCAGTCTGCCGGCATCCCCGTAAAAATTCTCATAATTCCTAGCCTTATAATTCCCTTTCACCAGTTCTTCCGCAACTTCGGCAGTCACGGAAACAGGTTTGATATAGCGTTCCTGCAGCCGGTACAATACCGAAATGATCAGCGCTGCACCAATCAGCAGGACACTCCAGAGAATAAACCACTCATTTGTGATTTGCATAAGGATAAAACCGATTGCCGCAAAGACCAGCAAGATGAGTGATCCATAAACGGCAATCCCATAAGAGCTCCGACGCATTACTGCGGCTCCTCCATCTTATAGCCCAAGCCGCGGATGGTCTTGATATAAACAGGATGTTTGGAATCAGGTTCGATCTTTTCGCGCAGATGGCTGATATGCACATCCACGATTCGCGTATCTCCGACGAAATCATAATTCCACACGGAGCTTAACAGCTGATCGCGTGACATGACTCGGCCCTTGTTTTTCGCAAGATACAGCAAGAGTTCAAATTCCTTGCGGGTAAAACTCAAGGATTCTCCATTAATGGACGCTTCGTATTGATCCGGGAATATGGATAATCCCGAAATCTTGATCTCTCCGCTTTCCAAATAATTATCATTCTTATTCGTACGGCGCAAGATGGCCTTGATCCGCGCAACAACCTCTTTCGGGCTGAATGGCTTCGTAAGATAATCATCCGCACCAAGCTCAAGTCCCAGCACCTTGTCCAATTCCTCATCACGCGCTGTAAGCATGAGGATCGGCGTGTCAATCTGTTTCTGCCGAAGCTGCTTGCAAACTTCGGTGCCGTCCAATTCCGGCAGCATCAAATCAAGGACAATCATATCGTATGTATTCTGCAATGCCTTCTGCAATCCAGTCAGACCATCGAAGGCCGTTTCTGTTTCAAATCCAGCTCTTTCTATATTGAATTGCAATAAAGTTACGATGGATTCTTCATCATCAACAATAAGTACTTTTTGTGCCATGGATACTAGCCCCCTCTATGCAACATCATACCGTTTTCCAACTGTAAAGTGAACCATACGTTTTCGCTTTCTCTGTTAAGAATTTGTAAATATAAAAAAGCCTATCCTTTTTTGGATAGGCTTTGCTATTTTATTGAAGAACACTCATGACCTTGCGTACGGATTCAACGGATTTATCAAGCTGTGCTTTCTCTTCATCCGTCAGCTCCAGCTGGATGACATCTTCCAGTCCATCGCCCCCGATGATCGTCGGCACTCCCAGGAATAGATCATTATAGCCATATTCACCCTCCAAATATGCAATGGATGGAATGACACGCCGCTGATCTTTCAGGATTGCTTCCACCATGACGAGGAGGGAAGCTGCCGGTGCATAATAAGCACTTCCGTTTCCAAGCAAGTTGACGATTTCACCGCCGCCTTTGCGTGTGCGCTCGACAATGGCTTGGAGGCGATCCTCGGGAATCAATGTTTCAAGCGGTATGCCTCCCGCATAGGAGTAGCGGATGAGCGGCACCATATCATCGCCATGTCCGCCGAGGACGAAGCCGGTGATATCTTTGACAGACAGGTTGAGCTCCTCCGCTACGAATGTGCGGAAACGTGCCGTGTCTAGCACACCGGACTGACCGATTACACGGTTGCGCGGGAAGCCTGATGTTTTGTACACCGTGTATGTCATCGCATCGACCGGGTTAGTGAGTACGACAATGATGCTGTTCGGCGAATACTTCACAATTTGTTCTGTAACGGATTTCATGATCTTGCTGTTCGTGTTCACTAGATCATCCCGGCTCATACCCGGCTTGCGGGCGATACCTGCAGTGATGACGACCACATCGGAATCCTGTGTGTCCGCATAATCCGCAGTCCCCTTCACATGTGCATCGAATCCTTGCACCGGAGATGCTTCCAGCATATCCAATGCCTTACCCTTCGTTGGGTCTTCCATGTCCGGAATGTCCACTAACACGACATCCGCCAGTTCTTTTTGAGCGATCAGGAATGCTGTTGTAGCTCCTGTGAAACCACTGCCGATTACGGATACTTTTCTGCGCTTGATTGCCATGATGATTCCTCCTTTGACACGTTAGTCCATATTTTTGATCAATTCATCACCGAACTCGGACGTCTTCACTTCTGTGGCACCGTCCATCAATCGTGCGAAATCATAAGTGACAACTTTGGATGCAATTGTCTTATCCATAGCTTTCGTGATCAAATCCGCCGCTTCCCTCCAGCCCAGGTGTTCAAGCAGCAGCACACCGGAAAGGATGACGGAAGATGGATTCACTTTGTCCAAGCCAGCATATTTCGGAGCTGTACCATGAGTCGCTTCGAAGATCGCATGACCGGTTTCATAGTTGATATTCGCCCCTGGAGCGATCCCGATTCCGCCGACTTGTGCAGCAAGTGCATCGGAAATGTAATCTCCATTCAAGTTCATCGTAGCTACTACATCGAACTCTGCAGGACGAGTCAGAATCTGCTGCAGGAAGATATCTGCAATGGCATCCTTGATGATGATCTTGCCGGCTGCTTCGGCTTCCTGCTGTGCTTTGTCAGCAGCTTCGCGGCCTTGGTCTTCAGCGATTTTATCATACTGCTGCCATGTGAATACCTTATCTCCGTATTCAGCCTCGGCCAGTTCGTAACCCCAGTTCTTGAAGGCACCCTCGGTGAATTTCATGATGTTGCCTTTATGGACCAGTGTCACACTTTTTCTGTTCTCTTGGATCGCGTAGTCAATCGCAGCGCGTACCAATCGTTTCGTACCTTCTTCGGATACAGGCTTGATGCCGATACCAGATGTTTCAGGGAAGCGAATTTTATGTACTCCCATTTCATTCTCAAGAAAATCGATGACTTTCTTCACTTCCGGTGAACCCTTCTGCCATTCGATACCAGCATAGATATCCTCCGTATTCTCACGGAAGATCACCATATCCGTATCTTCTGGTCGCTTCACGGGTGATGGAACACCCTTGAAGTAACGGACCGGACGCAAGCAAGTAAACAAATCAAGCTCTTGTCTGAGCGCCACGTTCAATGAACGGATACCGCCGCCGACCGGTGTCGTCAATGGACCTTTGATGGCAATCTTGTATTCACGGATTACATCCAATGTTTCGTTCGGGAGCCATTCGCCTGTTTTATCGAATGCTTTCTGCCCTGCATAGACTTCTTTCCATTCAATCGACTTCTCGCCTTTGTAAGCCTTATCCACTGCAGCCTCGAGTACACGGCTAGCGGCAGCCCAAATATCAGGACCTGTTCCATCTCCTTCGATGAAAGGGATGACCGGACGGTCTGGTACTTGCAACGCTCCGTTTGTTACTGTGATTTTGTTTGCTTCAGCCATGTTCGATTCCTCCTAAGGTAAAATCTGATACTCTATAAGTTTAGCAAAAATTGGCCTTTATGGTTGTAAAAAAATTAGACTCTTTCTTCAAGCGGTGTATACGCACGATGTGTTTTCCCTACGTATTCCGCACGCGGACGGATCAGACGGTTGCCTGCATACTGCTCCAGGATATGTGCAATCCATCCGGAGAAACGGCTTACCGTGAAAATAGGTGTATAAAGATCATGGTCGATCCCCAAGCTGTAATATACAGTAGCGGAATAGAAATCGACGTTAGCCGGGAGGTTCTTTTCCCGCTTGACGATATCCTCTACTTTTACGCTCATCTCGTACCATTTCGTCTGACCTGTGATCTCCGTCAGTTCACGGGACATTTCTTTCAGGAATTTCGCACGCGGATCACCAGATTTATAGACTCGATGTCCCATGCCCATGATTTTTTCCTTGTTGGCGAATTTCTTCTCAAGGAAGGCTTCCACATTGTCGATGTCTCCGATTTCAAACAGCATTTCCATCACTGCCTCGTTCGCGCCTCCATGGAGCGGACCCTTCAAGGCACCGATTGCAGCCGTCAGGCCGGAATACATATCGGACAATGTTCCCACACATACGCGCGCTGTGAATGTAGACGCATTCAGCTCATGGTCTGCATGAAGCACCAGCGCCTTATTCATCGCTTCGACCTCGATGTCCTTCGGCTCTTTCTCATTGAACATATACAAGAAATTCGCAGCGTAGCTGTAATCTTCCCTAGGTGCCACCGGTTCCTGACCGGAACGCAGGCGGGAAAATGCCGCTACCAGTGTCGCGATCTGCGCCTGAAGACGGATTGCCTTTTTGGCATTCGCTTCCGGCGTATTCACTTCTGCATCTTCATCATACAAACCGAGCAGGGATACAGCCGTGCGGAGTGCCGCCATCGGGTGAACCGCTTTCAAATCACATGATCTCAAATGTTCGATGACCGGCTCAGGAAGCTTAGCCTGCGCAGCCAATTCCCCTCTTAGCTGGGCAAGCTGCTCCTCAGTCGGCAGCTCATCATGCCATAACAAATAAATTACTTCCTCGAAACTGGAATTACTAGCAAGATCATCGATGCTATAGCCTGCATAAGTCAACTGATCGTCAATGATCGAGCTGATCTTGGATTCTGCAGCAACAACACCTTCAAGCCCCTTAACTACTGCCATGTTAATCTCTCCCCTTTAGTAAAAGTCAAAACGCTAACATGTGTAATAAAAACTTCAAGTTGCTAGATATTTGAGTGAAGCACTTTCATTATAAACATAATATTTGAGTTTGTGAAATGAAAACGTTTTAATTTTTTTGTTTTCTTTATTATTTGATTATTATCAAATTTTTGTCATTTTGTAAATAGTCCGATGATCTGAAGCACCATATAAGCGATTCCCGCTCCGATCAGCGGTCCTACTGCCACGCCGTTCAATAGCACCACTGCAAGGATCGTTCCGATGACGAGCGCCACTGTCACCTGCGGATCCGTAGACATCAGATTGACGCCATATTTGCCGAGCACCGCCACCAGGATACCTGCTGCCAAGGCTATCCATGCATAATATGACTTCACACTCGCATATAAATCCTTGAACCCGATTTCACCGTTTGCTATGGGGACAAGCACCGCAATCGTAAGAACGGTTATCCCGATACTCAATCCTTTCGAAGCAAGGAAGGGGAACAGTTTATCATCCAGCTGCAGGACTTTGATACCGAGCAGGATGTATGCTGCGATTGTAATGGATTGGTTCTTACCGACGATTCCCAAGATAAGTATGATTACTAAAAATAATGATGATGTATTTAACAAAATTTATTCCTCCAAACTTTCTATACGACGATAAAGGATGTGGGCCCATGCAAATGACAACTCTTCACCAGCTGCTGCGATTATGCATCGTACTGGGATCGACTGCCGGCAGTATTGCAATCATTCTGCTGGCCGCTCCTTATGTATATCCATTTATCATCTCTCTCATCCTCGCCATCCTGATGAATCCAGCTGTCCGCTTGATCGAACGGAAGACAGCCCTGAACAGGACGGCTGCTGTCGGGCTTATCTTACTAATTTTTTTGGGGTTATGCCTTGGCGGACTTGCATTGGCAGTGAATGAAATCGCTCAAGGAGCTGCCTATCTAGCCAAGACCGTACCCGTTCATTTCAGCGATTTTGTAAACTATGTACAAAGACTCGCGGAATTATATATTGTTCCTTATTATGAGCGGCTGATGTCTTTCCAGCAGGATTTGAATCCCGGCCAGCAAGAAGCTTTGGATGAGAATCTCCAAGCTGTCATCCAGCATCTTTCCTCTACTCTCGGTGAAGGAATCCAAGCAGCACTGGAAGCTGTCCCGATGCTGATCGGCAAGGCTCCGCTTTATATAAGCGTCTGTATTTTTGCCTTGCTTGGGACTTTTTTCATTTGTAAGGATTGGGAGAAAATCACGGTATATCTTGATCGTTTTCTCCCTGCCTTACTGCTGACCTCCACCAGACAAGTAGGGAAAGGCTTGATGAGGGCTTGTATAGGCTTCCTCAAAGCACAAGCCCTGCTGCTGATCCTGACATTCGTCATCATGTGTTCAGGCTTTGCTGTGCTTCGTATCGAGCACCCGATTGCTACGGCCTTCTTTATTTCCCTGATCGATGTCGTGCCTTATTTGGGAACTGGCATTGTCTTCGTCCCTTGGATCCTATACAGCTTCCTGTCGGGGAACTTTTCTTTGACGATAGGACTAGCTGTGCTGTACCTTGTAATCGTGCTGCAGCGGCAGCTCATGGAACCAAACCTATTGTCCATCCAGATCGGGCTGCATCCGCTGGCAACACTGATTGCCGTCTTTGCCGGCTTTCAGCTATTGGGTTTTATCGGCCTTCTCGCCGGACCAGTGCTGCTGGTAGTCTTGCACACGCTGCACCATACCGGCGTCTTGCGCATCCTCTGGAAGTATATCAAATACGGCAATCAGCATTAGCGGCGGTATACTCGGATGGTATTTTTCGAAATCAGCCGCATGAGCAGTGCCTGCACCCAATAACGAAGCCTTTTACGGGTAAACGGCAGCAGAAACAAAAGGCCAATCAGATCGCTGAAAAAACCAGGCAGCAATAATAGAAATCCGCCAATGAGTATACATGTTCCATTGAGCAGTTCTTCCGTCGGCGGCTGGCCGTTCTGCATTTGCTCCCTGGCCCTTCTATACGTCTGGATTCCTTCGCGGCGTGCCAGGGCCACCCCAAGCAGACCCGTCGCTATGATAAGAAGGAACAGCCAAAGAAAACCGATTTTCAAACCAGCCCAGATGAAAAATGTTATTTCAATGGCTGGAAATAAAATAAACAGGAAAAGTAACGCTTTTTTCATACGCAACGCTCCATTGGTCAGAATAGCTTTAGTTTAACACAGCCCTATGGTAAATAAAAAAAGAGAGGGTATCGAGACCCTCTCCTTCACACTTAGCTCTTATAGGACGCTGGCATGTCCATCGTAAATATCGCCTTTGGCTGCATCGACTGTTACCAATGCGCCATCAGTGACCTTTGTTGTCGCTTCCGGCACGCCTACTACGACCGGAATGCCAAGGCTTAGACCGACAACCGCTGCGTGGGATGTCAAGCCGCCTTCTTCCACGATCAGTCCGCCTGCTTTCTCGATGGCAGGCATCATGTCTTTATCCGTACCGTATGTCACAAGGATATCTCCTTGCTGTACAAGACGCTGTGCTTCATCAGCATCCTTCGCCACGACGGCTTTACCGTAGACACTGCCTTTTCCGATTCCTTGGCCTTTGGCAAGGATATCGCCGATTACATGGACTTTCATCAAGTTGGTCGTTCCAGTTTCACCTACCGGTACACCTGCAGCGATGATGATGCGGTCGCCGCGTTTGAACAAATCAGTAGATAAACCAGTATCGACTGCCAGATCCAGCATATCATCCGTAGATTCCACACGTTCACCAGTAATCGCTTGAACACCCCAAACAAGGGAAAGTCTGCGATTTGTCGCTTCATCGAATGTAACCGCCACGATTGGGGCTTTCGGACGATACTTGGAGATCATCTTCGCAGTATAGCCGCTTGAAGTAGCTGTCACGATTGCACTGACACTCAAGTTGATGGCAGTATGGCCGACAGACTGGCTGATTGCGTCTGTAATCGTCATATCACTTGCTTTTGAGCGCTCGTCAAGGATCGCTTTATGATCAAGTGCAGTTTCTGCTTTACGTGCAATATTATTCATCGTACGTACTGCTTCGACAGGGTAGTTACCGGCTGCTGTTTCACCGGAAAGCATGATTGCATCCGTTCCATCGAAGATCGCATTGGCAACGTCGGACGCTTCCGCACGTGTCGGGCGCGGGTTGCGCTGCATGCTGTCAAGCATTTGGGTAGCCGTGATAACTGGTTTGCCAGCGATGTTGCAGCGCTTGATCATTTCCTTTTGTGCCAAAGGTACATCTTCAGCAGGGATTTCGACACCAAGGTCGCCACGTGCAACCATCAGACCATCACTCACCTGAAGGATTGCATCCAGGTTATCGAAGCCTTCTTGGTTTTCGATTTTCGGAATGATTTGGATATGGCCAGCTTCATGCTTCTCAAGCAATTCACGGATTTCCAGCACATCGGATGGGCGTCTTACGAAGGAAGCAGCGATGAAATCGATGCCTTGTTCGATTCCGAACTCGATGTCGTTTGCATCCTTTTCTGTGATACCCGGAAGGTTTACACTGACACCAGGTACATTGACACCTTTTTTGTTTTTAAGCAAACCGGAGTTCAATGCTCTAGTTTTGATTTCATTATTCGCTTTATCGATATCCAATACTTCCAATTCGATCAAGCCATCATCCAATAGAAACTTCGATCCGACATGCACATCATTGATCAAGCCTGGATACGTTACAGAGAATCTCTCTTTGGAACCTTCCATTTCGTTCATGCTGACAAAGATCTCGTCGCCTTTTTCAATGTTCGCTTCGCCGCCTTGCAGGACACCAGTACGAATCTCGGGACCTTTTGTATCCAAAAGGATAGCGACTGTTTTGCCAGTGCGTTTTGAAGCTTCGCGAATGTTCTTGATGCGAGCGCCGTGCTCCTCGAAATCCCCATGGGAGAAGTTGAGGCGCGCGACATTCATGCCTGCCTCGATTAGCTGAACCAGTGTTTCTACGGACTCGGACGCCGGTCCGATTGTACATACGATTTTTGTCTTTCTCATTTTGAGAATCCTCCTTCAGTAGTGCAACAACTATTAGATCGATAATTCCTGTGATAGCTTGTACATATCCAGGTCGATTTCGTGTTTCCGGTCTAAGATTTCCAGGATATCATGGTCCACAAGTTTATTATTCTGGATTCCTACCATGCGTCCGGATTTGCCTTCGAGCAGAAGATCGACAGCTTTTGCACCAAGACGGCTTGCAAGCACCCGATCATTCGCAGTAGGCGATCCGCCCCTTTGCACATGCCCCAGAATAGTGACCCTTGTATCCATATTCGTTGCTTCTTCGATGCGTTTGCCGAACTCGAATCCACTGCCGACTCCTTCTGCAACGATGATGATACTATGTTTCTTGCCCCGTTCCTGACCCCGCTTCAGACGTTCGATCACGTCATTGAAATCCGTCGGCTGTTCCGGGATCAGGATGCTTTCGGCACCGTCCGCAAGCCCTGCCCACAGGGCAATATCCCCTGCATGGCGGCCCATGACCTCGACTACATATGTGCGCTCGTGGCTTGTGGCAGTATCGCGGATTTTATCGATGGCTTCAATTACAGTATTCAATGCCGTATCAAAACCGATCGTAAAATCGGTACCCGGGATATCGTTGTCGATCGTTCCCGGCACGCCGATGCAAGGATAACCTTTTTTAGTCAGTTTCTCTGCTCCGCGGAAAGAACCGTCGCCGCCGATCACCACCAACCCTTCGATGCCGAAGCGTTTCAGCTGTTCGATGCCTTTATCCTGTCCTTCATCGGTTTTGAATTGTTCGCAGCGTGCTGTGTGCAGCATCGTTCCGCCGCGCTGGATGATATCACCGACAGAGCCAAGATCCAACTGCTTGATATTTCCATCAATCAGCCCTTGGTAGCCATTGTATATGCCATACACTTCCAAATCATGATAAATAGCCTTCCTTACGACAGAACGAATTGCCGCGTTCATGCCTGGAGAGTCCCCTCCGCTTGTCAGAACACCTATCTTTTTCATGCGCTCACCTCTAGACAATTTCGATTATAGAACTTTTATACCCTCTCAAAGATAATCCTTATCCAACTTATTATCAAATAAAAACATATAATTTTCTTATTAAAAAAAGTAAGAGAAAAGAATTCCGCAAAAAGCCTATGTAAATCGTTTACAGAAGCGGAAGATGAAGTCAATCGGCCGGCTGCTTATTCAGCATACGAACCGATTTTATTATATTTTTCCCATCTTTGTTCCAGTAATACTTGCTTGTCCAGCTTTTCCAATTCAGCAAGCTGCTCCGCAATCACTTGATCCACGAGTTCAGCCTGCGCTTGGAGATCCCGATGGGCGCCGCCGCGGATTTCCGGGATGATGCCATCAATTACTCCCAGCTCCTTAAGGTCAGGGGCCGTGATCTTGAGCTTTTCAGCAGCTTCCTTCGCTTTTCCGCCATCCTTCCACAGGATGGAGGCTGCGCCTTCCGGTGAAATGACAGAGAATGTGGAATTCTCCAGCATAAGCAGGCGATCGCCGACACCAAGTGCCAATGCACCGCCGCTGCCGCCTTCCCCGATAACGATGCAAATGATCGGTACTTCGAAGCCGGCCATCTCCATCAGGTTGCGGGCAATCGCTTCACTTTGCCCGCGTTCTTCTGCGGCACGGCCCGGGAAAGCTCCCTTCGTGTCGATGAAGCAAATGATCGGACGGCCGAATTTGGCAGCCTGCTGCATATGACGAGCCGCTTTGCGGAAGCCTTCTGGATGAGGCATGCCGAAATTACGGCGAATATTCTCTTTCGTCGTTTTGCCCCGCTGATGGCCGACAACCGTGACTGGGCGGCCTTTATATTTGGCGATTCCTGCGACAATCGCTGCATCATCGCCATAATAGCGATCTCCATGGAACTCCAGGAAATCCGTGAAAAGGTGCCCGACATAATCAAGCGTCGTCGGACGCTCTGCATGCCTTGCCATTTGGACACGATCCCAAGGCTTGAGATTCGTATAAATATCGTTTTCCAGTTTTTCCAGCCGCGTTTCCAGCTTGACGATTTCTTCCGTCAAGTCAAGATCGCTTTCCTTCGTGAACTTCTTCAGTTCCGCAATCTTCTCGCGCAGAGCGATGACTGGCTTCTCGAATTCCAATATTTGTTTCATGATACGTTTCCTCCTGCTTGATGGATATCGAGGATCGTGGTCAGGTATTTTTTCATATCATGGCGATTGATGACAGCATCAAGCTGCCCATGCTCCAATAGAAATTCCGCAGTCTGGAAGTCCTCCGGCAATTTCTCCCGAATCGTTTCCTCTACAACACGTCTTCCGGCAAACCCGATCAACGCACCAGGCTCTGCAAAGTTGTAATCGCCTAATGAGGCAAAGCTTGCAGATACTCCCCCATATGTAGGGTTCGTCATGACAGAAATCATCAATCCGCCTGCGTCGCGGAAACGCTGCACAGCAGCAGACGTCTTCGCCATCTGCATCAGACTCAAGGCACCTTCTTGCATTCTGGCTCCGCCGGATGCGGTGAAGATGATGAATGGAATGTTCGCCTCGCGTGCTCTTTCGATTGCACGTGCGATTTTTTCCCCGACTACGGACCCCATGCTGGCCATCCTGAATCGTGAGTCCATCACCGCAAAGGCAGTACGAAAACCATTGATTGTTCCTTCACCAGTCACAACAGCTTCTTTTAAGCTGGTTTTTAGCTGATCCTTCTCCAATTTTTGCAGATAGCTTGGGAATTCCAGCGGATTGCCGGTTGTTAAGTCTGTGTCATATTCCATAAATGAACCTTCATCGAACAAGCTGTTTATTCGCTCGTCAGAAGGCAATTGATGATGGTGGCCGCAGTTCGGGCACACATACAATTGCTTTCTCATCTCTTCTCGGTAGTAGATCTTTCCACAGTCCGAGCATTTGAGCATGAGTCCTTCAGGAATATCCTGCTTCGCCTCTCCATTGGGCTTGGAAGCATGTTTCTTCTTGCTAAAAAAATCTTTAAGCAAGGTAATTCCTCCTTTTGAACAAACGCATCTAACTATTTATTGTACCATCATTTCCTTGTACGTGCGCGTTAAAATTCAACTATGTAAACTCTTATAACCTGCAAAAAGCAGACAATTTCCAACTATGGAAACGTCTGCCTGCGCAGGTTGGATATCAATCTTCGTCGATGATTGTAAGCTGACGAGTCTTTTCGGCCACTTCTTCCGGATCGACCGTGATACGGTTGACGCCGGTATCCATCGCTGCTTTTGCCACTGCTTTCGCTACTGCCGGTGCAACGCGCGGATCGAATGGAGCCGGGATGACGTAATCTTCGTTCAAGTCGCTCTCATCGATCAATTCGGCAATCGCTTTGGCAGCGGCGATTTTCATTTCTTCGTTGATGCCAGTCGCGCGGACATCCAAGGCACCGCGGAAGATACCAGGGAAGGCAAGTACATTGTTCACCTGGTTCGGGAAGTCGGAACGGCCGGTTCCGATGACGCGGGCACCTGCTGCTTTCGCATCATCAGGCAGGATTTCCGGATCCGGGTTCGCCATCGCGAAGATGATCGGATCTTTTGCCATGCTGCGCACATCATCCTTGGATAATAGGTTGGCCAAAGATACCCCGATGAACACATCCGCATCCTTGATCGCATCGGACAGGCTGCCAGCCTGACGGTCGCGGTTCGTGATTTTCGCCACACGGTCTTTCATTTTGTTCATGCCCTCTGGACGGCCTTCGTAGATCATCCCTTTGGAATCACACATGATGACGTTGTTCACGCCAAGGCTGTGAAGGAGCTCGATGATCGCGATACCGGCAGCACCGGCACCGTTGGCTACGACCTTGATGTTATCAAAGCTTTTGCCGACCAATTTCAATGCATTCAGCAAACCAGCAACCGTTACGATTGCAGTACCGTGCTGATCATCGTGGAATACCGGGATATCCGTTTCAGCTTTCAAACGTTCTTCGATTTCGAAGCAGCGCGGAGCGGAGATATCTTCCAGGTTCACACCGCCGAATGTCGGCGCCATCAATTTCACGGTGCGGACGATTTCATCCACGTCGTTTGTATCCAAAACGATCGGGAAGCTGTCGACGCCTGCGAAGCTTTGGAAAAGGACGGATTTCCCTTCCATGACCGGCAGCGCTGCTTCCGGACCGATGTTGCCAAGGCCAAGCACGGCAGAGCCGTCACTGACAACCGCAACCATGTTGCCTTTCATTGTATATTCGTAGACGTCATCCTTGTTTTGGTGGATTTCCTTACAAGGCTCCGCCACACCAGGTGAATAAGCAAGGCTCAGATCCGTCGCATTGCGAACCGGGATCTTCGACTTCATTGTCAGTTTCCCTTTGTTTTCACGGTGTATTTTCAATGCATCTTCTCGTAGATTGGACATATTTTATCATCCTTTGTGTAATTTATGACATGACGGTCTGTGCAGACGTTTACTCATTATAGGGACATCTTTCAGCTCTGTAAAGGAAGGCGAATCATCCATGACCCGACACAGCGACATTCTCCTTGCCGAAACGCTTCCTTAGCTCTCCCAGGGTCCGTTGATTCAGCTCAAGATGATATGCTTCGGAAAGCTGATAGCTTTTACGCGTCTCCTTGTGGACCACAATGACTGGAACATTGCCTGGATGCTGCTTGGAGCATTCACGGACTATTTCAAGAACTTCCTCTTCATCGATATCATCATACCTGATGAAAAGCCGCTCCTTGCTATGTTCAAGCATATCTTCCCGGAATTGCCGCCCTTCCTGTAAAATCAGCTGTCTTTCCCCATTTCTTTCCTCCAGCCTGCCGGTCAAATCAAGCAGTGCTTCTTCTTCCAGGAAACGGCCGACCTGCCGATGCAAATCCGGAAATACAACAGCTTCCATTTCACCGGTTTCGTCACCGAGAGTGAGGAACGCCATCGGCTGTCCCTTTTTGGTCCTGATGGTCCGCTGGTGAAGCAGGACAGCAGCCAATCGCACTTGTTTTTTCAATGGCAGCGTTTCAAGCTGCTGTATTGTAATATGACCACTGCTGCGGAGATCACCCCGATAGCTTGCGAGTGGATGGCTGGAAATATACAAGCCCAGAACTTCTTTTTCGTGCCTTAATGTCTTCATCGGCGAAAAGGGCTCCTGCTCGGCATAAGCAGCTTCGAATTCCACTTCCCCCAACAGCGACGGCTGCTCGTACAATTCCTTGAACAGTTCCGCCTGCTCCATCGCATTGTCTATCGTAGCCAGGACTGCAGCTCTGTTATCATTCATATCATCGAAGGCACCGGCTAAAACGAGCTGCTCCAATGCCGATTTATTCAAGGAGACCCGAATGCAGAAATCGAAGAGATGCTTGAACGGACCGTCTTTTCGAGCCTGTATGATAGCTCGGGCCACTTGGGCCCCAATGCCCTTGATCGCCAGCAAGCCCATCCTGATGTTCTTGTTCTCTACCGTATATTTACCGAAGCTTTTATTGATGGACGGACCCAAAACCTTAATACCGCTGTCAGCAGCTTCCCGCATATACTGACGGATTTTCTCAGGCTGGTTTGCAACGCCGCTCATCAATTCAGCAAAAAAGTTAGCAGGGAAATGCGCCTTCAAATATGCCAGCTGATAGGCAAGAAAGCTATAGGCGACGGCATGGCTGCGATTGAAGCCATAGTTGGCAAACTTCACGATCCAGGAAAATACTTCCCTGGCAGTATCGGCGCTGTATCCATTTTCTATACAGCCGGATAGGAAGCGGTTTTCTTCTTTGGCCAATACATCGGCATCTTTTTTACTGACTGCCCGACGGAGCAAATCTGCCTCTCCCAGCTTATAGCCCGCCATGGAAGCGGCAATTTGCATAATTTGCTCTTGATAGACGAGCACACCATATGTTTTCTCCAAAATCGGGGTCAGATTGGCGTGTGGATAACTGATCGTTTCCTGTCCGTGCTTCCGCCGGATGAAAACGGGAATATAACTCATCGGACCCGGCCGGTACAAAGCGTTGACTGCAACGATATCTTCGAATGCAGATGGTTTCAGCTGCCGCAGCACCTGCTTCATGCCGCTTGATTCAAATTGGAACACACCATTCGTGCGCCCTTCACGGAACAGGCGGAAGGTTGCTTCATCATCAAGCGGGACGGCATCCATATCCGGCTTCTTCGGCAAGCCATTGAGGACATGATCCATCAGCGTCAAATTACGTAGACCGAGAAAATCCATCTTCAACAAACCAAGCTGTTCCAATTCCTTCATGGCAAATTGGGTCAGCGCCACCTCATCGTGCCCTGATGCAAGCGGGACTGTTTTCACTAGCGGGTCGGCGCTGATGACGATACCTGCAGCATGTGTCGATACATGACGCGGCAGCCCCTCCAGTTTGACACCGATCCGGAACAGCCGCTTCAGCTGTTCGGAATCCCTGACATAGGCTGTGAGTTCCTCCGAAGCACGCAGACCGGCAGATAAAGAGGATATATTATGCGGAATCATTTTAAGCAGATAGGCGGCATCTGCCTGCGGAATCTCCATCGTCTTGATCAACTCCCGGAGGAGAGATCGGGCGGCAAAGGTGCCGAATGTAATGATTTGCGCCACATGATCCGAGCCATATTTGCTGTGCACATAACGAATGACCTCGTCCCTGCGATAATCAGAGAAATCAATATCGATATCCGGCATGGAGATCCTTTCCGGGTTCAGGAATCGCTCGAACAAAAGATCATAGGCCAGCGGATCCACCGCGGTTATACCAAGCACATAGGCAACGAGGGATCCCGCTGCCGATCCCCTTCCCGGCCCTACCCGGATACCGTGTTCCTTCGCATAGCGGACAAAATCCCAAACGATGAGGAAGTAATCACTGAAGCCCATATCCTTGATTACGCCAAGTTCATAATCCAGTCTCTCTTTGGCATCCTGCCGATCCCTGTATAAATCCTTTAGGCGCTGCTCGCAGATTTCCCTTAAATAGGTCTCGGCATTCCTGCCGCGGGGAACCGGATATGCCGGCAAATGACGCTGGTCGAACTGCAGCTGGATTGTACAGCGCTCTGCTATGGAACCCGCTTCGAGCAGCGCCTCTTTCCATAAAGCACTATCGGAAAGCTGCTCCATTTCTTCACGGGTGCGCAAATGGTGCAGCAATCCTTGAGACGATTGTGCCGGCTCCCAGCTTGCTCCCTCCTCTATTGCAAGCAGACAATGATAGGCATCCATATCCTCTTCCTGCAAATAGCGGACATCGCCAGTAGCCGCAAAGCGAAGTGCGTGTTCGTGCTGCCAATCGGCCAGCATTCGATCATCGAGGTAACGCACTTCATCCGGACTGATACCAGCATACAGCCTCTCACCGAATATGGATCGCCATGGTTCCACCTGCAATTGGATCATCGTGTGCGTCGGGATGATGGCGATGACTCCATTCGCATATGCTTGCAGGGAAGCAAGCGGCAAGTGCGGGATTTCGTTCGTTTGAAGATATGTACTTAATTCCGCCAAATGCTGATAACCGATATCATTTTCAGCCAGCAAGAGTGTTTTCACCACCTGCCCCTCTGCCTCGATAGGAGCATGGATACCAATGATCGGCTTTATACCGGCATCCAAGCACGCTCGGTAAAACGGCACAACGCCATACATGACACTGTCATCCGTCAGTGCAAGTGCGTCAAAGCCTGCTTCTTTGGCCTTCTTTACTAGTTGTGGAATTTTAATTGTACTTTGATAGAAGCTGTAGCTGCTTCTGATTTGCAGATGCGTAAACGCCATACATCATTACCGTCCTTTTTTACACTCTCTCCATTATATACGAATTCCGACATACATTGAAATGACTAACATAACTTGTCCGCTGCTGCCATAGGGTAGAAAAAGAACATGAAAAGGAGTCTCAGCATGGAAGAACGCGTAATCATTTCAATGATGCACTGCTATTTCATCGCGCTCGGTGTAATGATCGGAGGGTGCTTCATCGGCAGCATCGGAGCCTTCGCTACCGGCGAACCGCCGCTGACCGCCATCAAACGCATCTCCAACGGCATCCGGATTTGGGCAATCATCGCTGCGATCGGAGGGACATTCGACGCTATCAGTAATTTTGAAAAAGGGATATATCAGGGAGCAACCTTTGACGTCATTAAACAGATCCTGATCATTGTCGCTGCCATGGGCGGCGTTAAAACGGCACTATTGATCATAGGATGGTTCATCCAGGAGGATATCTCCTGATGCGGATACCGCCGATTTATAAGCAAAGCGGCTGGCAGCGGTTCTTGGTTGGCTTTTTCCTTGGCGGTATCATTTCCTATTTTGTCTTTTTATTCATGTACGGGACCCTTTATGAAGACTGGGTGAAAGAAAAAGTGGAAATGGAAGGGACAATCCATGACTTGGAACGGGATATCGAAGTATTGAAGGATAATAATGAAGAAATGAATGAACTGCAGCAGGAAGGACTTCTAATCGATGAAATCACCGTTGATTTGGAAACGGATGAGAGCCTGGAGCTGGACAAACTGATTGAGCACGAGCTGAAAGAAGCAATCAAGGAGGAGGCACGGCATATGATCGGCCGCAGTGTAAACGGCGCCATCCAAAGCACCCCGTTATTGCTGGGGGCAATCGAGAATAAGGTTTATGAGGTGGACAGTTTCCGGTTCAAGGTCGCTGTCAAGCAGCTGATCATATCCGAGATCCTCTACTTGACAGTGACAGTGGAGACGGATGCTTAATTCACCTCGAAATGACGGCAGATTTCCTGCAAATCCCGCTCAAGCTTGGCAGCTTCATCCCAGCTGTAAACAGTTGCACCGGAAGCAAATACGTGGCCGCCGCCATTATACTTACCGGCCAAGCCATTGATCACAGGTCCTTTTGAGCGGACGCGCACCCGGATTTGATCTTCCTCTTCCACAAAAAAGAGCCAGGCCAGCACACCTTCGATATTGGCAATCGTACCGACAAGCTGACTCGTCTCCAAAGAAGTCACTCGGTAGGATGCCAGGATATCTTTTGTAAGGCGGATGGCACAGACACCGGTTTCATGCAAGGTAAAGTTCTGCAGGATATAACCTTGCAGTCTGGCGACATCCTGACGGGACGCATACAGTCTTTCATATAATTTCGTCCGGTCGAATGGATACTTGATCAATTCCCCTGCATAATGGAATGTCTTCTCACTCGTCGATGGGAATAAAAAGCGACCCGTGTCACCGACTATACCTGCATATAACAGCATCGCCCCCCGAGTCGTCAGCTTCAGTTCAGGATGGGATGCATACAGCTCGTATACCATTTCGCTTGTTGAACTCGCAGTTGGAACAACCCATTGGATATCTCCATAGCGGTCCACTTCCGGATGATGATCGATTTTGATGATTTCCTTGGCAAGCTTGTATCTTTGATCTGAAATACGAGGCTGGTTTGCAGCATCACAGATAATGACAAGCGCATCTTCAAATACGTTATCTGAAATCGTATCCATCTCCGCCAAAAAAGTCAAAGATGGGTCCTCATCCCCTACGATCCAAACCTGCTTATCAGGAAAGGATGCCTTGATGATTTCACCCAAGCCTCCCTGGGATCCGTATGCATCCGGATCCGGCCGGACGTGCCGCTGAATGATGATTGTGTCGTATGCTTTGATTCTTTCCAGGATTCTATCGTGCATCATATCCCCTCCATGCATGCTCAGCGATCCAATAGCTGTGCCATGAGCAGCGCCTTTGCAACTAATGTCTTCTTGTTACTATACACTTCCACATCCATTTTTGCCAGCTTCCGTCCAACCTCCAGGATACGGGGTTTGATCAGGATCGTACTATCCAGCTGGATGGGACGCAGAAAGTAGACGGATATGTTATCCACCACCATATCCCCCTTTTTCATCTTCCGGACAAAACGCCTGCTCGCTTCGGTGACGAACGTTGTCAGGACTCCGGTGGATAAGCTGCCCAGCTGATTCGTCATTTGCGGCGTCACCTTCCCTTGAAATACGATGTCCTGCTCCTCATCCTCCAGCAAATCGATTTCCCTGGTCACCAAATCTTCGATCGTTTCCCCGATTTGGGGCTGAAGCTGGATTTGCTGAAGCGCTTTAAGGACGTCCTGTCTGGAGATCAAGCCCTGCAGTTTATGCTGCTGATCGACAACAGGGATGATTTCGATACCTTCCCAAACCATCATATGTGCCGCATATGCAAGCGTGGTATGCTTTTGGACTGTCAGCGGGTTTTTCGTCATTGCTTTTGCGACTGACTGCTGCCGGTCTTTATTGATGATATCCTTTGATGTGACCATTCCCGTCACTTTTGTTGCACCATTTGTCACCGGATAGCGTGTATGTGTTGTTTCTTCATTGAATCGATACCATTTTTCGAGCGTATCGGTTTCCTGTAAATAATATGTATGCTGCAATGGCGTATATATATCTTCCACTACGATGATCTCTTTTTTGATCATCTGATCGTAAATGGCCCGGTTGATCAGTTCCGCTACCGTAAATGTGTCATAGCTCGTCGATATGACAGGCAATTCCTTTTCATCTGCCAGCCTCTTGATTCGATCATCGGTGTCAAACCCTCCTGTTATAAGGACAGCCGCTCCTTCTTTGATGGCCAGTTCATGTGCTTCGATCCGATTCCCGACAATCAGCAAGGCATCCTTTTGGGTATAGCGCATCATAGCGTCAAGCTCCATCGCACCGATGACGAATTTATTCAGAGTCTTATGCAGGCCGCCTCGGCCTCCAAGCACTTGACCATCCACGATACCGATGATTTCCGCAAAAGAAAGGCGGTCAAAATTATCCCTGATCTTAGTCTCGATCCTTACTGTCCCTACGCGTTCTATCGTACTGACAAGTCCTTTATTCTCCGCTTCTTTGATGGCGCGGTATGCCGTCCCCTCACTTACATTCAATTCCTTGGCGATTGCCCGTACGGATATCTTCCCGCCCACAGGGAGGTTCTCAATATATTTAATTATCTGGTCATGTTTTGTCGACATTCCTTCACCATGCTCTCATCTGTACTAGTCTTTATTTTTCTATTGTTATTGTACAGTTTTTACGTAAAGGTTTCAATTTCAGATGAAAAATAGCTAATCTCCTAGCAAAATACGACAAAATACAAATTCACTTACTATAACAGATAAAAAAACAACACCCTTTCAAAAGGGTGCTGTTTTCTTTAGATAGTGATCGATTGTCCTGGTTCCAGATGGATACCTTGGCCAGGTTTTACTTTTTCAGCAAATGCCGCTCCGTCCTGTTCGATCAACGGGAACGTATTGTAATGGATCGGAATGACTTTCTTTGCCTTGACCCATTCAGCGGCAATCAGTGCATCCTCAGGTCCCATTGTGAAATTATCCCCTATCGGGAGCAATGCCACATCGATGTCGTTCATCTCTCCGATCATTTTCATATCAGAGAATAAACCTGTATCCCCAGCATGATAGATCGTTTTGCCTTCTGCGGTGAACAGGATCCCCGTCGGCATCCCCATATAGTGGGTATTGCCGTCTTCGTCTGTAATGGCACTGCTGTGGAATGCCTGTGTCAGTTTCACACGTCCGAATTCGAATTCATGCGCTCCGCCGATTCCCATTGGATGTGTTTTCAATCCCTGGTTCCCTAAGTATACCGCCAATTCGTTCGGTGCCACGACAAGTGCGCCGGTCCGTTTGGCAATCGAAACTGTATCTCCCACATGGTCGTTATGACCGTGTGTCAGGAGAATGACATCTGGATTAACATCTTCTGCATGTAAATCACATGTACCATTTCCAGTGATGAATGGGTCGATCAAAATCGTATGTTTTTCTGTGACAATCTGTACGACAGCTTGTCCATGGAATGATATTTTCAAGTCTACAACCCCTTTTTCATTTTTTCGCATTTAGTGTACCACAGTTGTATACGGAAGAAACGTGATACGTTTTTTGCTATACTGGGATAAAGGAGGTTTTTTCATGCAACACAGAATCGATACGTTACTACAGAACCTAAAGGATGACAGCACCGACAGCGTGTTCATCACCTCCATGGAGAACGTGTATTATGTGAGCAATTATTATACAGATCCGCATGAACGGCTGGTAGCCGTCTTCGCAGATCAAAAGGATGCACCGCTGCTCATATTGCCGGCAATGGAGAAAGAAGATGCCCTTCAAGCAGGCTGGAAGGAAGAGATGCTTACATATCATGATCATGAGGATGTCTGGCAGCTATTGAAGGACTACCTAAAGGAGCGAGGCAGGACCCCTGCATCCATGGGAATCGAAAAGGACCATATGTCCGTGATTCGATTGGAAATGCTGCAGCAGATACTGCCGGATACGACATTCGCGAATGCAACGGAGCTTCTGCAGAACCTGCGGAACATCAAAGACAAAAAGGAATATAATCTGCTGAAGCAAGCAGCTGTATTGGCAGATTTCGGTGTCAGGAAAGGCATTGAAGCGATTGCAGCCGGAAAAAGCGAACTGCAGATTGTGGCCGAGCTTGAATATGCCTTGAAGCAAGAAGGTGTGACGAGCATGTCATTTGCGACCACGGTCCTTTCCGGTGCAAAAACAGCTTCCCCTCACGGAACTCCGGACAGCAAACAGATTGCACCTGGCGACCTTGTCTTATTCGATTTAGGAGTCATATACGAGGGTTACTGCTCAGATATCACCCGCACGGTTGCCTATAAGCATGCAACTGCCGATCAGCAGCACATCCACGATACTGTACGCATCGCCCTTGAAAAAGCCACAGCAGCATCACGTGTCGGTACAGCCATAGCCGAGATCGATAAAGCTGCGCGAGGGCACATCGAACAAGCTGGGTACGGGGAATATTTCACACACCGTGTCGGGCATGGCTTGGGAATCGGCGTACATGAATTCCCTTCCTTGTCGAGCAACAATACCCAGCCTATGCAGGAGGGTATGTGCTATACCATCGAGCCTGGCATCTATTTACCTGGAGTCGGCGGTGTCCGAATAGAGGATGATATCTTCCTTACGAAGAATGGACCGGATGTACTGACGGCTTATCCACGCGAATTGCAAATCATTGGTTGATACAAAAACACAAGAGCACCTGCCCAAAGCAGGTGCTCTTGATTTATATCTAAAGCAGTGCAGCAGCTGATTTATAAGCCAGCCCATGCGCATCCGCCACAGCTTCATAGGTCACAAAGCCTTCTAGCGTATTAATCCCTTTTGTGAGCGCCGGATTATCCAGGCACGCTTTCCTATAGCCTTTATTCGCAAGCTGCAGCGCATAAGGAACCGTCACATTTGTCAGGCCGATCGTGGAAGTGCGGGGAACGGCGCCAGGCATATTGGCGACGGCATAATGCAGCACATCATGCTTCGTATAAGTCGGATTATCATGGGTTGTGATTTTATCCGTGGTTGCAAAAATACCTCCCTGATCAATCGCGACATCGACGACGACAGATCCTGGTTTCATGCTGGCTATCATCTCTTCCGTAACGAGCTTCGGTGCTTTGGCACCCGGTATGAGGACAGCACCGATGACAAGATCTGATTCTTTGACCGATTCGGCTATATTCAGCGGATTGGATACAACGGTATTGATCGAGCTGCCGAATAAATCGTCAAGATCCCGGAGACGCTGCGGGCTCAAATCAACTATCGTGACATCCGCTCCAAGTCCGATGGCAATCTTGGCTGCGTTCGTTCCGACTACACCGCCGCCAATGATCGTGACCTTGCCTCGCTTCACTCCTGGTATGCCAGACATCAGGATCCCGCTTCCCCCATAGGGTTTCTCCAGGAATTGTGCACCTATCTGTGACGCCATGCGCCCGGCAACCTCACTCATCGGGGTGAGAAGCGGCAGGGATCGATCATCAAGCTGGACCGTTTCATAAGCGATACCCACAACTTTCTTTTCAATCAATGCATTCGTCAAAGAACCTTCCGCCGCGAGGTGCAGATATGTGAACAGGATGAGACCTTCATAGAAATAATCATATTCCTCCGGCAGCGGCTCCTTGACTTTCATGACCATCTCTTTGTTCCACGCATCCGAGGCAGTCGGTACGATGATTGCACCAGCTTGTTCGTATTGCTCATCCGTGAACCCCGAGCCAAGGCCCGCGCCAGTTTCGATAAATACCTCATGCCCCGCTTCATGCAAGAGCGTCACACCGGATGGAGCCATGGCAACGCGGTTTTCATTATTCTTGATTTCCTTCGGTACACCAATCTTCATTCTGCTTACCTCCATTTCATATGTAAGACTAGCTTTCGTCCTCAGTATACCACTGATCCGGCTGTGAAAAATGCAAAAAAGCCAGTCCCATCAAACTCGGGACCGGCTTTTTTCTTAATTTATTTCGTCACTGCTTCGGATAGGCGAACAGTGTCTCTTGCAATCATGACTTCTTCGTTTGTCGGGATAACGATTACCTTCACCGGGGAATGAAACAGCATTATATCAACGTTTCTCTTATTAATTTATATAATTTTACCATTTAGGTTATGGTTTGTCCAAGTATTATCTATAATTATATTGAAGGAGAGCAAAAAAACAATTTTCGAGAACGTCATAATTGTTTGATATGCTTACATGGAATATTTCGACAAGATTTCCTAAGGATAAAGACATAATATAATTTCATATTTTATTATATTATTTATATATTTAAGGACATTGGAACCGTTTTACTTTAAACTATGAAACTACATTTACAAATACTTCATAATTATCTTATCATTTACATATAAAAGTAAAAGGAAGTTTAACGATTGAAATTAATTTTTCGCAGCTTTGTTGTTACTATGGCTTTAGTATTAGTCGGTGTTCCATTAGGAGCAAGTGTCTCTCATGCAGAATCCAATCAGAAAGCGAACACAGGCTTGCGAGAAACAACTGAATTTACCATCGAAGAAGATGGTGAAACGATCAATGTCCAAACATCAGAACAAGATGGAAAGCTACACACTATCCTTACTGATAACAAGGGTACACAAGAATTCACAACCGATCTAAATACAAATGAGACAGATGTAGAGAGTGACTACTTAACTGAGGAAGAAATCAATCAAGTAGAAACCGACTATTCAAATGTTGAGATCAATGTAGAAGATCAAGTGATTGCTTCTGAGGAAGCAGGTTTTTCAATAAATGCTATAAAGGGTAGTTGGGCATGGTCAGGGTACCGTAACGTTACAGTAACAGCAAATGGAAAAGCTTCAGCACAAGTAATAACTCAAGCAATACTTAGTGCTATACCAAAAATAGGTGTAGCAGCTGGAGCACTGGCAAACGTTTGGCTGCAATACAATCTTAAAACTGGTTACTTCAAAGTTAGAGATGGAACTGCTTTAGATACAGATCCACATTATGTTTGGAGAAAGAGAACTGTTAAACTGTATAAGGAAAAATCCAGAAAAACACTATTATCTACAAAAACTTCTAAAGCTTGGAGACAATACAATCACGTTATTTAATGTGTAAGTCTAAAGGGGAGGCTAACAACATGAATTACAAAGCACTTTGGATTACTGGATATATACTTTTCGTTTTAGCCCTAATTTTGGTGTTTTTCTTCGTGGCAGACGAACATAGATTTACAGGTTTTATTATTGCTGCTGTTTGCTTAGGGGTTTTCAGAATTGCTATTTATCCATTAAAAAAGAAGTCCAAAAGTGTTAAATAAATACAGCCTTTTTTCATATTTTTATAAAACAGACAATCGATATCTATCGGTTGTCTGTTTTATTCCCTATAAATAATCGCCATACTTCCGCACAATCTACTTAAGGAGGTGACACAAAATGGCTAACAACAACTCAAGCAACCAGTTAGTAGTACCTCAAGCTCAACAAGCTCTAGATCAATGGAGGAGTCTGATTTGGTTCAGTAAAACCTGCTCCTTATTTTTATACCCTACCACCTACTGAAGTAGTTCTTTCTTTTTCTCTAATAATTCCAACTGTTCTCTTATTACATTCCTATACTCTTCTGACCATTCAGGGTAATTATTTTTTTCACTTTCTAATTGGGATAAAGCTAATTCGATTTCAGCAATTTGATTATATATTTCCTGACCTTCGGTGATAGTTGGCTCAGTTTCTGGTATATATTCGCTCTCTGTTGCTTGTGGTGTTTCAATAGTTTGGGATTCTTCTACAGGTTGTGGCTCAGTTTGAGTTGTTGGTTCTTCAGTTATATCTGGTTCAGTCGTTGGGGTTTCGTTGATATTAGTTTGATCAGAGTTCTCTTGAAGAACAGCCATATCCTCTTCCTTCTTTTTAAGCTCTTTTTGCTCACTTGCTAGCGATTCCTTATCTTTTTCGAATTGTTCTTTATCCGATTTAAACTCATCTAAATCTTTCTGAAATTTTTCTTGTTCTTTCTTAAAATCATCCTTATCCTGTTCTAATGCATTTTGTTGATCTTCTAATTGGGCTCTAGCACTTGCCAAATTAGAATATGTATACCATGTTACTGAAACTACAACTAAGGTAATCGCTACTATTGATGAAATAGTAATTTTCTTATTCATAAAGATTCTCCTTTTACTATATTTGAATATCCAAAAGTACCACTACTAATTTACCATAAATCACTTAACATCTATGTAATTATTTGGGTTATTAGTATATAATAAGGGAAAATGGATAGGAGGGATTTAATGGACAACTCGGTGAAGCAAGAGTCTGCTGAATAAAAGGTCGAAGAAATACCTCAAAACCCGATTTCTATAACTATGATGTGTATAGGAATAGGTATAATTGTTGCAGGCGCAGTTGTTGGCACAATACTGGCGGACGATGTATTAGACTTTCAGTGGTCAATTTTCCTTACATGGTTCCTAGCTTCTTTTGTATCTGGTTTTATCTTTATAGGATTTGCTGAAATTATAAATATTCTACATAAAATCGAAAAAAAGAGAGCCTAGAAGGTTCTCTTTTCATTGTATCAATTAAGTTAGAGACTGGTTTTATTTAAATTTCACCATTAGAATATGGATCGAAGGAATTCTGAAGAGCCTCTTGCTTATCAATTGTTCCGAAGATTTCTATGATAAATCTAAAACACAAAATTATATACTCCTTATTTAAATATTCTACTTCTATTCCTCTCTAAAAAAGGTTTTATATCGCTATCACCTAGAAGTTCTATTCTCTTGAATAGATAGTCTAAGAATAAAATGACTTTTAACGAACTTAGTTCAGTACCATAATTAGTATCATAACCGTGAAGTATCGCATTTCTACCTATAGAATTTCTTAAATCTTCACCTAAAATAAAACTTCCTTTAATATGATCTGTATAAAAAACATGTACCTCTTTTTCAAAATCAGTTTCTAAAAGCTCTTCCAGCATAATATAATGGGCTCCATTTTTCGTTTCACCAGTGATTTTAAAAGCATCCATCACACTCCCTTCAATCTGAGCAAGGCCTGTCGGAATAGATGTAAAATAAAATCCCTGTTTGTGACACTCTATAATTTCATGTAAGATTTTTCGTCTCCTGTTAATTGAGTGATAACTTTCCCATTCTATAAAAATTTTGTCAACAACCTCATCATTAAATAAATTACACATATATTCGTTTATTTCTTTCAGTAATTGATCTTCAGTATGTGAACTCCTAATTTTGTCTAGTAGTTCACTATAGTTCCTAGTATATAGATGATCTAAGTTTGGGGGAAATCCTAATTGAAGTAGAGTTCTTTTTAACTCAGATTCTACTTTACTTAAAGCTATTAAGCTGTTTAGTTACGTCAGAAATTTGTCCATTCAGGATTTTCTCTTCACCGAAAAAGCGGTCAAAATCATTAAACAATTTTTCATAATTATCAATTGTATTTTTGCTTAATCCTTTTAGCTTTTAGTTTGGATTACAATTTCTCTTGCATCGTCAATCGTAGTATTTTTTAAACGAGTATGCTTCCTTGTTTTTCGTATTTAGGATTATTTTGCAAATAAAAAACCTCCCCCTAATTAATAATTAGAGAAAGGTTGATATAATTTAGGTCTTGGTTAGTCAGAGAGCAAATCAAGGTAAAAATCCACTTGATCTGCTTCTGACCCCGACTAATCAAAAGCCTATAAACCGCATGGAGTCAAGGTTTATTTCGTCACTGCTTCGGATAGGCGAACAGTGTCTCTTGCAATCATGACTTCTTCGTTTGTCGGGATAACGATTACCTTCACCGGGGAATGAGGATAAGTCAGGAATTGTTCTTTGCCGCGTACATTGTTCAAGGATGGATCATAATATACACCCATGAATTCCAAACCTTTAAGCACTCGCTCACGCACAGCGATGCTGTTCTCACCGACACCGGCTGTGAAGATGATCGCATCCACACCGCTCATGCGTGCTGCATAAGAACCAAGGTATTTATGAATGCGCTCAGCGAATACATCAAGTGCGAGCTCCGCACGATCATCACCAGCATCCGCTTTGTCCTGGATGTCACGCAAGTCGCTGGAGAAACCAGACAGTGCAAGCATTCCGCTTTCTTTGTTCAAAACATGCAATACTTCATCAGCAGTCTTGCCTGTTTTGCGCATGATGAATGGAATTAGTGCAGGGTCGATATTACCGGAGCGCGTACCCATGGTTACACCGGCAAGCGGAGTGAAGCCCATGGATGTATCGACGGATTTTCCGCCATCGATTGCAGCGATGCTGGCCCCGTTACCAAGGTGACAGGAGATCAGGCGCAGCTGTTCGATTGGACGATCAAGCAATTCCGCTGCACGCTGTGACACATATTTATGGCTTGTGCCGTGGAAACCGTATTTACGGATACCATATTTTTCATAATACTCATATGGCAAGCTGTATAGATATGATTCCGGAGGCATTGTCTGATGGAAAGCTGTATCGAAAACAGCAACAGACGGAATGCCAGGAAGAATTTCCTTGAATGCACGGATTCCTGTCAAGTTTGCTGGGTTGTGTAATGGTGCAAGCTCGGATACTTCTGCGATCTCTTCCATCACTTGGTCCGTGATGAGGACAGAATCACTGAATTTTTCTCCGCCATGTACGACACGGTGACCCACTCCATCGATTTCGTCCAAAGAAGAAATGACACCTGTGGAAGTCAGCTTCTCAAGCAACATTTTTACTGCTTCTTCATGATTTTCAATATCTTTAGTTGTTTCATCTTTTTCACCATTGAATTTGATAGTGAAGATGGAATCCTTCAGTCCGATACGTTCTACTAGTCCCACTGCCTTTACTTCTTCCTCAGGCATGCGGATTAGCTGGAATTTTAGTGAAGAACTACCAGCATTGATTGCTAAAATATTACTCAACATGTTCAGCCCCTTGTAAACTTTTACGTACTTCTTTATTTTACCTGTGACGACAAGCTCATTGCAAGATATGTCGAGGACTTGTTCAAGATTTCATTAATTTTTTTAGTTTTTTAAATCGGGAAGCTCATTGTCGAACCAATCATTGATTTGTTTCAAGACATTTGCCATTGCATTCGGATTCTTGAATGAAGGCAGCTGCACCAGCAATGCCTGTTTCGGCGCTGTAGTTAGCGTCCCCTTTTTCTGCAGTATCAAAACACTTTTCGCTTGCGATTCATTCTTGAACATGCTCTGCGGCAGCTGCAGCAATCCGACGATATGGGCATGCTCCTGCAGGAATGTATGAAGCGAACGTGCTTGATCGCTTTCAAACAGGAAGTTCGGCACGACGAATAACAGATAACCGCCTTCCTTCGTATAATGAAGGCTTTGTTCAATGAATAAATGATGTGCATAAGAATGCCCCTCATCTGCCTTCAATTCGAATTGGGCAGCCTGGCTATCATCCGGATAATAGCCAACCGGAAGGTCACTCACGACAAGATCGACCGGTTCCAGAAGAAAAGGGCGCAGGCTGTCTTGATGGAAGAATTCTATCTGTCTCTCCTGCATGTTCGCATTCATGACAGCAAGCTGGATCAAGGTCGGATCGACATCACTTCCATAAGCGTCCACTTCCCGCCCCACTTGATTCAGGACCGCAGTCAATAAGTTACCCGTCCCCACCGCCGGATCGAATAAACGGAAGCTTTCATTGCTTCCGACTAACTTGTTCGTCAGATAACCGATCAGCATGGCGACAGTATCCGGTGTAAGCATATGCTGCTGCTGGGTTGCCCCTTTCATGCCTTTCAGGATGGCAAGCTGGATCCCTTTGCGTATTTCTTCTTTCTGGTATGTCTGATTATCGAATACAGCTGCATGTTTATCCAGCTGCTGCTGCAATAATGGCTGTTCCGTCACTTCCGCGCTGCGATCCAATATATATTCCATTGCTGCACCTAGTGCATCAAGATATGGTATGTTTTCACGTGTTTCCAATGCTTCGGCCATTTGGTCAAGTGCTTGGTATACCTTTTCGACATTCTTTTGTTCCACGTATCTTTTCCTCCCATTTCTCTCACATCTGCCTTATTGTATCAAAAGCAGCGGACAGAAGCGAGGAGAGGCACCGCGGCAAGCAAAAAGCCCAGCCAAGGCTGAGCTTTCCAATTTAAGCAAAGAAGTGCATCAATGCTGTTGCACCGATGACAGTGGCAGCACCGCCAAGACGAGTGGAAATCTGCGCGAACGGCATCAGCGCCATACGGCCGGATGCAGATAGGATCGCAACGTCACCAGTACCGCCAAGTCCGCTGTGACATGCTGTAACGATACAAGATTCAACAGGATACATCTTCATCAATTTACCTACAAAGAATCCAGTTGCCGCCATCGCAATTACGACAGACATGCAAGTAATCGCAAAGCCGATCGTGAAGACGCTCGCAACATCCTCAAGCGGGATGAATACGACACCAAGACCGACCATCAAAGGCCAAGTGAAAGCAGTGGAAACGAATTTGTATAGCTGCTGTGCACCGGTTTGCAGTTTTTCCGGAAGCAAATTACCGGATTTGATGATCGTTGCAGCAATGATCATGATGATTGCACCCGACAACGTGAAGCCAGCAACCACATGAATCCAGTGCTCGACAACTCGTCCAAGGACGAACAAGCTCATCGCTACGAGGAGGCCTGCTCCCATCAAGCTGAAGTCGATTGCTTTATTTGTGTTTTCTTTTGCTGCTGCCAATACTTTGTCGTCTTTGTTCGAGCGAACCAACTTATCATGCCCTGCAAGGTCCGGGCGTTTTTCTCCCAATTTCTTCATCAAGCCTGCAATGATGATGGCACATACGTTACCGATGATGGCAGCTGGTACAAGCTGGGAAACATACTCCCCGGCTCCCCCGCCCAAGACACCTGCATAACCAGCAGACAATGGAAGGATTCCTTCTCCGATACCGCCTGCGATGATCGGAACAACAATATAGAAGAAAGCATGATGAGCACTATAGCCGAATAGCATACCGACTAAAGTCCCGACAGTGACTGCAGCAATCGTACCAGTCACCAAAGGGATGAACATGCGGATGAAGCCCTGGATGAGGACTGTCCGGTTCATACCAAGGATACTTCCCACAACAAGACAAGCGATGTAGAAGTATAAGAAGTTTGAATGATCGGAAGTCATCAGCTGATCGACAGCATCATAAGCTGAAGTACTTAATGTGTCAAAGAAAACCAGCATGGATGGAACGAATAATGACAGGATCGCCGGTCCTCCGATACTGTTGAAATAAGGAATGCGCTGACCGATATCCCCTAGCAGCACACCCAGGATCATGATGACAGCAAAGCCGCCGATCATGTCGGTAGGAAGTTGGTTGGTATATGCAGCAATAAGAACGATGATTGCTAATACGATATACACCGGAAGCGGCATGACACCGACTTTCCATTCCATGATTTTGTCAAAGCCTGATGGCTTTTGATTGTTGGATTGATGATCGCTTGTATGCGATTTCATTTCCATAGATAATGCACCCCCTAAGTAGATACGACTATTCTAATTTAACCAAAATTAATTGTGTTATTTTTTAACTAAACTAAATGAATTGTAACTTTTGTAATTAAAAAAGGTGCAGTGGATCTCTGTTAATAATATTGGCTTCAGAGCAGGAAACATACACGGAAGCGACAGTTCGATGCTTCCCGGCAACCAGCTTGAAATCACAAACGATTCCTTTTATCCTTCGATAAGAACCGGCATATCATTTTTTAATAGCGCTCTTTTTATGCCAAACAAAAAAAGAAGCCCGTTTCGGCTTCTTTAAATGTACTGGCTGATATGATGGGAAGTATTGGCATTGACCCGGTATTTGAAAACCGGACGCCCGATACTGCCATAATGCATCTCCACTTCGAGCAGCTGCACATCCTCCAGGAACTTCAGATATTTCCGCACGGATACTTGTGACATTTCTGTTTCATTCGCTATATCCTCTGTCGTGAAAAAATTATAACGGAAGGTAAGGATGCTGTTCCATACAACTTTCAAGGTGCTTCGCGTAAGACCTTTCGGCAGCTGCACCATCTGTTCTTGCTCCGGAAGCTGCAGCAGCTGGCTATCCAATTCCTGCTGGGTCATCTCTTCCTTATTGCTGAAGATGAGCTGGCGCTTGCGATAACCGCTCAAAGCGTGCTGGAAGCGATCGAATTCGAACGGCTTGATCAAATAATCGACAGCCCCGTATTGCAGCGCTTCCCGGATCATCGGTTTTTCGCTTGCAGCAGAAATGATGATTGCATCCACTTTTTGATCGCGTCTCCGAATCTCCTTCAGCAATTCTATTCCATTCTTCCCTTTCATATATACATCCAACAGAAGCAGGTCCACTTCATTCTGCTGAATGAATTCAAGGGCTTCTTTATAATTTTGGGCCGCACCGACAGCAGTGAAACCGCTCATTTGTTTGACATAGCGTTTATTCAATTCGCTTACCATCGGATCGTCTTCCACGATCAGTACTTTAATCATTTGTTACATCCTCCTGTGTATCATACGGCAGCTGGACACTGAAGGTAGTCCCTTCACCTGGCTCACTTGTCAAGACAAGATAGCCCCCCAGCTTCTGCACATAGTCCTCCACTTGGTATAGGCCGAAACCGCGGTCGTTTCCTTTTGTGGAATAGCCTTGCTTGAAAATTTTCTCCTGCTGTTCTTCGCTGATTCCTTTTCCAGTATCAGTAAGTTCCAGAAAGAGCAGCCCATCCGTGTACTTCATGGAAATCTGGACACGCTTTTCCGGCTGCTGTTCGACAGCATCCACAGCATTGTTCATGAGATTGCCGAGTATGGTGATCAGCATTTGATTTGTTTTTTCCGATGTATTCGGTATGGTATCCCGGCAGCTGACCTCAAGCTGGACACCATTTTCAGCCATATAGCTCTTCTTGCCGAGCAGGAATCCGGCCAGAATGGGGTTTTTCACTTGATGGATCATGGCCAGGGTCGCGGATCTCTCCTTACCGGCCACATTTTTCACATACCGTTCCAGCTGATCATAATCCTCCAATTCCAGCAAACCAAGGATCACATGCAGTTTGTTCATGAAATCATGTGTCTGCGCCCGGAGAGCATCGGCATAAAGCATCGTATCGGTAAGCTTCTCGTTGAGATGATTGTATTCGGTCCGGTCAAGGAAAGTTGCAATCGCTCCTTCTGTCTTGCCTTTGATCTGGATTGGGATTTCGTTCATGACCAGCGTCAAACCATTATGCTCCACTTGGCGCCCGATCAGCGGTTTATTCCAGGCAATCACTTGATGGAGCTTGGTAACCGGGAGCACATCATCCACATGCCGGTTCTTCAGCTCTCCTTTGATCCCCATCTCTTCCAGCAGTCTCTTCCCTTCTTTGTTGACCATCTGGATCTTTCCGGCGGTATCCACAGCTAACATCCCGTCCTTGATTGATTCCAGCATCGCAATCCGTTCACTCAACAGGGCGGCAATTTCATCAGGCTCCATCCCGTGCATGATTTGTTTTATCTTCCTTGCAAGCAGGACCGCACCGATCAGACCGATCAGCAGACTCAGCACAGTGGCCAAGTATAATGGAATGCGGTTGTTGCGAATGATCTCATTCAGTTCATTCATCGTGATACCGACAGCTACAACCCCGATCTGCTCACCTTGTTCATCATAAATGGGAGCAAATGCCCGCAAACTCAATCCAAGCGTTCCTTTTGCCTTTGAAACGAACTCTTTTCCTTGTATCGCAGGCGTTTCATCCCCTCCTGCGAAACGTTTGCCGATTTCATCCGGGTCGGGGTGGCTCAGCCGGATGCTGTCCATGTTCATCACCACGATATAGTCTGCATCCGTGATCCCCATAGCCTGTTTGGTAAATTGCTGAAGTGTGTCGGAATCCTGCTCGTCCGTTGCCTTTACAATGACCGGGTCGACTGCTATCAGCTTGGCAGTTTGCAGCACGCGATCCCTTTCCTGGGATTTGATATTGTTGCTCGTCTCTATTCCGATCATGACGAATGTCGTCGTCACCGCCAGAATAACGACAATGAATACCAATGCTGTCATCTGCGTCCGCAGATTTATCTTCTGTTTCAAATATAACCTTCTCTCTTTTCGCTTTCGTCGTTTCAAGCTCATTATCCTTAAATTATAACGGAATGAAGTCCGATTATAAACTAAAAAAACCACCAACAGGCGGCTTTTAGTCAATATATTGTTTCATCATCGAATCGCTGCGATTTTTGCTGCTTTTTCTGCTTCGGATTCTGTTTGAGCATTTCCTGGATTTTTTCCACTGCAGCTGGCGCTGCTTCGATCAGTTTTTCATAAAGATGGGTTTGTTCATCCAGGTGGATCATCTTGACTCCTTTATGACCGACAATGAGGAAAGCTATCGGGGTTATGGATACACCGCCTCCGCTCCCTCCTCCAAATGGCAGCTCCGTCTGCTCACTCTTACCTTGGGAAGCTGCATCGAATTCGCTTCCCCCGGCTGCAAAACCAAAGCCTACGCGGGATACAGTCAGAATGATACTCCCATCCGGAGTCTCCACTGGATCGCCGACTATCGTATTGACATCAATCATTTCCTTCAGGTTTTCCATTGCGGTTTTCATTAATCCTTGAATCGGGTGATCTGCCATACTGCTCGCTCCTCCTATCTTCCTCTGGCATTGGATATAATGGCATGCATAGCTTTCCCGGTACGGATGGACACTATGCATTGAAAGCTAGTATGGAAAGTCGAATTATTGAAAATCGGCTGTACCTGGATATCAAATGGTTCCCCTATACGGAAATTCGAACGGATGACTTGGTTGACAATTCCTTTGACTGTCCAAATCAAGCCAACAAGTGTGCCGGCAGAAGCTGCATCGGACATGCCGATCCTTGTATGCCAGCGTAATTGCCGTAGCTCTGCATTTCGAGTGATTCTGAGAAGATAAGGAAAAGAATCCCTGATTTTTTGTAAATCGGCAAATAAATCGACAAGCTGCTGATTCAAATCCTCAGAGGAAGCAGGCTCGATGGAAGATTGCTGCTCCAATCGCCATGTTTGTACACAGATGCCGAAAATGCGGATTTGGATGGACCAATCAGACGAATCATACTGAAAATGAAAAGTCACTTTAGCCGTAATTGCCACTAGAAGCAATAGTAAGAGCCCTATCATGACACTGATGGCTATCCACATTCCTTCTTCTCCTCCTTCTTCGATAGGATGCACTTTCCCTTTTGTTTCTACACGGAAAAGGAGCAGCGGATGCTGCCCCTTTATGCCATACTTATGAAATTATCTGCTTAATTGCTCTTGTGCTGTACGTACAAGACGCTTTGTGATTTCTCCTCCAACAGAACCGTTGGCACGAGAAGTTTCGTTTCCGCCAAGCTGTACACCGAATTCCTGTGCGATCTCATATTTCATTTGATCTAGAGCTTGTTGCGCTTGAGGTACTACTAACTGGTTGCTTGAATTGTTGTTAGCCATTTGATGTCACCTCCTTGTACATGTAGCATGTGCCGACAAGGAGGAGAACATACAGATTATTTACTTGGGAAGTTCTTACAGCAAATCAGCGAATGGCGCCGGCGCTTCCTCCGACGGAGAGGCCGTGATAATCTCCGTTCCTTCGACGGCCCGTTCGAATTCAGCAGAGAAATCGATTGTCCCTTCATACAAATGCACCTTTTCACGCCGCGGCTTTGTTTTTGGTGCTTCCGGTACAAAAACGGTGCAGCAGTCATCATATGGGCGTGTCGAGATCTCATAGGTATTGATCTGTTTCGCGATTTCGATGATATCGGACTTGTCCATCGTGATGAGCGGGCGCAGCACAGGATAGTTCGTCACTTCATTGATCGTGTGCATGCTTTCCATCGTTTGACTGGCCACCTGGCCAAGGCTTTCACCGGAAGTCAGGGACAAGATGCCATGTTTTTCTGCGATTCGCTCACTGATCCGCAGCATCATCCGGCGCATGACTGTCATGCTGTAGCCAAACGGTATCTCCTGATGGATCTTCACCTGCAGTTCTGTGAATGGCACAACATGGATTTTCACTTTTGCACCGAACTTGGACAACGTTTGCGCCAAATCAATCACTTTCTGTTTCGCACGCTCATTTGTATAAGGCGGTGAATGGAAATGGATAGCTTCTATCTCGACCCCGCGCTTCATCGCCAAATAACCGGCAACAGGGCTGTCGATTCCGCCAGAAAGCATCAGCAATGTCTTGCCTGAGCTTCCTGCCGGCAAACCGCCCGGCCCCTTTATCTTCTGACCTGTCACATATGTCGCCCGTTCGCGGATTTCCACCGTGATCTCTACACCTGGGTGATGGACATCGACAGGGTAACCTTCGCTGTTTTGCATCACATATGCACCGATACGCTGATTCATTTCCTGCGAGTCGATCGGAAAACGTTTATTCGGCCGGCGGCAGGATATTTTAAAACTGGTTCCTGCCGGATTATCGAGCAATAGCTGCAGGGCAGCTTGTTTGATCGCCAGCTCCTCGTTTTCGGTCCGGATTGCCAGGCTGAAGCTGTGTATGCCGAATATATGACGGCATGCTTCCACAATCGGTTCATGATCTTCCCCGTGAAGGTGGATATACATCCGATCACGTGTACGTTCGACTTTGGCGTTTGGGTAAGGTTTTATTTGATCCTTGACGTTATATTCAAGCTGCTTGGTGAAATGCTTGCGATTCTTGCCCTTAAGGGCCATTTCCCCATAACGAATCAATATATGGTCATACTGCATATCTTATCTCATCACTTTCTTTAAATGTGTTAATGTTTCTTTTAGAACCTGCAGGAAATAACTTACTTCTTCCTGCGTATTTTCATAGGAAAAGCTCACCCTGATAGCAGATTCAGCCTGTTCATCCGGCAACCCGCAAGCGAGCAGGACAGCGCTGGCATCACTATTCTTCGAGGAACAAGCCGATTTGGTCGATACATAGATATCTTTTTCGCCCAGTGCATGGATCAGCACCTCAGGTTTCACTCCCGGAACCGAGAAATTCACGATATGCGGAGCCCCTGCAGGCGGGGAATGCAGCACGATTCCATCCATTTTCTCCAAGCCGCCAAAAAGCTTTTCCCTCAGTTCGAAAAGCTTGGCAGGATGATTTTGCAGCTCTTCCATTGCCAGCCTCAGAGCCTTTACCATGGCTGTGATACCAGGCACATTTTCGGTTCCGGAACGCAAGGCCTGTTCCTGGCCCCCTCCGGATAACTGAGCTGCAATATGCGTGTTCCTATCCTTATAAAGGATGCCGCTGCCCTTTACGCCATGGAATTTATGAGCAGACAGCGTACAAAGATGGATATGGCTCCCCTTGATATCGAGTGCCACTTTTCCAGCCCCTTGTACATGGTCCACATGATACGTGATTTTAGGATATGCTGTCAGCATCTGACCGATAGTCTTGATCGGCTGGATGGTACCAAGTTCATTATTCACATGCATCACACTGACTAAGATGGTTTCATCCGTGATGGCTGCTTCAATTTTTTCAGCTGTCACATAGCCGAAAGTATCCACATCGACATATGTCACCTTGAACCCTTGGTTCTCCAATTCCGCACAAGTCTCCAATACGGAAGGATGCTCTACGGCGGTCGTGATGATGTGATTACCCAATCGCTTCTTCCGATAAGCCGTTCCTTTGATTGCAAGGTTATTCCCCTCTGTACCGCCTGAAGTAAACAGAATCTCATCCTCCCCGACGCGAAGAAGCTGGGCAGCCTGCTTACGGCATGCTGTCAGCAGCTGTTCGGCACTGCCCCCTAAACGATGCAGGGATGATGGATTGGCGAAATACGTTTGTGCTGCTTCCGTGTAGCTGGAAAGCACGTCAGGATGCGGTTTGGTTGTTGCACTATTATCAAAGTATATCATTTGTCCATCTCCCTCTCTTCAAACTATCTTTTACTAAAATAAAGCAATCCCTCGCAAGTAGCAAGGGATTGCTTTATGTATCAGCTGGGAATCTTGATATGTTTCTCCAAGCGCTCCAGCGCCTTCGGTTCTATATCCTGCAAAGCTCGGGCGGCCCGCTCCAAAGCTTGCTCGTACTGATATTCGCGGAACAGCTTCTCTGCTTCCGCCATTTCTGCAGCAAGAATCGGATATTGACTGCGATAGCGATTGGAATACTGAATCACCACTTCTGCAAGATAAGCCTGCTCCAGCAAATGTTCGATTTGTTCGATAGTGGCATTGCTGATTTCCTCTGCCTGCTGCAGATGTGTCCGCACCTCAGCCATATCGAGCGGGTGCGCTTCGAGCACCTCCATCGTAAGGGACGTTTTTTCCTGGCTCTCTTCGACCATCTTCCAAACTTCCTGCGGTACACCTGGGATATTGCTCTTTTGCAGCTTTCGATTTACATCGTATAGCTTCTGGCGCATATCGGCAATTTTCTCTTTGGCTTCCAGTTCATCTTTGCGCAATGTCTTGATTTTACCGCGAATTTCCTCATGTTCTTCCTCAATGGCACTCAATTCACGGAATCCTGTTTCCAATTCCTCTTTGAGCTTCGTATGGGATACACGATCATCATCCATCTCTTGCTGCAGCGCCTCGAGCTGCTTGACGAGCCTGGAAATCTTGGACTCCAGCTTCAGATGAAATTCGACATCATTATCCGTAAAGAAATAGGATTCCCGAAGCAGATCGATTTCTTCTTTTGTCTTCATATATGCCTCTGTCTTTTTCTCGACGGCTTGGACATATTGCTCGAATTTTGAGTCGACATAATTCTTGGCAACAGCTTCATTCTCAAGAAGCTGATACATCTCTTTGATGCGATTTTCCAGCGCAGGAATGTATAATTGTATTTCTTCTGCCTCTCCTGCTTCCAGCTGTTTGACCAGCTGATTCAATCGTTCCTTCTCTGCCTTCAGTTCATCCTCGAAACCAAGATGATGGATCCGATAGCCGTCCTGCTTCATTTCACGGATGCCGCCCAATAAATCCGCCACCTGTGCCGGAAGCTCCTGCTTCACTTGCTTATAAGCCTGCGGGAAAGCTTCGATCTCCTCTTCCAGCGATTCCGTCTTCGCTTTCACATCCGTGATCAGCTGGTTAGCTTCGAAATAGTTGCCGGATTCGATGAGTGAATGATAAGCAGCAAGCTGCGTGCTCTGCTCGGCTATTGCCGCCTCAAAACGAACATCCGCTTTGCCATATTGATGGCGATGCTGCGAAATGGTGCGCTTGAGTGCCTGCAAAGCAGGCTGCAGTGCCTCGGCTTGTTTACGGGCTTCCTCTTCGGAAGCAAGCAGTTCGTCCAATTCACGGAACATGCCTTCAATCTTATCCTCTATCCGGGAGAGCGTGACTTCCACTTGCTGCAGATGCTGTTTGGCTTTCGTGAAACGGTAGCGGTCGGCACCCTCCTCCGCATCAAAAAGAGCCTCTTCTGTATCGGGAAGCTCTTTTGTTACGATATGATCCCAGCGTTCCTTCCATGATTCGAATTTTTCCTGTGTTTCTCCAGATAGGTTCAACGCTTTCACTTTCGCTAATTCTTCCGATACATTGCGGTTCGCTATATCCATTTTCCAGCTTTCAAGCCGGTCCACTTCATCATAAACTCGCTTTCTCATAATCAGGCCCAAGATGATCAAGGCGATGATTAGAATAATTCCTCCGACGATGTAAAGCAATGTCCAGCCTCCTAACCAATACTCGGGAAAAAGGAGTAATACCCTAATAATCGTTATCTATTTTTAATACTAATATGATACCATGTAAACCGCAAATATGGCTAAATTTTTTCAAATTTCTCAGGTATTTTCCATGATTTTCCCTCTATTGTGCGTCAATTGGCTGATACCGCTCTTAATGAGGCCGGAGAAACCGTGGCAAGCGTATCGATCCAATGATGGATACTGGAAGTATACATGCTGCAGAAATAGTGCCGTGATTCTTCTGTCACCAGCATGCCTTTCATTTCCTTGCTCATGGTGAACGGGGCAGACAGCATTCCCGACAGCTGCATATATAAATAGACCCCTTCCCGTTCCCGGATCCCGTTTGACTCCAGGTAGTCCCTGAAGGCTTGTTTCAGTGTATGGCTTTCCTTAGCCAAATACGTCACAGCCATTTCCCTGACGAATACGGAATCCAGCATCAGCTCCCTTTGAATGAAAGCCGTGAATTGATTCCGCGAGAGTTTATATTGTATAATTGCTTCAATTAATTGTTTCAGATAGATACTGGGAGATTCCTGCCCCCGTTTTTGGGCCGTTTTTTCCAGCACAGCAAGATATTCTTCGTAATACAGCACGACGGATGCTTCCAGAAGCCCTTGCTTACTTTTATAATAATAATTGATCAAGGAGACATTGACCGAAGCTTTTCCCGCAATATCGCGGACGGATGTCCCATGGTAGCCTTTTGTGTAGAACAATTGACAAGCGGCGTCCATCACTTTTTGTTTCGTGTCATTTTTTTTCAATCTTCTCAGCTCCTTCACTTGTTGTATACGACAGCGAAAACAGCTATCCTGCAACTTTCGCTCGCCAAATATCGCGCCTTCTGTCGAATTACAGAAAATCATTATATGGGGGAAATGAATATGTTCGAAACAACGGCTTATAGCGGTTCCCGCGAAAAAGACTATGAATTGCTCGTTAAGCAGCTTGATGCATTGCTTACAGGGGAAGAGGACGAAATCGCCCACTTGGCAAACGCTTCTGCCCTCTTGAATCAATTCCTTGATGATGTGAACTGGGTCGGTTTTTATCTCCATAAAGGAGACGAATTGATCCTCGGTCCATTCCAAGGCCTCCCCGCCTGTGTACGCATCAAAATCGGAAAGGGCGTCTGCGGGACGGCTGTCGCGGAAAACAAGACACAGCTTGTGGCGGATGTCCATCAATTCCCTGGTCATATTGCATGTGACGCAGCAAGCCAATCCGAGATCGTCGTTCCTATCATCGTGAATGGCAAATCCTACGGAGTGCTTGATATCGACAGCCCTTCCAAAAATCGTTTCGACGAAACAGACCAGAAGTATCTGGAACAGTTCGTGGCGGTCCTCGTCAAGCATTTGACGAAATAAAAAGACAGCTTCCGATCCGGAAGCTGTCAGATTGTAGAGAAATCCCAGTTTCTCTACAATCTTTTTTTATTCGATACTCTTCTGCTTTCTTTAAAGGGCTGTTTTATAAAAAAGATAGCCAGCCACCTACCTATCCTAGCTTTGCTAGGTGGTTGGCTATCTTTTTTATGTTCTGACAGGTCGCTGTCATCAGCGCCTGTTCCTGCACTTTTTCTCTTCCTCGTAACCTACAATAGCGAAGCCCGTGGAGTTGTTTCGCATCCGCAAAGCTTCGCTCTATCGTTTCTTTTCGCAATTTATATAATAACTTTCCTGAGTGGCTCAGGCGATTTTCCCGCACCCAATCTTTACTACCTTCCCAAACATGCCTTGTGATAACTTTTCGATGATTTCTTGATTTCGTACATGTGGCCAACAGTGGGCAAGCAGTACATTGTTTAGGGTCAGATGCGTATTCTTTATACCCTTCTCGATTTGTTGTTCGCAGAGGTAATGTTTGTCCGTTTGGACAAACATAATGATCTTTCTCTGGGACATACTTGAACTTCCATTTAGGCATTAATCCTTTAGTAGGATGAAAACGTCGGTGACCGATGACAGCGAAAATATTCTGTTCATTCAAGGCGTGACAGATTGGCGTAGTGAGATAACCGGAGTCCAGAGCGACAGCTTCCACATCAAAATTAAAGCGTTCCTTCTGTCGTTCAAGGCGCTCCAAATAAGGCCGTGAATCGTGCACATTTCCGGCCGTGACATGGACATCGGTAATAATATTATATTTCATATCCGTAGTTCTATGATCTAAGTAGAAAAAGCCTTCAGGCTTTCCTTCTCGATACATATAGCCACTCTCTGGATCAGTCGTGCTTTCTTTCACTACTTTCGTTTCTGTCACCTCCTCTCGTGACTTTAAAGCTTTTTTCCTTGTTTTGTACGTTCTTCTTGGATTGCTTTATCCAATTCTTCCTGATATGAACGAGTAGCTTCCTGTACTTCCTTCTTGATGAACTTTCTTTTATTCGCATTGGCTTTTAAGTGGGTGGAATCAGTGAATAAGACGCGTCCTCCAACCATACGATGCTTCATTGCCTGTTCTACAATTTCATCAAAGATTTGTTGGAAGATATCTGTGCCCTTGAATCGATTACAACGATTCCAGCTTATTGTAGAGTGGTGAGGGACTGGGTCCGTGAGTTTAAGTCCTAAAAACCAACGGTAAGCAATGTTTGTCTGGATTTCTTTCTCTAATTGCCTTTCGGAACGGATACCGAAAAGGTAGCCGATAAAGATCATTTTAAAGAGGACAAGAGGATCTAGGGAAGGACGGCCATTGTCCGCCGAATAATAAGGACGAACTTTTTCACGGATGAAGGAGAAATCTATGTGGGTTTCTATCTTACGCAATAGGTGGTTTTCAGGGACAAGTTCTTCTATAGTTACGATTTCAAGAGCTGTTTGGTCATTCTCTCTGGAATTTAACATCTTGGCACCGCCTTTTAGTCGTTTCTTCTATTATAAAAAAGTAAGAAAAAGAAGTGAACTCAAAATAAAAAGGCTGTCGAGACTTTCTCGACAGCCTGACAGCTTCCGATCCGGAAGCTGTCTTTTCTATATACAATATCTATTTTTCCCGAGCCGTTTGGCATCGTATAGTTTGCGATCCGCATTGGAGAACAATTGATGGACGGATGGCCGATCCGCTTCTGTCCATGTGGATACCCCGCATGAAACCGTCACAGCAGGTCGTGTCGATCCCCCGATGCTTCGGACGACTTGCTCTGCCTTTGCAATAGTCTGCTCCAAAGAAGCATGCGGCAAATAAATGGCCAGCTCTTCCCCGCCCCATCTGGCTGCTATATCAGCCGGACCGATCATGTCCTTTACCAGATTGGATACTTGGATGAGAAGATAATCACCAGTATTGTGGCCGTATGTATCATTCACTTTTTTGAAGTCATCGATATCAATCAGGATGAACCCCCCTTGCGCATCTCCCTGGATATGTTCCCGCATCCGTTCATCCAAATAGCTTCTCGAATACAGATTCGTAAGATAATCCGTAATGACCAATTTCTCCAATTTCTCCTGCAGCATGGAATTAACGATCGATAAGGAGGAATGCTGCACGAGCGATTCGATAAGCCGGAAAGCTTCGAAGGTGAAGAAGCTGGGGGTTCGGTGCAGAACGATCACGACTCCCCTCAGCTGCTCCGACCTGACCATGGGAAATATCAGCAAGGACCGATAAGGCATCCGAATCTCGGGATATCGTTCCTGAAAGTTGCTGATGAACATCGCTTCCCCGTATTTGTCTCGGTAGTGCCGTCCGATGAATTCCAGGAAAGACTCGGATTCTTCGTCAAAGAAAAAATCCGTGCTGCCAGCCAAAATAGTGCCAGCATCTTGATCCTCTTTATATAAGATGAAACCTATTTCTTCCCCGCCGAATGTATCCCGTATCTGCTGATGCATCAACGTCATGGTATCCGACAGACGCAAGTTGGCATTCATTTTCTTCGATGTTTCATTGATCAGCTGGAGGTCGCTTATCAGCTTCTTCGAATGCTGATACAGCCGTGCATTTTCCAGGGCGTTACCCGCTGAATCGACCAGCTTCGTAATGAAGCTCTGATCTGCTTTCGTATATTGCATCCCAAAAGGAATCGATACATGCAGCACACCATAGATTCCCTGTTTACCATTGAGCGGAACATAACGATGTGTCACCTTTCCCTTTTCATCGATCTCCATTTGCACTTCACCTGTCATATAAGCTTTTGTGCTGGCCTCGTGGACAGAGTAATCATATACAAGATTTTTAATCGGCAGTTCCGTATCTCCATGGTAATCCTGGGCCAGCAAAAGTGCATACGTGAATTGGGGATAGGTTTGCTGCAGGGTCTTGATCAGGACGGTCAGTACATCATGCATATCGATGGAAGCGTGCAGATTCGTCGTTGCTTCATATAATTGGATGACATGCCGCTCGTTTTCTTTCGCTTGCTGCAGACGCAGGAGATGGGTAACGAATTTACCGATCTCCAACGCCAGCTGTCTGCAATCGGTAATCATCTTTCTGCCGCCTCCGACATAAAGGAATCCGATGACATGCTCTTCCGGCTTTTGCAAGGGCAATATCCTATCCAGTACATGTGGAATATCCCTTAACAAATCCGGCATACAAATATGCCCGGGAGTATAGCTGACAGACAGACAAAACCCGCTCTGCCTGGGACCTGCATAGCTTATCCGCTCCAATCGCTGCTGCCATTCATCATAGATGAACAGCGCCAAACTGTCTGCCTGCAGGAGATTCTTCACCTTATCTGTCATAAGTGCAAGTAGTTCCCTGCAACTATAGTTTTCTCCCGACACAAGGAGCTGGTAGAAATATAGCTTTGCTTGTTCAAGATTGCTGTCAATTAGCCGCTCCATATGCATCTCACCTAACATTTTGGTATTTTTATTCTATTATATAAGATATTAGACTCAATCCTCAATGATCACACTAGTCCTTTTTACTTATAAAATACTGCATCTAATCTCCATTGCCGATTTATCTTGACTTCCAGCCATCAAAAAGATTATAATACTCTTTGTGTAAAATAAATGGCGGCCTATGTGAACTCCCATTTGTCTGATTTTGTTCCTTTCTTGGCAAGGCGCATCAAAGAAACGTTCACTCGTTTCCCCTTGTTTCAGAAGGTGTATCGTGTAACTCTCTGCTGTCGGAGCGATGGTACATGAAAACATAATCGGCAAGTGACTAGAGCGCACTCTGTTTTTATTTTATGCAAATAAAATAATAAAGGTGGAATTTATCCATGGCACGTTATACAGGTCCATTATGGAAAAAATCCCGTCGTCTTGGTATCTCCCTAAGCGGAACAGGTAAAGAGCTTGACAAACGCCCTTACCCACCAGGACAGCACGGTCCAAACCAACGCAGAAAGCAATCCGAATACGGTTTGCAGCAAGCTGAGAAACAAAAACTTCGTTACATGTACAACATGAACGAGCGCCAATTCCGTCGTGTATTCGAGGAAGCTGGCAAAATGAAAGGTATCCATGGTGAGAACTTCATGATCCTTCTTGAATCCCGCCTTGATAACCTTGTATTCCGTCTAGGCTTGGCTCGCACTCGCAGACAAGCTCGTCAGATCGTTGGCCACGGCCACATCACTGTAGACGGTAAACGCGTAGATATCCCATCTTACCGCGTGAAACCTGGTCAAGTCATCGGTGTTCGCGAGAAATCCCGCAAACTTGACATCATCACTACATCTGTTGAAGCGAACAACTTCGTTCCAGATTACATGACTTTCGATGCAAACAGCTTGGAAGGAACTTACTCCCGCTATCCAGAGCGCAGTGAGCTTCCTGCTGAAATCAACGAAGCTCTTATCGTCGAGTTCTACTCCCGTTAATAGCTTGAAAAACTCCGGATCGCCGCAAGGCGTGTCCGGAGTTTTTTTATAAGATGAATTGTAATATTAAGTGCGACACCTTTTGAAAATAGAAAAGCCCATGTTTCCTCGTGTAAGATGAAGTTACCATACCTAATCTTAAACGGAGGAAAACATGAGCTATTCCCATCTTACTACAATTGAACGAGGAAAACTAGAAACACTATACAAGCTTGGCTGGTCTGCACGTCGTATCGCAAAGGAGTTAGGGAGACACCATTCGACTATTTCCAGAGAATTGGAGCGTAACAGTGAGGGCAGCTATAAAGCTGACTCTGCTGACAGAATGTATCAAAAACGACGGGAATTTTGTATTCCTAAAGGTAAATGGAAAGAAGAGCTTAGAGTGGTTATTGAGGAGAAATTAAAGCTCACTTGGTCACCTGAACAAATTCAAGGAAGGCTGGGTATCATCAGCTTCAAAACCATCTATCGTTGGATGAATCAAAGACGATTCTCTGTCGATCATCAGGTCTTCCGTCAAAAAGGAAAAAGGCAAAAACCCCGGGAAACGAGAGGTCGATTCAATATTGGTACGTCGATAAAGGAGCGTCCAAAAGATGTGAAGGACCGAAAATCGGCAGGCCATTGGGAACTAGATACAGTAGTATCAAGCCGTGGAAAAAGTAAAGGATGCTTCGGAACGTTTGCCGAACGCAAAACGCGTTTCTTTCTCGCAGTTAAAATGAACGATCGAAGTGCACGCTCTATGAAGGAAGCTATCTCACAAGTGGCAGCTTCTATGCCTAAGGAAATATTTAAGACAGCGACCACAGATCGAGGGAAAGAATTTGCTTGTTATCAAGAAATCGAAAATGAAATGGATATCTCGGTTTACTTTGCCGATCCGTATGCCCCATGGCAGCGAGGAACCAATGAAAACAGTAACGGGCTGCTTCGGGAGTTCTTCCCAAAGAAAACAGACTTAGCCTCTGTTTCAGAAGATGAAATCCACCAAGCACTATACCTAATTAATCATCGCCCGCGAAAAATATTAGGATGGAAAACTCCTTACGAGGCTTTCCAGGAGGAACTGTCGCATTTAGATTGACAAACTATCATAAAATAAAAAATCGCCCGCTATCCGCAAGGCGATTTTTTTGTAATTATTTTGTATTCGTGAATCCGCCATCGATACGGATTACTTCACCGTTGATATATTGCGCTTTTGAAGTAAGCAGGAATGTAACAAGTTCCGCTACCTCTTCCGGTGTGCCGAGACGTTTCTGCGGAATACCGCCAGTTGCATTTTCTTTCATTTTCGGATTCGCAGCATAAAACTCCGCTACCATTTTTGTTTCGGTAGGTCCTGGCGCAATCGCATTTACACGGAGACCATCTTTTGCGTATTCGGCAACCAGGCTCTTTGTCATGCCGACAATAGCATGTTTTGTCGCAGCATAGGTGACAACGGAATCCTGACCGATCACACCTGCACTGGAGGAAGTATTGACGATGGAGCCTCCTCCGTTTTTCACCATCACTTCCGCTACATAACGGACACCATAAAGCGCGCCCAGCAAATTGATGCCGACGATACGTTCGATTTCCGCAACGTCGGAATCAAGGAAGTATTTACCGCTGCCTGAAATACCAGCATTGTTGAAGAAATAATCAATAGAGCCGAAATGCTCCAATGTTTTATCCACATAATTTTTGACATCGGCTTCCTTGGAAACATCCGCTTGAATGAAAATCGCTTCCGCTCCAGCTTGTTTTACCAATTCGACAGTCTCGTTTGCCCCTTTTTCACTGACATCGACTACTGCGATATTCACGCCTTCTTCGGCAAGACGGACGGCTGCAGCTTGTCCCAATCCGCTGCCTGCCCCTGTGATGATTGCTGTTTTACTCATATCTAACCCCTCCGATAGTAGATAGTTTGCACTATACAATTACTATTGTACTACGTTCGGGTGGAAATATGAATCAAGTCGACTTTTGTCGAAGCCATACTCTTTTTTTGCGGATGTTTCAAAGAAAAATATAGATGAATAAGCGATTTCTCTGTAACAGACACTAACGGTAAATCCAAAAAAGAGAAGGTGCACTTAGATGTATTATTACAAAGAAGAATTAATCAACATCATCAAACCGGATAAGCCCGATCCTGCCGCGGCGAAGGTTATGCAGGAAATCCTGGGCGGTCACTATGGGGAAATGCGCACCATGATGCAATTCTTCTTCCAAAGCTCTAATTTCCGAGGGAAGCAGAAACAGTTCCGTGATCTTTTGCGCGGTATCTTCCTGGAGGAAATTGCACATGTGGAGCTGGTGCAGAATACAATCAATGCCTTGCTGGATGAGTCGGGTGAAGGCGGGGCGGGAAATACAGCGCCTGATGGTGCGCCCCTTTCCGGTCCGATCGAGGATACACCAAACGTGAATCCCCACCACTATATAATCGGCGCCCAAGCTTCCATCCCATTCGATGCAGCAGGCAATCCATGGAATGGCTCTTGGGTCTACAGCCACGGAAACCTTATCGCCGATCTGTTAAATAATGTCGTACTCGAATCGACTGGTGTGCTGCAAAAAACGCGTATATATGAGATGAGCTCCAACGCCACATTCCGGGAAACGCTGGCCTTCTTGATCGTCCGTGACAATGCCCATCAGAATGCATTTGCGAAAGCATTGGAAACACTGGGCGTGGATTGGGGCAAGATCTTCCCGGTGCCTAATTATGATATCAATAAATATCCAGAGTGCAAAAAATTCGTCGATATGGGCTTCCATAATACGCAATTCAATTTCCGTCTCGATCAGACCCGGATCGCTGAAATCATCCAAGGGACGGTTCCCAGCCGAAACGGCGGGGAATTCAGTGTATCCCAGCCTCCAGCAGGCTTCCCGGTACCGGAATTGCCGGAACTGCCGAACGAGCATAGCACTGGATTGAGCGATTTGAATCGATGAACCATCAAAAAACCTCACCGATGATAATCGGTGAGGTTTTCCATCACTTCAAGCCCTTATTCTTTTTTGTGCTATCTTCTATCTCCGCTTCCTCACGTCTGACTTTTTCATTTACATGGACGTTGTCCTGTACATCTTTCTTGTTGACGATAATTTCTTATTTGATGACATCCTTCTTATCCACATCTACTTTTTCCTCATATACCGGGACATGGATACCATCTTTTTCCGTATAAGCTCCCGCTGTACTGCCAGGCTCATTTACTTTATTCACTGGACGGCGCTCGATATTGACTTCCTGTTTCGTCACCGGAACATCGAATTCCTCCTGATCTGTCACCGTGCGTTTGTCTACATTCACTTCCCCGGATTTTACTGCATTCGTATCCACATCCACTACCTCTTCATGCAATTCCATCTGTTCCGTCCGGGAAGCATTTGGTTTATCGTTGTTGAAGGATGAAGTGCCAGGCCGGGTGTTACCAGTTCCAGCGACCGGGCGATCCCCATTTGCATGTGAATTTGTTTGAGCTTCTGACTGCAGTTTCCCTCCGGCGGTTGGATCCACGAATAAAAGGATCTTCCCGTTTTTCAATTCATCCACATATCGATCTGTCTCTGCCTGGTTCAAATTCAAGTCCTCTAATGTCTTTTCTTCTGGGTCATCTCCGGTAAACAAGGCGGACACCTTATCACGCAAGGAGCCCTTCGCTTCCTTGTAATTCACGCTCAGCCGATCAGCCAAAATGGAAGATTCCGGCTTCTTGTCGGTGATCACCGTCACTTTGCTTTCTTGGATTCCTTTGGATTTCAATTCATTTACCCTTACAATCACATCATTTTCATTTTGGAAGGTTTCAATTTTATGAGCTAACATGCTGTCATACCTCCTAAATCTGATTGAAGTGTTGCGTGTTTTTTGTTTTCCCGACAAGAAAATGAATAAACATATAATTTCTTGTGACTCCCGGAAATCAAAACCACCAGTGTGAACTGGTGGTTTGTTCTGCGGCTAAAAGCCTTTGTTACCGGCCTAGGCCTCAAAGGCCCGCTGAATGGGTTCCCTCTTGCACCACATCTACTCACCAATTCTAAAGAATTTCTTTATTTCTTCCGATTTTTTTCTCCTGTAAATGGATCGTACTCTTCGAATAATGTCAATTGATCGCCCATATAGTCCTCTTTTAGCTGATTCCTAATATATTCTTGTATTTGTTTCTTATTTCTCCCGACTGTATCAACATAGAATCCTCGACACCAAAATTTTCGATTTCCATATCTATATTTTAAATTGGCATGACGATCGAATATCATTAAACTACTTTTCCCTTTTAAGTATCCCATAAATTGTGACACACTTAATTTCGGCGGGATACTTATCAACATATGAATGTGATCCGGACAAGCATTTGCTTCATGGATAATCACACCTTTCCGTTCACATAAATCCCTAATAATTTGTCCGATACTCTTTTTGTATTTTCCGTAAATAACCTGCCTTCTGTACTTTGGCGCAAATACTACGTGATACTTACAATTCCATGTTGTATGTGCTAAACTGTTCATGTCCTTCATAGGGCACTCCTCCTTCTATGGCGAGATAAAGTGGTCGGGAAACCAACTTTATCCTACCATGAAGTGAGGTTTTTTTATTACCACGCTTGAAGCTTTCTGGAACCCCCGGCATAGCCAGGGGTTTTCTAATACATATAATAAAAAAGATGCAGCTACCTGCATCTTCCTATGGATGGAATAGCACTTTTACGGCATCAATATTTCGGTCGGCAAGCTGTCGGAACATAGCCGGACCTTCACTTAAAGGTATCTGATGACTAATCATTTTTTCTCCATTTAATTGACCTGTTTGCATATAATGAATGGTATTGGCCCATTCCTGACCTGGGAAAGGAGCGGATAATGCATTCCAGGATCCATGAATCGTCAGCTCGTTCCTGACGATTTTTTCGAAGTAAAATCGTTCCATGGTTATATCGGCATATGGTATCCCCAGATAAACAACTTCCCCTCCCTTTTTTGGCAATGCCAGTACTTGTGCCGAAGTGATTGGTGAACCTGCCGATTCAACAGCCAAGTCGACACCTTCGCCATCCGTATATGCTGATATCGCATCGCAGCCCGTTGCAGAACTTGCATCAATCACATGATCGGCACCTACTTCCATGGCAATATCCAATTTTTTTGGATCGATGTCAATCGCAATGACTGTTTTCGCTCCAAATATCCTGGCCCATTGGATAGCAAGCAGACCGATACTACCGGCACCCATCACTGCAACAGCCGCCCCCGGCCTGATCTGTGTCCGGTAAAAACCATGGGCCACGACCGCTGCCGGCTCTATTAAAGCCGCCGTCTCACTATCCACCCCGGGAGGCAGCGGTATGACATGGGCAGAAGAGAGCTTCACATACTCCGCAAATGCACCCGGCACCCTGGATCCGATGACCATTAATTCCTTGCATCTTGATGGGTCTCCGCTCCTGCAGTAGAAGCATTTCCCACATGCATATGCCGGGCAGGCAGCCACCCTGTCACCGATTTTGACATGGCTGACGGCGCCTCCGATTTCCGCAACGGTTCCTGCAAATTCATGCCCGAATGTCATTCCTGGGCGATAGGGTCCAAGCTTTTTATAACGTGATAAGTCGGAACCGCATATGCCAGCAGCTTCCACCTTTATAATGACGTCGTGATCTGATTCGATCACTGGCTGCGGTGACTCTTCGTATCTTATATCTTCTATTCCGTACAGATTCAGCGTCTTCACGGGGCTACACCTCTTTATGTTTGTTTCGATTTCCTGCCTGTAAACAGCTTCCATGACACACCGCCGATAATGATCCCATTAAAAATCAGCTGGTGCTCAAAATAGAAAGCACTCACTGCCCTCATCGGTCCAAGCATAAAGTCAAGCATCATTTCTGTCATGTTATCCCTCCGAACCAATAATCTGTATCCGCTTTTTCATTCCTGATGATGGCGACAGCACCACTTGCACCGATTCGTGTTGCCCCAGACCGGATCATACTGACAGCATCATCATATGTCCGTATGCCCCCGGCTGCTTTGATTCCGATTTTCCCTTGCACACTAGCAGCGAGGAGCTCGATATCTTCAACCGTCGCTCCTCCGCCATAAAAGCCCGTGGCTGTCTTCACGAAATCAGCTCCGGCAGCCACCGCCATCTCGGCTGCTTTCCGTTTTTCCGTCTCATCCAAGAGAGCTGTTTCCAGGATCACTTTTGTCGTCAGGCCATCGGCTGCTTTGACTACAGCCTCCATATCCTGGTACACAGCATCATAGGCTTTTGACTTCAACGCCCCCAGGTTGATGAGCCGATTTCAGAAGCTCCATCCTCAATCGCCGCCTTCGTTTCCTCCACCTTGACTCTTGTCGTCGCTCCGCCGAGTGAAAACCCGATTGGCGCCCCAACTTTTATGTCATGCGGCGACAGTATCGTAAAGGCATAGGGGATATACCATGGGTTTACGAAAACTGTGCGGAATCCATAAGTGATCGTTCCCAAACAAAATTGTTTTAGATCATCTTTACTGGCGGTTGGAGCGAGCATCGTATAATCGATGATCTCGATCAATTTTTCTTTTTCCATGGATCATCCTTCTTTCATTGGTCTGAGCAGGACTTTGATTGCTTCGCCAGCTTTTATCGACTGATAGGCCTTCTCCCATTCCGTTATATCAAAAATGTGTGTGACCAGTGCTGCTGCATCGACGGCACCGCTTTCCATCAGACTCAGCGATGGCTCCCAATCGGCAGGCTTTTGGCTTCTGCTTCCAACGATCCTCAATTCCTTTTGGATGACCTGTTCCATATCAAATGCCACTGAAGCTTCAGCGAACAAACCCACCTGCGCGTACTGCCCTTTTTTACGCAAAAGTGTCAGTCCTTGACGTGCTGCAGGAACTGCCCCGGAGCATTCGAAAACAACATCTGCACCATAGCCATCCGTCAATCCGTAAACAAGCTCCTCCAGGGATTCTTCCTGGATATTGACCACATGATCGATTCCTAGCTCTTTCGCTTTCTCCAGACGGACTTTATCAGCAGAAAGACCGGTAATGATGACTTCTGCCCCTTTACTTTTGGCTACTTGCGCAGTGAGCAGACCGATTGGACCCGGTCCGATCACCACGACGATATCACCTTGCCGGATTGTCGTTTTGGCTACTGCATGATGTGTGCATGCAAGTGCTTCTGTCATAGCTGCAGATTGGTCATCGACATTATCAGGGACTTTGTGGATGCTTGCAGCCCTTGCAATGACGTAGTTCGCGAAACCGCCATCCTGCTGCGTCCCGAGCCCTTTCCGATATTTACACAGATTATAATCCTTCTGCAGGCAATATTTGCACTGCCCGCATATATAAAAAGTCGTCTCGGAGGTCACTCGATCTCCTGGCTTCAAGTCGGTGACATTCCCGCCCACCTCCTCCACGACACCGGCAAATTCATGTCCTAAAGTAACGGGGGCTGCCACTCGGTAGCTGCCTTCATACGTATGGATATCCGATCCGCAAATGCCTGCGTAAGTCACTTTGATTTTTACTTGGTCCTCTTTCGGAAAAGGTTCTGGTTTGTCTTCCACCACTAGATTCCCGAACCCCAATTGCTTTTTCACCAATGCTTGCATGAAGTGATCCTCCTAATCTATCAGTTGAATAATGCGAATAACTTCCATATGATCCAGTTGACCAGATTGCCTCCCTGGTCGATACTCGAAACCATGGCGGATCCTTCCGGCATCTCGATGGCAGCGCTCGTTGTCATATCCGTGAAGATAGGTGCTATATCCGTAGCCATGTACAAAGATAAGGCAATCATGATCGTCCCCGTTATGACAGAATGGATGATGTTCCCTTTTGCCGCTCCCACGATGAAAGCGACAATGAATGGAATGGTAGCTAAATCCGCAAATGGAAGGACTGCATTACCCGGCAGGATGACTGCCAAAAGTACGGTTATCGGCGTCAGGATCAAAGCAGTGGAAATGACAGCAGGATGCCCTAACAGGACGGCTGCATCCAGTCCGATATTGATTTCGCTCTTTCCGAATCGCTTACTGAGCCAGTTCCTTGCAGACTCCGAAACCGGCATCAGACCTTCCATCAATATTTTCACCATGCGAGGCATCAAAACCATGACAGCGGCCATCGCCATGCCGATTTCAATGATGTCGCCCACTCCGTATCCTGCCAAAGCACCGATGGCCGCACCTAGAAGTAATCCGATCACCATCGAATCACCGAATATTCCGAATCTTTTTTGAATCGTTTCCGGATCGGCATGTATCCTGTTCAAACCTGGAATCTTCTCGATCAGCTTTACGATCAAGATACCAGGGGCATAGGAAATCGTGCTTCCGGTTGCCACTGTGACGCCTGGCATTTCATAGAAATCCTCTACCATCGGCTGTGTCCAATCTGCTACTTTCAAGCAGACAATCTGGAATAAGACAGCCGCAATCAGCCCTTGTACCACACTTCCAGAGACGGTATACACAACAGCGGCCATAAATGTATAGTGCCAATAATTCCAAATGTCCACGTTCATTGTTTTTGTCGTCTTCGTCACTAGCATGACGACATTGACAACCAGGCCGAGCGGGATGATAAAAGCAGCCACAACAGATGCCCAGGCAATGGATGATGTGGCAGGCCATCCGACATCGATGACATGGAGGTCCACTCCAAGCCGATCGACCATCTGCTTGGCAGCCGGTCCCAAGTTCAATGTCAATAAATCGACCACAAGGAAAATACCGACAAAAGCCACTCCGATTGTCAACCCTGATCTAAATGCCTTCCCAGGCTTTTGTCCGAACAAAAGCCCAAGAAGGAAGATCGCCACCGGCAAGATCACCGTTGCACCCAAGTCAAGGAATTTTTGTAAGAACCCGACAAATGCGTCCATCATGCAGCCCCCACTTTTTAGGAAATGAGGTCGATCCCAACGACTTGGAACCGACTCCATTTGTTATTTTTTCAATTCATTCAAGATTTGTTCCTTGGTTTCTTCCAGGCCGATTCCTGTCAAGAATGAGCGTGCGTTGATCACAGGGAAAGGATAGGATGTTTTCACCATGGCTGTCGTCACCAGCAAATCAGCTGTATCCACATAGGAATTCACTTCTGCTATTTTGATTTGAATCAGATTGACATCGATTTTGTTTTCCTTTGCCATTTCTTCAATCGCACTGTTTACGACAGTGGAAGTGGCAATACCTGCACCGCAGGCAACCAATACTTGTTTTTTGGCCATCATCTGTCACCTCCTTTACTTGCCGTCAAACTAAGGTTTCTATCAATCAGCCGGACTACTTCCTCTTTTGTGGCGGAATCATATAAATCCCGCAGCATCGCTTCATCTTGCAAAAACGTCATGAGATCCTTCAATAGCGATAGCTGCGCATGCGACTCCTTCATCGCCAGCATGAATATGATGCTTACAGGTGTCTCCATCGAAGACTCCCCCATCACTCGGAAGGAGGCTGGCTCCTTCAATACAGCAATACTGATCGCATTCCTTTTTACATGCTCGATATCCGTATGCGGGATAGCGACGGATATCGATGAACCAGTCGGCAAACCTGTCGGATATTCTTTCTCGCGCTCGATGATTCCTGATACAAAGCTTGCTTCAACTAAATCCTCTTTTACAAGATTTTCTGCCATTTCACGCAATATATCCTCGCGCGCTCCGCTCATTTGCAGGAATACAAGGTTGGCACCAAGATAAAAATCAGCCATAATGCATCTCCTTCTCCTTTGCTGCGCCATCGGAATATTGAAGGATGATCCGCTTCATCTCCGGGATTCCAGCAGCGTTTATCATGTTTTTCATGTCCTCCTTGGACTTGGATAGTTTCATGAGCTGCATGAGGGCATGTATATGCTCCTTCTTATCCTTTGCTGCGATGACTACCAGGATATGAATGCGATGCCCCAAATACTGCACACCGTTTTTGATCTTGAGCAGACTCATACCAGTGCGGAAAACACCATCCTCCGGTGAAGCATGCGGTATAGCTATGCCAGGCCCTATCACGATATACGGATCCTTCTCACAGCTTTTGATCATGGCATCTATGTATCTGGGCTCGATGATCCCTTTATCGAGCAAGATACCGGCACAGGATCGCACGGCCTCTTCCCATGATCCGATTTGATAAGTCATCTTCATATGCTGATGCATCAAAAAATCTGATAGCTGCAGCGGCTGCGACTCTTCCAAAGCCGGTTGCACCACATGCTGATCCACTTGACCAAGGTATGCCTGCAGTTCCTGTTCCAGAGCCTTTTTGTTTATGATCATTGTGTGATTACTGATGATTTGCATGATTTCGCTTGTCCTGACTTGCTTGGAAACAAATCCATGGATATAGGTCAAGACCTGTTTCCTGAGAAGCCTTTTTTCGTGTGTATCCAGCATCGTCTTCGTTATGAACAGCTTTTTGGAAGTCTCCAATAAGACTGGCGAAAATACAATGTCGTAATCCAGATCATACGTGATGAATTCACGAACAGACATGCTGTCCAGAAACACGAATTCCGGGAAAAGCCCGCTTAATTCGTGGAACATCAGCTTAGAAACAGACACACCCTGCGGGCACACGACAATCGCTTTCACTTTCTCCCCAATGCTCTCCCCCTGCTGCCTGATCCAGCCTCCGATAAGCAAAGTGATGTATATCTGTTCATTTTCTGGAATCTCAGCTTGGATGAAGCTTTTCAAGGGATCGAGAGAGCGCTTGACCAACTGATGCAAAGAGCGGAATTCTCCGCTTAACACCCCCGGAACTGGTGTGGTGTCCGTAAGATTGTATTTAATCCGGTAATAAGCCGGCTTGATGTGCTGCATCAGTTTATCCAGCAGCTGCTTCCGCTCCTGTACACGAATACAGGAAACTTTTTCGAAAAGACTGAGCATGCTGTCGACTGCGGGATATAGGTTAGGAATTGCATCCTCGGCATCCAGATTTGCCGTTATCACATTTGCCGATAGCAAATGAAGAGTGATGAAAAGTTTTTCAGCCTCCGGCAGCCCTTGCTGGTCAAATAATATTTCTTCTGCTGCCTGGTATTCTTTCGTGCCTGCCAATTCCTTATAGCGTATAGGGGAGTCTGTCAGGCATTCCCCTTTCCTGACCCGCTGCAGTATAAGGAATAAGGTTATTGGCATCGTCCTCATTTTTTCATCGGTGAATTTTATCGATAGCTTTTTCTCTACCATTTCAATCCTGTCACGGAAAGCATTCACACAATCTTCTTCCAGCTCCAAAACATCCATTAATTCGAAAAGCCCATCATCCGAATCGAGTAATTGCATCAATGCGGACATCAATGCTTTCCTGAGTTGAAACTCATTTCCTTCAATATGATAGCCATGCTTTCGGCTGTAACGTATATGCAAATGAAACGGTTCAAGCTGCTTCTCCAGGTTCTTCAAATCTCTCAATATTGTATTCCTGCTTACACGCATTGCAATCGAGAAGTGATCCAATGATAGATAATCCTTGCTTATCAGCATGCAAAGAAGGAGATGTGTCCTTTGACGGGCGGTCAAAATGGAAGAATGATGCTGTTCCGCAGTTTCCTTTACATGATTCAGTGCCGTGAATACTCTTTCATCGATGAGGAAATGCCCTTGTGATGTTCGTTCGATCAATGGTATGCCTAAGTGCTCAAGCCAGCTATTTATCTTTTGGATGGAATAGCCGAGCTGCCTTTTTGAAAGATCGAATTTTTTTTCAAGCAAAGCACTGGATGTGCTTGGATTACTTAATAAAGCATCCAGGATGGCGGAGTTGCGTTCATTGAGATTCATCATATCCTCCTTTCGTTACAATCATCTTAACACCCGATCCCCCATTTTGTATGCGCTTTCAACTTCATTGAGTGAAGAATGAATGTACAGCATGGGACCCAGCCCAATACATGTTCCTGTACATAAAAAAAGACTCCGACAGCGCGCAGGCTGCCAAAGCCTTTTGATGGATGCTTCATCTTCGTCGTATTCCATGGGGCACGTCATTGGGCTTGCCGGCCGGACAAAGACCATTCGCCGTCCTCTCCTTCTCCGGTTCCGCTGCATTCAGTCACTGCGATCCTCTTCCCCTGCTGCCGGAGCATTTTCTGCATACAGCAATACTTTTCCCGCTTTCAGCTCGTCTGCATAATGATCTTTTTCAGCTTGGGACAGATTAAGATTTTTGAGGACTTTCTCTTCCGGATCCTCATTGGTGAAGAAAGAGACGATTTTTGTACTGACGGAACCACTTGCTTCCTTATAGCGTACCTCTCTCTTGTCACCGAGGATACTGTCTTCAGATCTTCTATCCACAATGATCATGATATCCTCTTCTGGTACACCGGCAGAAATCAATTCATTCACCCTGACGATTGCATCACTTTCGTTCATGAAGGCTTGGATTGCATTTGTGTCACCCACTTTTTTCACCTCCCATTGATCCACTTTCGATAAATGCGGAAAGTACTAGGTGCTTTTTACATTCCCCCTGCCCTTTTTATCAAACATAAAAAGCACCATCCTGTTCGGACGGTGCTTCTTCATCAAGCAAATTTCAATAACGTATATTTTTTCTTGCCGCGGCGGATGATGATGAATCTTCCATCGATTCGATCTGCTTTTGTAAGGAAGCGTGATACATCCACTTCTTTTTCACCATTGACGCGGATGGCACCGTTTGTGATGTCCTCCCTGGCCTGACGTTTGGAAGGGGAAATCCCTGCCTCCACCAGCATATCGACAAGCGGCTTGTCTTCGTCGGCAGCTGTGTGGGACGGAACATCCTTGAAGCCTTGTTCAATTTCTGTACCATTCAAGGACGCGATATCACCACTGAAAAGAGCTGAAGAAATTTTGATCGCTTGTTCCAGCGCTTCCTTGCCATGTACAAGCGTCGTCATCTCTTCGGCAAGCTTTGTCTGTGCCAGGCGTTTTTCCGGTTCTTTCTCCACGCTCTCTTCGTAAGCTGCGATTTCTTCAAGAGACAGGAAAGTGAAGTATTTCATGAACTTGATTACATCACGATCATCCGTATTGAACCAGAATTGGTAAAATTCATACGGAGTTGTCCTCTCGGGGCTCAGCCATACTGCTCCGCCTGCTGTTTTGCCGAATTTCGTTCCGTCTGCTTTGGTGATAAGCGGAACTGTCAAAGCGAATGCTTTGTCTGGAGCCTCTTCATCGTTGCCTGCATACGTCCGGCGAATCAATTCCATTCCAGCCGTGATATTGCCCCATTGGTCACTTCCGCCGATTTGCAGTGTCACATTTTCTTTTTCGTACAGACGCAGATAATCCAGGGACTGCAAAATCATATACGTAAATTCCGTGAAAGAAATACCATTGGCTAATCTGGATTCGACGGAATCCTTTGCCAGCATGTAATTGACTCCAAAATGCTTCCCGATATCACGAAGGAAATCGATGACGCTCATGGAACCAAGCCAATCTTTGTTATTTACCGCTTTTGCTGCATTTTCGCCTTCATCGAAGTTCAAGATCCTGGCGAGCTGTTTCTGAATACCTTGGCTGAATCTCTCCACTGTTGCTGCATCATTCAAATTACGCTCATCTGACCGGCCGCTTGGATCCCCGATCATTCCTGTGCCACCGCCGATAAGTGCGATCGGACGGTGACCTGCCTGCTGGAATCGCTTCAGCATCAGCATCGGAACAAGATGTCCGATATGCAGGCTATCGGCTGTAGGGTCGAAACCGCAGTACAGACTTACCTGCTGACTGGACAGATGCTTCTCCAATCCTGCGTCATCACTTGTTTGCTGAACCAAACCTCTGTCTTTTAAATCCTGTAAAATCGACATTTGACCACACTCCTCACTCACAATTGAAAATAAAAAAACCCCGTCCCCAAAAAGGGACGAGGAAATGACTCGCGGTACCACCCTTGTTGCAGTATGAACTGCCACTCGGTTTGCTAACGGATATACATCCGTCCCCTGCTTGAACAGGAGAAGCTCCAGTCTGTACTTGGCAAAACAACTTTATACTGACTCGCACCGGCCGTCAGCTCTCTGAAACAGGGAATTGTTCCGCTACTATAACCTTCAACGCAATATTTTATAATGACTGTTCTTCATTATTACCATATAGAAGGATAAAATGCAACAAGGATTTTGGACTCACTACGAAAATTGACTACTATGGTATAATAGACAAACCAATTCGGGGGTGAAATATGCAAATCAAAGCAATATGGACAAGAATCAGCAAACGAATTGCCGAAGCTTGGAAGGCTGGCCGAATTCAGCGGAATTCTCGTATCACATATGACGTCATTTGGAACTTATTCCTCTTTTTCCTGCTTTTGGCTGGCGTCGGTATCTTCTTTGTCGTCGGAGCTGGCGCGGGATATTTTGCATCGCTTGTAAAAGGTGAGCCCGTCCTATCCTATGACACTATGAAAGAAGAAGTCTACAATTATGAGGAGACATCCTCCATCTACTTTGCTGACAATGTGTTCCTCGGGAACATTAAAACCGATCTTTATCGCGAAGATGTGAAACTGGATGAGATCTCACCATATGTCATAAATGGAATCATCGCTACCGAAGATGATAATTTCGAGACACATAATGGAGTAGTGCCGAAATCGATTCTGCGGGCATTGATGCAGGAAGCTACGAACTCGGAAACGAAAACAGGCGGCAGTACGCTGACACAGCAGCTTGTCAAAAACCAGATACTGACGAATGAGGTATCCTTCGAGCGTAAAGCGAAGGAAATCATACTCGCTATGCGCCTGGAAAAAGTGCTGAGCAAAGATGAGATCCTCGAAGCGTATTTGAATATCGTTCCTTTCGGCAGAAATGCTTCCGGGAATAATATAGCGGGCGTACAGACAGCTGCCCAGGGCATATTCGGCGTGGATGCAAAGGATCTCACCTTGCCGCAAGCAGCTTTCCTGGCTGGATTGCCGCAGAGTCCGTCAGCCTATTCACCATTCACCAACAGCGGTGAATTGAAGGAAGAGACTGCCCTGCAGCCAGGTCTGAATAGAATGAAGCAAGTGCTTAACCGAATGCTCGATGAGGGGTACATCGACCAGCAAGAATACGATGACGCTATCGGGTATGACATCACCAAGGATTTTGCAGAAGCAAAACCAGTGTCTGATAACGACTATGGCTATCTGACTACCGAGGTGGAACAGCGGGCAGCCGGTATCATCGCGATACAGCTCGCGGAACAAGATGGCCATTCCAAAAAAGAGCTGGACAAAGATAATGATTTGAAAAACGAGTACCTGGAAAAAGCTGAGCGCGATATTCGTCAAAAAGGTTACCAGATTCATACAACGATCAATAAAGATATGTATGTTGCCCAGCAGAAAATCGCGAAAGAATATGCTTATTACCAGCCGGATCATTGGGTGAAACGGACCAATGGCGACGGGGAAACAGAGACTGTTTCCGAGCCGATCGAAGCAGGATCCATCATGATCGAAAACAGCACTGGTAAGATATTGAGCTTCGTCGGCGGACGGGATTATGAGAAAAACCAAGTGAACCATGCCACTGACACGAAGCGATCCAATGGCAGTACGATGAAGCCTCTGCTTGTGTATGCTCCAGCGATGGAGGAAGGCACCCTGCAGCCGGGGACCGTCATCGGTGACTTAAGCAAGAAATTCACTGTACCCGGACAGTCAAAAACCTGGAATCCCGGCAACTACGGCGGGGTATACCATGGACTCGTGACTGCACGGAAAGCATTGGAAGAATCCTATAACGTACCCGCGGCGAAAGCCTATAAAGAAATTGTCAACCTGGACCCCGCCAGCAAATACTTGGAGAAAATGGGAATTACGACTTTGACTGAAGGAGATCATTCCAATCTTGCTGCTTCCCTGGGCGGATTGGATTATGGTACGACAGTGGAGGAAAACGTCAACGCCTATGCAACCTTCGGTAATAACGGCGAATTCACGGATGCTTATATGATCGAATCCATCACTACAAAAGATGGTGAAGAGATTTATAAACATGAATCCAAACAGAACAAGGTGTTCAGTCCGCAGACCAATTATTTGATGCTGGATATGATGCGGGGAGTGCTCGATAATGGTACAGCTACGTATGCAAAATCCCAGCTGTCCAATAAGAATGTGGATTGGGCCGGTAAAACCGGGACTTCACAGGATTATCATGATTCCTGGTTCGTGGCCACCAATCCGAATGTAACGGTCGGCGTCTGGATGGGTTATGATAAACAAGATTCCATCCAGACCTCTGGAATGGGCTATAGTCAGCGGAACCAATTGCTATGGACACAATTAGTGAACAGTGCTACCAAGATCGACCCTGAGCTGATGGCCCCTAGTGAGTCATTCAAGCAGCCAGACGGTTTGACAAAGGCATCCTATTGTGCGATTGGCGGCGGAAAACCGACTGAGCTCTGTAAACAAGCAGGCATGGTCAAAACCGATTTATTCGATAAAGATCATGTACCAACAAAGGCAGATGACAGCTTGATCAAACAGAATGGAAAAATTGTCCTGAATCCAGACTTTGTCAAGGAAAACGGCTTGCAAGGCGTCAGCATCGAACAGCTTTTCCCTAACAATGAAAAAGTACAAAAGCTGATCGGGAAAGCGGCAAGCAGCAGCGCTTCAGCTAAATCGGATGATAGTAACGCCGTAAAGACAAGCTCTGGTGCTCCGCTCCCGCCGACGAATGTGCAAAAAGCCGATAAGAAACTCACGTGGACTCAATCAAAAACCGAAGATGTGAAGGGATACCGTATCCTGCAGAAGCAAGGAGACAGCTTCAAGCAAATTGGATTCAGCAATCAATCCTCCTTCCATCTTCCTGACAATGATTCCACCTATCAAATAAAGGCAGTCGGAGCAGATGGCAAGGAATCAGAAACCATTACATTATAAAAAAACTAGCGTATCCAATTGGATACGCTAGTTTTTATTTTGTCGAATTCCGCTCGATGATGCGGTGCGGAAGGATGACATTTTTCTCTGATACTTCCTCTTTATTCATCAGTTTTGTCAATAAACGCATGGCTACAGCCCCGATATCATAAGTAGGCTGCACGACAGTGGAAAGTGTCGGGCGGACCATCGTCGCCAGTCTCGTATTATCATAACCGACCACTTCGATATCTTCCGGTACACGCAATCCATTGTCCTGGAAACCATGGATGACACCAAGTGCCATTTCATCAGAAGAAACGAATACCGCAGAAGGGCGATCAGCCAGACCTGCCAGCTGCTTTGCCGCTTCCAAGCCTGAGTTGTACGTATTGTTAGCTTTTACGATATACTCCTGCTTCACTTCGGCATTTTTCTCCGTCACGGCGCGAAGATAACCTTTGTATTTCTGGTTATTCGTTTCGGCCTCTGCTGTTCCTGCAACGAATGCCGGATGATCATGATTATGATCGATCAGCAATTTCGTAGCTTCATATGCAGCCTGTTCATAATCGATTGCGACAGATGGCGTATCCCCTGTTCCTTGTACATTGGCTGCAATGACAATCGGTACTGGGGACTTCTCGAACTGCTGCAGCAATTCATCGCTGATTTTGCCGCCCATGAAGACAATACCGTCCACTTGTTTCTCCAGCATGCTGTTGAACAATGTAAGTTCTTTGTCTGGATTCTGATCGGAATTGCTCAGGATCATATTGTATTTATACATCGTTGCGATATCTTCAATCCCGCGGGCAAGCTCGGAGAAGAAGATACTGGAAATATCCGGTATGATTGCTCCGACAGTTGTCGTCCTTTTGCTTGCAAGCCCCCTTGCCACCGCATTTGGACGATAGCCTAGTGCTTCGATTGTACTGAGTACTTTCTTCCGAGTTGCAGGTTTTACATTAGGGTTGCCGTTTACCACACGGGATACGGTTGCCATCGATACGTTCGCTTCACGGGCAACATCGTATATGGTTACATTCATTGTGTCATATCCTCCTATATTCCTTACACGATTCCAATCATCCAAAGATGATAATATCAATTTGTATGTTTATTCACATATTCTTTACCCATTATACCAGAGTTTTGAACATTTCAGTAGAACGAGATACAAAAAACGCTTGATATTGCAGGAAAGCTATACTTCCAGCTGTCAATCCTCCAATGGGATTCGGCTTGCATAACTGCTATGGGCGATAAGATCCCGATAAAAGGCATCAAACCGCGCCAAATCCATCTGCTGGGCCGCATCGGACAAGGCAACGGCCGGATCCGGATGGACTTCCGCCATAATACCATCAGCTCCGATCGCAAGGGCCGCTTTTGCTGCCGGCAGCAGCAAATCCCGACGGCCAGTGGAATGTGTGACATCGACCATAACCGGCAGATGCGTCTCTTGTTTCAAAATCGGGACAGCAGTGATATCCAATGTATTCCGTGTTGCAGTCTCGTACGTGCGTATTCCCCGTTCACAAAGAATGATGTCGTTATTTCCGCGGGAGCTGATATATTCTGCAGCATGGATGAATTCAGAAATGGTGGAAGCCATACCACGTTTCAATAGGATTGGCTTTTTAACATCCCCGGCTGCTTTGAGCAATTCGAAATTTTGCATATTACGGGCCCCTATCTGAATCACATCCAAATATTCTGCAGCCTTTTCGATATCCTCGGGCGCCACGATTTCACTGATGACGGCCAAATCATACGTATCGGCGATTTTCTTCAGGATCCTAAGTCCCTCTTCACCCAGCCCCTGGAAATCATAAGGGGATGTCCGCGGCTTGAAAGCTCCGCCGCGAAGGAGCTTGAGGCCTTTATCCTGAAGGGATTCGGCTACTGTGGCTGTCTGCTGATAGCTCTCCACAGAGCATGGTCCAAAAATGAACTGCGGCACTCCATCGCCGATTTTTGTGCCTTTGATGTCGATAACCGTATTTTCAGGCTTGCGGCGTCGTGAGACAAGCAATGCTTTATGCATATCGTCTTCCTGCAGCTCCAGGCTGGCCTTGAAGATTTCCTTGAAAATATGCTGAAGTGTGGCATCCTGGAATGGTCCTTCATTGTTATCCGATATGACATTCAGCATATCTCTTTCACGGACCGGGTCGAATCGCTTCGTGCCTTGTTTTTTCTTGACTTCCCCGATTTCCTGGACCAGCTTGCCCCGTTTATTTATCAGGGCAAGCAGCTCAAGGTTCACTTCATCCAATTTTTTTCGCAAACTCGCTAATTCATCCATATTCATCGCTCTCTCCCACTCTTTTTCTATTATATCCAGCTCAGGTAATTAGCAATCATTATAGCTAAAAGTTTACTCGCTGTCATCCTCAATAGTGTAGAATGAATCTAGGAGTTTCATAAGGTTTCAGCGTACAGCGAAACGAATAGAACATTGCGGAAAGGAATATCGCTTTGAAGGAAAGAATTTTTGCTTTGGATATCGGAACAAGATCTGTTGTCGGCATGCTGCTGGAAGCAGATGCTGGTGTTTATACCTTGATAGATTATGAAATGGTGGAGCACGATGAACGTTCGATGCTTGACGGTCAGATCCATGATGTCGTAGCAGTGGCACAAGTCATTTCGGAAGTGAAGCACAAATTGGAGGAAAAACACGGTTCATTGTATAAAGTATGTGTCGCAGCCGCCGGACGTTCGCTGCAGACGAAGCGTGTCCAGATTCGCCATTCCATCTCCGAACGCGGAGTATTGGACAAGGAGCAGGTACAGCACTTGGAGCTCAGCGCTGTCCAGCAAGCCCAGTATGAAATTGCTCATTCAAAAGATAAGAGTACGGATTATTATTGCGTCGGCTACTCTGTCTTGCATTATCAGCTTGACGAGCAGGACATCGGCTCTTTGATCGATCAGCAAGGTGATGAGGCGTGCGTGGAGATCATCGCCACCTTCCTGCCGAAGGTTGTCGTCGAATCACTGCTGTCAGCATTGAAGCGAAGCAATTTGGAAATGGATGCTTTGACATTGGAACCAATTGCCGCTATCAACGTCCTCATACCGCCTTCCATGCGCCGTTTGAATGTAGCATTGGTCGATATCGGCGCAGGCACGAGTGATATCGCCATTACGAACGAGGGGACCATCACGGCATATGGAATGGTCCCAAAAGCAGGAGATGAAATCACAGAAGCCTTGAGTGACCATTATTTGCTTGATTTTCACGTGGCCGAAGCTGCCAAACGGGACTGGTCCGAAAAAGGTACAATCACAACGATGGACATCCTCGGTTTCGAGCAGCAGATGAGTGGCGATCAGGTTGAACAGGACATCGGGCATGCGATCGACCAGCTGGCAGAAGCAATCGCAGCTAGCATCATCCAGCTGAATGCAGTCGCTCCGAAAGCTGTCATGCTCGTAGGCGGCGGAAGCCAGACACCTGGATTGGCCGGCCGCTTGGCAAGGATGCTCGATCTGCCTGAAAATAGAGTAGCCATCCGCGGCACAGAAGCAATCCAGTCTCTGAAAAAAACGGATAATGTACCTGCAGGACCTGCTTTCATCACACCGATCGGCATTGCATTGGCAGCTAAACAAAATCCAGTCCATTATGTCAGCATCCAAGTAAATGGACGTGTCATACGTCTATTCGATATGAAGAAACTGACAGTGGGGGATGCATTGCTGGCTGCCGGCATTCAAATAGCCCGCCTATACGGAAAACCGGGAGCAGCCTGCATGATAACTTTCCAAGGAAAACCGCTCACCCTGCCGGGCACAATCGGAAAAGCACCGAAAATAACGCGGAATCATCAGCCCGCGAGCCTTGATTCTCCGATTCATGATGGTGATAAGCTGGAAGTGGAAGCCGGGGAAGATGGATTACCTGCACAGGTGACTGTACACGATATAACTGAAGATCTGGAGCCGATGACCATCTTCCATAACGGAAAGCCTTACCAGATGAAACAGCAGGTTCTAGTTAACGGACAGCCAGTTCATCCGGCATACCGCCTGGAAGACAGGGATGAAGTCCTTTTAAAGAGGGATACTACCATTGAATACTTTTTACATGAACATAAGCTGCCCCTGCCGGCATTGCCTGAGGCAGGAGAATATGATGTCTACATAAATGATAAGCTGCTGTCGATTGAAGCATTCAGCCAGGTGTTTACGATCAATGACATTCCAGCCCGGCTCCGGGATCAAGTAACCGACGGCGATAGTATTCGAATCCAGGAACGAAAAGTCCCGACTGCTGCTGAATTGCTTCCCCATTTACAAACCGGCAGCCAAACATCGATGACGGTTGAGTTCAACGGCAGTACCATTAAACTCACCCCTCCTGCGGCACAGCTTTATGACAAGGATAGGCCAGTCGAGCCCGATGAGCCCATCCCAAGCGGTACCAGACTGCAAATGCGGGCGGCAGCTGATCAGTTTATCATCCAGGATATTTTTCGCTTCGTTGATATTGATCTGTCAAAAGTCAGCGATAATTTTCAAATATACAAGAACGGTTCCATAGCAGCCTTCCATGATGTATTATCCCCTCACGATAAGATCGAGCTGACCATGTAAAAAAGCTGTACGCAATTGCGTACAGCTTTTTATTTCCTGCTATAACAGTGCACTTATAGCGAATCCATGAATTGCGGGGCGAATCTTAAAGCCGCTCGGTCATATCATACCCCTAAAGAAAGCATTTCGCCCATCAATGACTGACATTTTTTATTGATTGAATCGAGCCTCTTGCTCCTGCAAAGCGGCTTGTGTGATATCGTGATGGGATGCATGCCAGATTACCCGATTATTCTCAAACAGCAAGGCCTGAGGCGACTCATGCTTCACGTCATAACGTTCGGCAATCATATTGGAAAGCTCCCTTGCTTCCTGTACATACAATGTATACACAGGCAGCTGTGTATCAAGGCTGTAACGGTCATACTCCTGCTTCGCGCTGGCGCTGATCGGACATGTCAAACTATGCTTGAGCAGGTAGAATGCAGCCTCCTTATTCAATACATCCTGAAATTCTTCCTGACTTTGAATGACTTTTGCTTCCACCCTCTAAACTCCTTTCAAAATAAAACAGACTCCCAAGCAAGATGCTTGGGAGTCTGATCAATTAAAGATCCTTATTTCGTTCAATCGCGGACTTCTGCTGCTCCATTTCCAATTCCCTTGCAGCTTCCTCGATTGCACGAGCTACTTCCTCCGCAGCATCTTCCGCTTCCTTATTGTTGGAAGCCGTATCATCCGCTTGATCTTTGGAAGTAATGTTCTTGACTTTATCCTGGACAGTCTGGGAAGATTCTTTCACCTTCTCAGCTACTGCACGGGATTTTTCAGTGACAACATCTTTCCATTGTGCACCTTTTTCACTGTACTGTGTTTTCATTTCGCCGGCGCGCCCTTTGAGGGAACTAGCCTGTTCAGAAATATCACTGCGCAGTTCTTTACCGGATTTAGGAGCAAGAACAAGAGCAGTAACCGCCCCGACTACGCTTCCGATGATCGAACCAATCAGAAAGTCTCTACCGTTCGTCTTTTTCGTTGACATAATGCATTGCCTCCTATCGCGTCGCTTGGTTTAATTGGATGTTTCTTTTACTGGTAGCGGCTGCTCTGTCGGCTGCACTGCAGGTACAGAGGCACCCTCATTGGCTTCATTCTGCTTCTTTTTTTTCCATAAGTCAAGTATAACCGAGCCCCACTTCAGCACTTGGCCAGTTTGTTCCGTGTGCTGTTCCGCAGAAAGTGCCACTTTATTGGAGACATTGCGGATGGAGTTGTTCAGGCTCTGGACTGTATCGCCAATTCCTTCGATACCGTCGACAAGCGTATTTAGCTTCTGCGCTTTTTCTCCGATGTCCTCTGCAAGATGATTTGTCTTGCTAAGCAGTTCAGCGGTTTCGCTCGTGATGCCTTGCATCTGTTTTTCAACGCCTTCCAATGTGCTTGCAACATCATTCAATGTGCGTGAAGCAGCTTTCAAGGTTTTGGCGAGATAGATTACTAAGACTGCGAATGCGATGGCTGCAATCAATGCAGCGATGTACCCTAGAATTTCCATAATGAATAGTCAGCTCCTTCTGTTATGTAGTATGAGTAGTTGAAGCACATCTCATGCCTTATACTCCTTCGTCTAACTACGTTATTCCCTTGCTGGACGCCGTTAAACTTAAAAGTACAAATAAAAAAAGGGGAGCAGCACTCCCCTTTCAAGTTTAATGGATTATTGGACAGCTTGCAATGACTCTTCATAGCGCGCCTGGAATTTTTGGATATCCCCAGCCCCCATGAATAACAGGATGCTGTCGTCATATTGCTTAAGCACATGCACCTCATCAAGCTGCAGCACTTCACAGCCAGGTATGAGCTCCTGGAGATCCTGTATTGTAAGGCTCCCTTTCGCTTCACGGGCAGAGCCGAAGATATCACAGAGATAAACTGCATCTGCCAGCTTCAAACTGTCGGCAAACTCTTGGAGGAAGGCCTTCGTCCTTGAGAAAGTATGCGGCTGGAAGACAGCTACAACCTGTTTGTCAGGATATTTCTTCCGAGCTGATTCGATTGTCACTTCGATTTCTTTCGGATGATGAGCATAGTCATCCACCAATACTTGACTGCCGGCTTGCTTTTCGGAAAAGCGGCGTTTCACACCAGTGAAACCATACATTTCCTCCATCTGCTCCGGAGTCATTCCTTCCTGATGACATACGGCAACGACTGCCAAGGCATTAAGCACTTGATGGTTTCCATAGCCCGGAATGGTGAATGTATGATAGAAACTGCCTTCCACAAATACGTCGAATACCGTTCCATTCGGCTCTTCGTGTACATTCTTCGCCTGATATGTGTTACTTTCATCAAATCCATAATAATGGATTGGTACATTTGCTTGCAAGTCACGCAGATAAGCGTCATCCCCGCAAGCAATGATCCCGCGTTTGACCTGATTGGCCAATTGCTGGAATGCTTGGAATACATCCTCGATATTCTGGAAATAATCCGGATGATCGAAGTCGATATTCAGCATGACAGCATAATCCGGTTTATATGCGAGGAAATGCCTGCGATATTCGCAGGCTTCAAAGACGAAATAGTCGCTCTCCGGCTGACCGCTTCCGGTTCCATCCCCGATCAAGTAGGAAATCGGATGGGATTGGTGCAGCGTATGCGCCAAAAGACCAGTCGTCGATGTCTTGCCATGTGCACCCGTTACAGCAATGCTGCGGAATTTATCCGCATAAGCCGCCAAAAAATCATGATAGCGGTAGAATGGAAGGCCGAGCCTTTTCGCTTCGACGATTTCCTCATGATCATCAGGGAACGCATTCCCTGCAATGATTGTCAGTCCGGTTTTGATATTATCTTTTGTAAATGGCAGTATGGGAATGTTTTTATCTTTTAGGGCCTGATCTGTAAAGAATACCTTCTCCACATCCGAGCCTTGGACTTTCTCACCTGCATCATGCAGGATCTGAGCCAATGCACTCATACCAGATCCTTTGATACCAATGAAATGGTAAGTTGTCATAATAGGAACCTCCACTTAATAATATATCGCTTTTGTATGGTGTTAGTATAAGTATGTAATCCGTAGTGTGTCACATATACATGAAAAAAGCATACTAGCAACAGTATAGCATTTTGTCGCAATTTATTAAATGCACAAACTCTCGTGTCACGCTTTTTACAGTATATACAGACAGCTGCTTGATTGTGTCTCAAAACAGTACAGCCTGGACGGTCCTTTGGACAACATCCAGGCTGTCTGTCATTCCGCTTGGAGCTGGGCCAGCGAGACGAGTACATCACGCGGCTTGCTGCCTTTTTGTTCGGAAATGACTCCCCTCATTTCCATATGATCAATCAAACGCGCAGCACGGTTATAGCCGATTTTAAACCGGCGCTGCAGCAGGCTTGCACTTGCACTGTTGTGCTCGATGACAAATTCCACAGCTTCCCGATACAGCTCGTCCTCTTCCTCCTCGGATTCGCGCCGTTCAAGCAGGTCCTCATGCTGGAAAAGGTACTCCGGCGGCGCTGTCTGTTTCACATGCTCCACAACCCGCTCAATCTCTTCATCCGAAACAAAAGCACCCTGGATACGCTGGGCTTGCCGAGCGCCATTCTCGACGAAGAGCATATCGCCTTTTCCAAGCAGTTTCTCTGCTCCATTATTGTCGATGATCGTCCGGGAATCGACGGCAGAGGATACACTGAATGCAATCCGTGTCGGGATATTCGCTTTGATCAAACCAGTAATGACATCGACGGATGGCCGCTGCGTCGCCAATAGCAGATGTATCCCGGCAGCGCGTGCTTTTTGAGCAATCCGGCATATCGCATCCTCGACATCCTGCGGAGATACCATCATAAGATCTGCAAGCTCATCGATGACGATGACCAAATATGGAAGCCTATCCGCATAACGGCCCTGCTTTGTCAGCTTCTCGTTATATCGTCCGATATCCCGGACTCCCTCGCCGACGAACTTCATGTAACGTTCTTCCATTTCATTGACTGCCCACTTCAACGCTGCCGTGGCTGCTTTCGTGTCGGTGATGACCGGTGATACAAGATGAGGCAGGTCATTATAAGGAGCCAATTCCACCATTTTGGGATCGATCAGCAGGAATTTCACCTGTTTGTGATTCGCCTTATAAAGCAAGCTGAGCAGGATGGTATTGATACACACGCTTTTACCGGATCCTGTAGCACCCGCAATCAATCCATGCGGCATTTTCTGCAGGTCCGTGACGATCGGCTTACCGGAGATATTCAATCCCAGCGCTACCGAAAGCGGTGAACTGTTTTCTTGGAAGTCTTTCGTTTCCAGGATTTCTTGCAAGCCCACCTGCTTGGATACAGCGTTCGGCACTTCGATTCCAATTGCATTTTTCCCAGGAATCGGCGCTTCCATCCGAATATCCTTGGCGGCCATATTCAGCTTGATATCATCCGTCAGGCTCTTGATTTTGCTGACCTTCACACCCATATCAGGCTGGACCTCAAAACGAGTGACAGACGGACCCTGCATTGCATTGACTACATGCGCATTCACATTGAAATGCTCCAAGGTAGTCTCCAAGAGATGGATCTGCTGGTCGACCCAAGCATCATTCTCGATGGTTTGTTCCACTGGATCATTGAGAAGATGCATCGGCGGACTGGTGAAACTAGGCTCAGCCTGTTCTTCGTTCACTTGTTCGGCAGTTTCCTCCATGATTTTAGGTGCCGGCTGTTTGACTTTCTCCAAGTTCTTCCGTTTATCACGCGGTGTCATGAACACATTGAACGGAACCGGTTTCCGGACTCCATCAGCCGATTCACGGTTCGGGGCATCAACTGGATTTTCATTTGCTTCTTCCGCTGCGTATCCAGCTGACTGCCCTTCTATCACTGCTTGCTCCGCGACAGGCCCATCATTTTGAACATTGGATTGTTCCGGACCATCTTCCCGCTCGATATCAAGTGAAGGGGCCTCTGCAGCTGCTGCTTCTGATTCAGGTGATGCCGCTGCGGTTATTTGGACTTGTTCTTCTTCGTCCGATTCATGCTCAGATGCTGTCTCCTGCAGCACGTCATGTGATTCTTCCGCAGATGGCATCCCAGGGAGTGCTTCCGATTCAGAAGAAGCTGTGGTCATTTTGTCTTGTCCATCAGCAAGGGGGTGGTGCTTGTCTTCGTGCCCAGGCACTGTTTCCTCGATTGCATCCACAGCTTCTTCCAGCTGTTCCGCTCTGTCCAGCATTTCTGCCGGTTCTGTATGACCGGCTCTAGCTGCTGCAGCCATTTCACCAGCCGGCTCGGAATGACTGGTCTCCGATTCCTGCGCGGCAGCGGAATCCGCTTCCTGCTGCTGTATCGCTGCCTTCATCACGGCATCTTCAGTTCGATCCCCCGAATGCCCTTTGACGGCGGTGCTTTCAGAGGAGGTGGCAGCAATCTTCTTCCAATCTGCCCGCTCCTGCATCGACCCCAAGGTGACAATATTCGCTGCTTCCTCTTTTCGCTTGCGGAAACCGTAAACAGGGGACGGTACCTCTGAAGGCTGGAAAGGCTTCTTGTCTTCCTTGGGTTCCGGTCTCGGTCTTTGCGGCTCACGCGGACGGTACGAAGCTGTCGTCCCTTCCGAGGATTTCGGCTTCACTGGCTGCTGATTAGATCTTGTCTGCTGATTTTCCCGACGCTGACGCGGTGGCTGCGGCTGTTCATTGCGGCGCACCGGCCGCACATCCGAAGCTTGCGGTTTGGTGCCGCCGGATGATTCATCCGGAATCATCGGAAACCGAAAAGCACGTTCCTTCGGATATGTATATGCCATTTTTGCTTGTGGCTGCTGATTAGTCTGATATTGTTTCTGTACCTTCTGTTCAGAAGCGTTCCGTGTTTTCAGCTCTGGTTCTTCTTCCACTACTACTTCGGTCATAAAAAAGTTGCTTAGAGCTTGCTTAAGACGCTCCCACATAATAAATCTTCCTTTTTCAGTATAATATCTTTATTTTAGCAGGTTTTCACAAACCGTGAATAGCTTTACCCTAAAAATATTCTGCCCAAACCCAAAAAATAAGACGGTCTTAGCGCATTTTTGCTCCTACTACCTAAAAAAGCACCGGATGCTTTTTTCATCCGGTGCTTTTTCCCTATTAAAACTCGAAAACTTGGCCGACTTCGTAGGAATCGTCCAGTACATATATCCCTTTTTCTTCCGGTGCGTTTGGCAGACCCAGTTCTTTCTGGGAGCAAATCATACCGAAGCTATCCTCACCGCGCAAGTTGCCGGCTTTGATTTCCAAGCCGCTCGGCATGATGGCTCCGACTTTGGCCACGACCACTTTCTGTCCTGCATCGACATTCGGTGCGCCACATACAATCTGAACGGTCTCATCACCAAGATCCACTTGGCAGACACTCAGCTTATCGGCATTGCTGTGCTTTTCCTTCTGTTTGACATAGCCTACGACGAACTTAGGAGTCAAATCCACCTCGAATGCATCGTCCAATTTATTTTGCTGGAAGATTTCACGAATCCTGCCGGCGAATCCTTCATCGGCCTGCACCCTGCCGGCCGTCGTGATTTTCAAGTATTCCGAAGCCTGGAATACATTATAGCCAACCAGGCCATCCTTATCGGAAATCCGGACAACATCACCGAATCTTTCTTCTTTAATGGAATGACGATCTCCTTGCTTAAGGGCGATCAGCAATACGTCACCGATTCCTTGTTTGTTATAAAAAGCTTGCATCTTACTTTTCCTCTCCCTTGGCAGACTCCGGTCTATTGCGCGCCATGATGAATACTGGCTCCAATTTCTTTTCTTCATAGATGAATGGCAAAGATGTGATTGGTACACGGCCTTCTGCGAAATATTTCATGGTTACTTGAGCTAATATATCATAACCAGTCTTATTTTCAATATCCGCCAGAATCAGGACATCCTGGTGAGGGACAGCAACAAGCACATCTCCTTTTGCATTGGCACGGAATCCTTCCAGCAGCGACTCATTCAGTATACGGCTGGCATCGTATCCATCCTGTGTTGCAATGAAATAAAAGGAGTTTCCTGCCACCCTGTCTTCCTTGAGCTCCGTGGAGAGACTTCTCGCATTGAACGCAGCAATTTCCCGAAGACGTTCGATTGTCCATCCCTGCTCTTCCATCATTTGTTCGTCGATGAGCCTGTACGACTTGCCAAGATCCAATGCATAGTAGATCCTTGTTTCTGCCGTATGTTCCGAATATACCATCTTCAGGCCCGATTTTGTCTTGGAAGGAAAAGACGTTGCCCGTATCACCGGAAAGACATGCTGTTCATTTCCCTCCAGATGCTGCTCTTCATGCATGACACGCAGAGCCTCTTTTACATGCTGTTCGAGCTCATCAAGTGCTTTTTCGCCTCGCGTCTCGTACTTGGCAATTATATTGGGGAGAGCGAGCGTCACGCCTTCCTTCGTATCCTGCCATTCCACTCGGAATTTACTTTTATCCCGATCGTAGGATGTGCGCCAAGCTGGATCCTGCAGACGATCCTCCAGTTTTCGTTTCATTTTCAAAGCCGTCATTTTCATAAGTTATACTCCTTGCAGTTATTGCGGTAAGGATTCGATGAAGGATTCGATTTCCTCTTTCGACTTACGGTCCTTGGATACGAATCGTCCGGTTTCTTCGCCATTGCTGAACGCAATGAAACTAGGAATGCCGAATACATCGTATTGTTGACAAACATCGATGAACTGATCACGGTCCACGTGAATGAATTCATATTCGCTGTATTTTGCTTCGATCCCTGGGAGTTCCGGCTCGATTATACGGCAGTCCGGACACCAATCAGCCGAAAACATCAATATTGTTTTACCTTTTTCAAGAATTTCTTTTAGCTGTGCTTCTGATTCTAACTGTTTCAACTTTAAAGCCCCCATCATCGTTTTTCTACATTTTATCAGAGCGCAGTGGCAATTGCGAATATCCTGCGCTGACTTGTCGTTCCTCCTCCCTTTAGACCCAGACAAAACTTAACGGTTCACACATCCAGGTCTAATCACCCAATATCATTATCTAACTTTTATAAATTTATTGTAAATTTAGTAAGTTATACCTATAATTAAAAAGAGCACACGACAGTACAAAAAAGGGGGCAGCAAATGCATACTATACGCCAGCGGATACGCTTGATCATGTTTTTATCACTAGCAAGCATTGCAGTGCTTGGAGCTTTTACCTATTATTATTTTCACCAGCAAAACAACATGTCGGAGAAGACGCAGCAGTATCAGGAAGCATATGTATCAAGTCAATACATCAAGGACGATATGCTGGATACACTGGATAAACAAGACATATATTTCTCACAGCCTTCCTCATCCAATGCAGAAGCCGTTGTGGGTGCCATCGAAAGTATCCGCAAGCAAGCAGCTACATATGAGGAGAATTACAAAGAAAATGAAGATTTAAAAGCATACTTTACACAAATAGGGGATAGCGCGGCTACCTACCAGGATGAGCTTGAGAAAGTGACAAGTATGAATGAAACGATCGGGTACACTTCCGATGAAGGACTCCGCAAAATCATCAGTGATGCCTCTGATGATTTCCACAGCATTGCCGAAGGTGCCGGGGATGACGTTTCTGCCGCATTGGAAACTGTCACCGAAGCCGAGAAAGGAGTCATACAGCCACCCAATGGCGAAGCTCCGGATAAAAAAGCATTCGACGAAGCAGTACAAGCGTTCAAGACAGCAATCTCGGATTCGGATTTAAACGGTGATGCTGTCAATGACATTAATTCCAGTCTATTGAAATATACATCAGCCATGTCCACGCTGACGAATACACGCAGCCAGGCATCGGAACTGGCTGCGAATTTCGAGACAGCTGCCCTGGAAGTGACAACGACAGTGGACAGCGTCGGTGAAACAGCAATAGACCAGACAAACAATTTAAAACAAACGAATGAAAAAACATCAGCAACTCTCGGCATCCTCTTGCTTACCGTCATCATTCTCAGCTTCCTTCTCGTACTTTGCACTGGCTGGCCGCTTATCCGCGCGATTTCAAACTCGATCCGTCAGCTGAAAGAGGCTGCAGGGATAATTGGAAATGGCAACCTGGCATACCGTGTGCCAATTACAACGAAGGATGAGATGGCTGAATTAGGTACTACTTTCAATCAGATGGCAGCAAAGATGGAGCAATCGATGGCGAAGGTGAAGGAAGCTTCAGAAGTATTGGACGATTCTTCCTCCTATTTGGCGGCTGCTTCGCAGCAGACAGCAGCCCAGTATGAAGAAGTGAATCAAGCAATCGGTCAAGTTGCTGGAGGAGCACAAAACCAAGCCGCTCAGCTTGAGAAAAGCAATGCTATGCTTGAGAAGGTCCGCCATGCCATCACTTCGATGAAAGCTGAAACACTGGAGGTCGAAGGGGCAATGAAGCAGGCGGAGATGGAAGGAAGCACTGGTATCCAACAAATGCAGCAGCTGCATGAGACCTCTGACAGCTTCTTGAAACTAGCTCAAAAACTGACTGCTGAAATCCAGCTTGCAGTAGAGCAGGCGAATCATATCCGCACCATTGTACAGACAATCGAAGAGATTTCAGAAAGCACGAACTTGCTGGCGCTCAATGCTGCAATCGAATCGGCTCGTGCAGGCGAGCATGGACGCGGATTCGCTGTCGTTGCCGATGAAGTGAAGAAACTGGCGGAACGTTCCAAACAGGAAGCGCAGCAAATCCATGAACTTGTAGGAGCTATGAATCAGCAAATGAACGGTTTGGCCGATGAAGCCAAAGCCTTTGACGCCTATCAGCGATTGCAGGCAGCAAGCGTTGCAGAAACGACGAATGCTTTTGAGCGCATCCACCGACAATTGAAGCAAGGTAACGCTAAGATGCAGGATATCTCTTCTTCTGTCGCAGAAGTTGCATCAAGTAATGAGACTGTGGCGGACATGCTTGGTCACATCAATCAGATTGCTGATGAAGCAGCCTCTGCAGCACAGGAGGTAGCATCATCTAGTGATACACAAGCAGAATCGATCGATATCCTGACAAACGCTGCATCTCAGCTGCAGCAGCTGGCCAAGGATTTGGCTGACGAGGTGGCTCAATTCGACCTGGGCTACATTCCGGAAGATGGATCAGGAAATGATGAAACAAAAGAAATGCCGCCTGCTTCCCATACCGACAGCCAAGAAATGGATGATAAAGAGCATGCTTTCCCTGATGATGAGCCAGAATGGAAACAAACCTCATAAACAAAGAAGGAAGCAGGACTTAATAGTCCGCTTCCTTCTTTTCATTCGCCATATAAAAGGCGTATTGACCTTTCAATAAAAGACATATATGTTCAAACATTGCCGCGCGGGACATATGGCCTTCTGTAAAGACACCGACAGCTCCATCGGTCGATGAAATATCCTGCCTGCTTGTGAATGCCCGCATGACTGGTCCCAGTTCTTCCCCTTTTCGAACCTGGTCAGCGATGAAATCCGGCAGGAGCAGCTTGGCACCACTTGCACTCCATACTTTATCCCCGACAGCCAACGCGCCCCAGTTACAGATGTAGAGTCCATCATCCATCTCCGTGACGCCGCCTTCCAGACCGATCCCCGCAGCTGCTCCAGGTGACTCGAGGCAGGCCAGGGCTCGCTGAATGGCGCCAAGGCGCGTTTCCTCGTCACTCATCGGCTGGGCGCTTACACCAGAATCAACCGCTGCACTTTCCAATGTCCATGTATCACGGAATACAACCGAGACTGCATTTACTTTAGCAGGATTCTTAGACCCGATTATCAATTTCATGCATTGCGCTTCCTTTCCAGTCCAATCAATCGTTTGCAGTAATAAGGTCCACTGTCGACTGATCCGTTGCACGGACAAGCTTGATCAATAACTCTTTTGCAGCCGCATAATCATCCACATGGATGATACTTGCACTTGTATGTACATAACGGGATACGATTCCGATCACTGCTGATGGAACGCCTTCATGGGCCAAATGGACGCGCCCGGCATCCGTACCGCCTTTGCCGACATAATATTGGTAGTTGATATCATTGGATTCCGCAGTATCAAGAATGAATTCACGCATATTCCGATTCATGATCATCGTACCATCAAAAATACGTAAAAGCGCACCCTGCCCAAGATGACCGAAAGCTTGCTTATCCCCTCCCACATCATTTGCAGGCGAAGCATCCAGCGCATAAAAAATATCCGGATCGATCATATTGGAAGCTACTTGCGCGCCGCGAAGGCCCACTTCCTCCTGCACTGTCGCACCAGCATACAACTGATTCGGCAATGTTTCCCCAGATACCTCTTCCATCAATTCCAGCGCCAAGCCGCAGCCATAACGGTTATCCCAGGCTTTCGCCAGGATTTTCTTCTCATTCGCCATTGGCGTGAACGGCATGTATGGCACGATTTGCTGCCCGAGTTTGACACCAAGCTCATACGCATCCCGTTCATCATCCGCACCGATATCGATCAGCATGCTATCAATCGAAGCAGGCTTGCTGCGCTGTTCCGGTGTCAGCAAATGCGGCGGTGTGGAGCTTATTACCCCTGGAATCGGTCCCTCTTCCGTCATGACCTGTACGCGCTGTGCAAGCAGGACCTGACTCCACCAGCCTCCCAAGGTTTGGAATCGGAGCAGCCCATTCGGTGTGATACCCGTCACCATGAAACCGACCTCATCCATATGCCCGGCAACCATCACCTTGGGTCCAGTGCCTTTCTTTACGCCGAAGACGCCCCCAAGCTTATCTTGGATGATCTCATCAGAGTATGGCTTCAGTCTATCTTTCATAAAGGCTCGCATGAGCTGTTCATTCCCTGGTGCTGCCTGCAGTTCAGTCAGCTGTTTGAATAAATCCATCGTTTTTTGATTCATACTTATGTACTCCCTTTTTGTCAGACTATTGTATATCTATTGTAAACTATTGATCCGCAAGTTGCCATAAAGGTTGTTTCGTTTTATATTTCTTTGGCAATGAGCTATAATAGAATATAACTTATGTTGAAGAGGTGACCAAAATGGGCGTTAAGAAAACAGCAGCAATCGTAGGTGCTGGCCTTGCAGCTGGATACTTGATCCAAAAGCAGATTGCAAAACAACAAAAAGTAACTCCGGAAAAGGCGCTTAAATTCGCTAAAGAAGCATTCAAGAAAGAAGGTCCGATCAGCGGTTCTTGGATCTACATGAAACCGGAAGAAAAAGTGAAGCACGGCCTCACGTACACTGTTTACCGTGGCGGTATCTCACGTACAATCGATGGAAAACCTGCTCAATACGAGTTCTTCGTCGATGCAGAAACTGGATCAGTCATCGATGCTGTAGAAACGGCATCCTAAAAAATAAACCCGGCTCTGCCGGGTTTTTTGTTTCCTTCTATTGAAATGTGGCGACAGCACGATAGATTCGATAGCCGCGGGAGGAAAATTTCTCTTCATATTCCGTTTTTACATTCAGCGGATCATTTTCCGCATGCAAATCCAGCTTCACTTCCTGCAATATCATACCGAATCGGGAAAAGCTGGATAAACTATATTCGAACAGCTTCTGGTTATCCGTCTTGAAAATAACTTCTCCATCATCCTTCAATACGGATTTGTATTGCTCCAGGAAGGATTTATATGTCAAACGACGTTTTTCGTGCTTATTCTTCGGCCATGGATCAGAGAAATTCAAATAGATGGTATCCACTTCGTTCTCCTCGAACAGCTCACGGAAATCAGCAGCATTCTCATTCAGGAGCCGGACATTTGGAAGAGCTGCCTCGGCAGCTTTCTCCACGGCTGTTACGATGATGCTTTTGGCCAATTCGATTCCGATGAAATTATATTCCGGATGCTGAGCAGCCATACCAGTGATGAATTGCCCCTTGCCTGATCCGATCTCTACATGCAGCGGTTTATCATTACCGAATAATTCCCGCCATTTGCCTTTATGATTATTCGGTTCCGGGATCACAATATGATCATTTTCCTTCAAATAATCGTCTGCCCAAGGTTTATGGCGCACACGCATATACCTCACTCCTATTTCTGCCCTTCCCTCCTGCATAGTTTGGTGCTAAAACGCAAACGCTATCCTCAGGAAGGAGGGGAAAATCAATGTCACTTTCCGTTCAAAACCAACTAAGCCTGCTGCGGGATATCCTGAGCGAGCATTGCGAATCCTGCTGCGGGAGCAAATCCGAATGCGAGCAAATATCCCGCCTGGCCCGTTCCATCTTATCCAATAAATCAACTGATCAGCAGGAGCTGCTTGCCCTGCTTCCCAGTATCCATTCGTACAGTACTGCGGGTGAAAAAGCCGCCGATATCAATGCGCATATCACAACGAACAGAGAACAGCTCGAGGATTGGGTAGAGACAATCGACAGCTTTCAAGGTTAGCAGGTCAGTTGCTTCACTTCCATAAGCAGCTGTGCCAATTCTTTTGTTTTGCGCTCCACATTATCATCGCGCAAAGACATGATGATACGGGCTGCTTCATACCAATAAATGCGTTTAAGAAGTCCGTCATCAAGCGGCTTCCCATAAGCGTTCATCCAAGCTTCCCAATCAGGTAATCGAACGTATTTTCTCAGCAGCATTCCGATGTCAGCGGCCGGGTCGGCGATAAGGGCACTGTCCCAGTCCACCAAGTACAGCTCATCATGCTGGCTTATCATCCAATTATTATGATCGATATCAAAATGGCAGACAGCCAATAACTGATCCGGCATCTCAGGTAAGAATTGCTCCAGTCTCTTCAGTACTGTTTCCAAAGCAGGCAGCCGATCTTGGAAGCCAGCTGCTTTTTCCCGCAGCTCTTCCATTTTGGCTTCTGGCTGCAAGGGCTTTTTGCCCATCCGCATCAGCATATTCAGCATCTCGGACGAATGATGGATCTTACTGAGCAGCTTGGCCACCCGCGGATCGCTCATTTCGGAGAAAGTCAGACCGCGTCCCAGCAGCCATTCCTGTGCAGTGATCACATCCCCATTTTCCATCCGCTTTGTCCATACAAGTTTCGGCACGATCCCTTCCGCTGAAAGGACTGCCAAAAATGGAGAAGAATTGCGCTTCAGGAATAGCTGACGATCTCCGCTTTTTGCATAATAGGCCTCTCCTGTAACACCGCCAGCAGGAGCAATCTTCCACTCATTCCCCAGTATGTGTTCTAACCAATTCACCGTTCATTCCTACTTTCCTAGTGCAATCGCTCTGCATTACTAGCTGTAAACAAGCCCAGCGTGACACAAGGCAAGTACATTCCCGAACAAATTCGACAGACATACTTAAGATTACAACATTTTCTATGGTTTTATCAATATGGTACTGCTTAAAAACAGTTTATTTAACTAAAAAATTCTTCGTTTTCTCTCGTTTCCCATTCTGGGCGGGCAACAGCTTTGGTATAAGCTTGCTCCAGCAGCACTTCACTGGCGCGGAGCTGTACATGTTTCAACGCCAGCTGTTCCTGTCGCTTGGCCATCAGCCAAGCGGTATGCCTATTGGTATCGATAAACAGTGTGTTTCGAGGCTCCGTCGCAAACCTAATCTGATTTTCCCTGCTCAAGACTATTTTTTTCACAGGCAGCTCGATGTCGTGTTTTTTCAGGATGCCCTGTATCAGCTTCTCTGTCCTGTTCAAGGAAAGCATCGGATTGAGGAAGTTGGTAAACTGCCCCTTGGATTCCCTTTTCCAAGTTCGATTATCAGAAGCCCAGAATAACACATCGGGCTTATCCTCCAATACAGAAATGATCTCGATGCCTAATGGATGGATAAGGATTGTATCTGTCTCCATGGTTGTCTGCTTCACTTCGAATACGGGTTTATACATGACAAAGAATGTATCGGGGAATCGTTTTAAAAAGTAGCGGAGGACCGGATCGTCCTTGAACTTGTGATCATAAAAAGAAAACTCCCCTATGGTGGACGTTGCCCATGTCAATTGAAATTCAAAAAGCTCCTCCAGGTAATCCTGCTTCAGAGCCTGTTCCGTCGGTGCTATATAGACAGGAGCAGGATCGGGCTCCTCCATTTCATCATCTTTTTTGCTGAATACTCGAAACCATGGCTTTCTGCTTGGTTCTTCCTTCTCTTCCCCTATGATGAAGGGAGCAGGAGCAGCTTGCTTGCGCTCCCATTCCCTGTGCATTTTTCCCCAATTCTCTTTTTTCAGTTTGATGAATTGACCAGGATATCGGTAAGGATTCTGTTCATATCGTGATATATATTCATGCAGCTTGATCAATTGCGCCACACCAATTCACTCCCTCTCCAGATCTTTGACCAGTACAGGTACGTATTTCGGACGTTTACCCGGTTCGATTCGGTAAAGCGTCACCTTCTCCACCATGATCGGTGAAGCCAGACGCTTATCCAGCAGCGGCAGCTGCCCCTCTACTTTACCTGCTCCCCATTTTTTCCCGAGTGTGATATGCGGACGATACGGACGATTTTCAACCTGGAAGCCCGCTCCCTTCGTACTCGCCGTCACTTTTTGCTGCAATGCTTGTAGCCGATCGAATGGCTTTACACCGGCCCAGACGACACGTGGCTGCTTCGGGCTGCCAAACACATCGATCCCGGCAGCTTCCAAGGAAAAAGCTTTACCGAAATCTGCGTCTTGCCAGGCTTCCTTTATCTGATTCAGCTGTTCTTCTTCTGCAGGCCCAAGGAATTGCAATGTAATATGGAATTCCTCCGGTCTCGGCCATTGTTTCATCGGAACATATGATTTCAGTTCTGACTGCCACTCAGCCAACGCTGCTTGGATCGATTCGTTCAGACCGATTCCAATGAAATGATGTGTACTCATGCTATTCCTCTTTTCCCTTCTGCTGTACCCTTCATTCTTTGCACGATGAACAAGATTCCAACACCTGCGAAAGTGGTTGCAGCAAACAAAGCGTACATATGATAAACTGTCGCAATTTCCAGGATCATGCCGCCCATCAGGTTGAAGAGTGCATTGCCGAGTCCTGTTCCGACCGCAGAATAAAGCGCAATGGCTGTTGCTTGGACGGAAGAAGGAGCGGCACCTCTAATGTAAAGCAAAGCGGCAGGTACATAGAGTCCTATCGACAGCCCCTGAATGATGGTGGTGATGAAAATGACAGCTAGCGGCGGGTCGAACATGTATAAAACCCATCTTGCCCCGGATACTGCAGCACTTAATATGACAACATGGAGGACACTCATCTTCCCGATGATCCGATGGGCAAGTTTCATAAATGGCGCTTCACTGCCCGCTCCCAAAAAGAAGGCGATACCGACAGCACTTAGTGTGCCACCGGCTGCTAAAATGAATGTTCCGAAATAGAAATTATTTGCCAGGATCGGCCCGAAAATAAGGAAGTTGGAAACGAGAAAGAATAGGAATGGTTTGTTTTTACGCAAGGTGCGCAAGCCTTCCTTCATCGACACCGTCGCTATATCATAGCCTTGCCTCGGAAACCTGCGCAATGCTGGAAGCGCAAGCAGAAGGAACAGACCATAAGCAACGAAAATTACATCCAACGTCCCGACAAAATCGGTTATGTACCCCAGCAGGAAGGAAGCAGCAGCAAATCCGATCGCTCCCCATAATCGGATATTCCCATACTCAAGCTGATTGCGCTCGACAAAGCTTAAAGCCATACTGTCCGATAACGGAATGACAGCCGCCTGGAAAACCGCGATAGCCAGCATACCAAGCAATAGCAATGCATAATGGTCATAAAATAAATAAATGAAAGCAAGCGCAGCGGCAGCAGCTAATGCTGCTGCAAGCAGGCGCAATGGTTTCTTGGTATAATCGCTCAGCAGACCCCAGACAGGCTCCATAACGGTATTCACCAGCGGTATCGCAGCTACTATGAGCCCCACAAGAACAGGATCGAGCTGTTTTTCTTCTTGCAGGAAAACAGCCAGGAGCGGAAATAACGATCCATTGGATAAGAAAGCTGCCAGATAAAAATATTGTAAAGTCCGATATGTCCTTTTCGTATCTGCCTGCATTATCTATGCGCATCCTTTGTCAGCAGATATAACGCTTCTGCATAGATGGCAATGGCCCGCAGCATATCCTCAAGCAGTATGTGCTCATCTTGCTGATGGGCACTGTCCGGTGAACCAGGGAAAAGAGGCCCGAAAGCGACCCCTTTTTTCATCGCTCGTGCATAGGTGCCCCCGCCGATCGCCAAAATATCGGTTTGATCGCCTGTTTGACGTCGGTACACATCAAGCAATGTTTGAACCAGCGGATCATCCTTTTCTACATAAAGGGAAGCTAAATGAGATGTTTCCTGGAATTCGGCCCCTGCTTCTGCAAGCTGCGCAGACAATCTGGCAGTGACCGTATCATAGGCTGCTGTGACAGGATATCGAATATTCACCCCAATCTTCCAGGACACGCCATCTTTCATGCTGAATTCCCCGAGATTAAGCGTCAATGGACCAGAGACTTCATCTGAGAGTCCTAGATCGATGCCATTCCCGTGGTAATCCGCGAATTTTTTGACTAGCCAGTTCAGCTTTCCTGTTACATGGTCGTGCAGCGGAAGGGTTACAAGGAATTTTGCCAAAGCCACTACTGCATTGCTTCCTTTCTCCGGGGTGGAGCCATGGGCAGCTTTGCCGGACATGCTGAGCAGGATAGTATTTTCTTTGGTTTCTGTACTGCCGATCAACCCTTCAGCAGCAAGATGTGCTGCAAATGCTTCTTCCACCTTCTCCAGGCCCTTCCCCGAAAGAAGTGCCTCCGCTTGACCCGGAACCATATTTAGTGCCTTTCCGCCTTCGAACTGCTCCAGTCGAAGCATATCGTCTTGGTACGTCGCTGGAGGAAGCGAGATATAGCCATCGATGATTCCTTTTTCCGCATAAATGAGCGGGAAGTCCGCATCCGGGGTAAATCCGGTATCCGGCATTTCCTCGTGCTGGAAGTAATACTCCATGCATTGCCAATCCCGTTCTTCGTCTGTCCCCATGATCAGGCGAATACGCTTTTTCGGTTCATACCCCATATCCTTCAGGAGCTTCATGGCAAAATATGCTGCTACAACAGGTCCCTTATCATCCAACATCCCTCTCCCGAAAAGGCGATTTTCTGCCAATGTCGGATGGAAGGCACCATATGTCCAGTCTCCGTCGGCAGGTACGACATCCAAATGTCCAAGTACACCTACCAATCCATCTCCCTTTCCATACTCGATATGCCCCGCATAGCCGTCGACATATTTGGTCAAAAAACCATCCTTACTGCCTGTTTGCAGCATATACAAAAGTGCCTCATCTATCTTTTCACCGAACGGCTGTCTATCCGTTTTTGTCGATGCATCATATACGCTTGGAATGGATACAAGTCCATTCAATACTTCTGCATAAGCTTCCTTATAAGCTGACGCCTTTTCATACCAGTCGATTCTTTCCATTGCTGTCGCCTCCTGAATTTTTTATTAATATTCTTGTAAAGGGTAATTAACAGAAAATTTAACCTATCTCCTAGCCTTCTGTGCGTAATTGATGTAAAATACGGGTAGAAAGAGATTTAGAGCACCAGATTCTTATGTAAAACTAAGGAGTGGTTTTTTGAATCAATCAACATCCCGAATGCTAAACCGTGTAAAAGCTGTCTATCTTTACATCCGAGAAAGGGAAACAGTTTCTACTACTGAATTGGCTGAAGAATTTGGTATTACGGACCGTACGGTACAGCGCGATTTGAACGTGCTGGAGTATAACGGTTTAGTACAAAGTCCTCATCGGGGGGTTTGGTCAACGACCTCAAAAAAAGTCAAAATCTCTTGATTCAAATCGTACAACCTATGTAACATTTCTTAACCATTTAAGGCAAGCTGATCTGCAAGCAGATCAGCTTTTTTTTGTATCCTCAAACAGCCTGTCCAGTTCCTCATCAGAAAGTTCCCTGTATTCCCCAAGCTCAAGATCCTCATCGAGCTCCAAGCTGCCCATCCGCAATCGCTTCAAATAAATGACTTCCATACCGACCGCTTCGAACATGCGCTTAATCTGATGGAATTTGCCTTCCGTAATCGTTATCTCGACTTCAGAAACCGGACCAGCGTCCAGGATACGGAGGATGGCAGGCTTCGTGACATAACCATCATCCAGGGTGACACCTTGCCGGAACTGCCCGATCGTCTTTTCGGACACTTCGCCGTCGATGCGGGCATAATAAAGCTTCTGCACATGTTTCTTTGGTGATAATAGCTGATGTGCAAGTGTCCCGTCATTTGTCAAAAGCAGCAGCCCTTCCGTATCCTTATCCAGCCTGCCGACCGGGAATGGCTCAAAAATGCGATCCTCCGGCTGCAGGATATCGACCACGGTCTCGTCCCGCTTATCCTCAGTTGCCGATACCAACCCAGGCGGCTTATGCATCATCAAATAGATGAACTCCCTGTACTCCACTGTTTCCCCATTCACCTTTACATTATCTTTCTTTTCATCCACATGGATGGAAGGTGATTTGACCTGGGCGCCATTCACCGTGATAGCTCCTTGTTTAAGGAGCGACTTCACTTCTTTTCTGCTTCCGAATCCCATATTTGCAAGCAGCTTATCCAATCTCATCATTTAACCCTTCCTTCTTTTCAATAAACGATCGAGGAACCCGATCCGATTTCCGAGTACTCGTTCAAGCAGCGTGGATTTATAGGATAGGATCATGTATACGCCCCCTCCAAACAAAGCACAGACGAAGATGATGACAGCCGATGCAACCTGTCCATCCTGGAATGTAATGGCAAATCCAAGCAAAAACTTGATAAGAAGCACAACCGCAGACATGATTGCCGTGAAAATCAAAATCAGCAATGTCCGCTTTGCGAGCTGACGCACCGGAAAATGCAGCACATGCTTCATCTTCAGGAAGTTCAGCACAGTTGCAATGCCGACAGCCAACGCCGTACCAAAGATGGCTCCCTTGGCTCCGAATGCATGGATGAGCGGAATATTGAAGAAAATCTTCACTAATAATCCTGCTGTCAAACTGATGACGGAGAAGCGCTGTTCATTTATACCCTGCAGGATGGATGACGTTGTCGTGAACAATGCAAACAGCAGTGCTACTGGTGCGTACCAAACCATAAGATTACCCGCTCTTATATCAGGATTGAGAACAGCTTCCGTTCCATAAAACGCTGTGTAGGCTTCACTTCCCAGCAATGCAATACCGATGCTGGCAGGCAAAATCAAGAAAAGCACGATTTGCAATGACTGATTGATTTGCTGTAAATACAATTTTCGGTCATCGGCGAAAAATGCACGGGTGATGGCCGGAACTGCAGCCAAGGATAATCCGATAGACAGTGTCATGGGTATAGTGATGATTTTTTGACCGTAAAAATTTATTACCCCGAAGATATCTACAGCTACATTTCCTTGTCCAATCGCTTCCAGCGCACGCGGCATCGTAAACTGATCGATGAACTGATAAAGCGATGTGGCTATACCAGTAACAACAAATGGGCCGGCATAGCTAAGCAATTCTTTAATGATGGACCTATCTGAAATCGGGGCAGGGCGTACAGTCTGCTGTCTCATTTTCAGCTCCAGATGCGGCTTGCGGGCACGCCAATAAACATAGAGCACTGCACAGGAAGCAAGCGCGCCGACAAAGGCAGCGAAGGTCGCATATCCGACAGCTACGGCAATGTTTTGATGGAAAACATGCAGGGCAAGATAAGCACTGAGCAACAAGAATACAATACGCGCGATTTGTTCCACCACAGTGGAAACGGCCGATGGTCCCATCGATTGGTTACCTTGGAAAAATCCCCTGACGATACTCATTGCAGGTATGATAAGGTTAGCGAAACTGACGAGCTTGATAACATAAGCAACAGTGTCTGTCGTAAAACCTGACTTTCCGTCCCCGACACTCCACTGTGCAATCCAATCGGCTCCGAAATACATGATGAGGAATGCCAGGATACCGGTTGCCCCCATGATTCTGAAGCCGGTTTTGAAAACGCGCTGGCTTGTTCGATAATCCCCTAAGCCATTATATTTTGATACAAATTTTGAAACACCTAACGGAATACCGATTGTAGAAATACTGATCAATATATTATATGGGGTGTATGCAAAGTTGAATAAAGCTCCACCAGAGGAACCTACCAATGCATTGAACGGGATAACATAGATGATCCCGAGAAACTTCGACAGGAATGTAGCTGCCGTCAGCAGCAATGTCCCGCGAATCATAGTCGACAAAGCCATTATTTCACCTAACTCCTCTTTAAAATCCAATGAATCTATTTTATCATAAAGTAGACCTGATGGAAGAATTCCTTTGGATCCCATCAGCAGAAAGGAAGAACAACCAATATGAATTACGATGTAGCAGTGATAGGCGGCGGTCCATCCGGTCTCATGGCGGCCATATCGGCAGCGGAGCATGGAGCCTCCACACTTTTGATTGATAAAGGAAAGAAGCTTGGCAATAAACTTGCGATATCAGGCGGCGGCAGATGTAATGTCACGAATCGCCTGCCTCAGGATGAAGTCATCAAGCATATTCCCGGTAACGGAAAGTTTTTGTATAGTGCATTCTCTATTTTCGACAATTACGATATCATTGATTTCTTCGAAAATCTCGGTGTGAAGCTGAAGGAAGAAGATCATGGACGGATGTTCCCTGTAAGCAATTCAGCTAAATCCGTCGTACAGGCATTGCTTAATCGATTGGATGCGCTGCATGTCCGCATCTGGACGGAAACACCCGTCAAAGCCATCCACTATGGCGAGCAAAAACACGAGATAATCCTAAAAGACGGTGAAAAGATCAGCGCAGGGGCTGTCATTGTCGCTGTAGGCGGTAAAGCAGTACCGCATACCGGCAGTACCGGCGATGGCTATGCATGGGCAAAGAAAGCAGGACATACGATCACGACACTGTACCCGACAGAAGTGCCTTTGCTCTCTTCGGCCAGCTTCATCAAACAAAAGCAGCTGCAAGGACTTGCACTGCGGGATGTAGCTGTAAGTGTGCTCAACGAAAAAGGGAAAACGATCATCACCCATCAGATGGACATGCTGTTCACTCATTTCGGTATTTCAGGACCTGCTGTACTGCGCTGCTCGCAATATGTAGTAAAGGAACTGATGAAAGGACGGAAAGAGGTCGGCATGCATATTGATGCCCTTCCTGACAAGAAAGCTCATGTATTGATGGATGAGCTTTCACAGATGATGCAAGGACAGCCTAAAAAAGCATTCCGTAACTTAGTGAAAGGCATTGTGCCCGAACGTTATCTCGATTTCCTTTTGGAACAGGCCAACATACTTCCAGATATGAAAGCAGCAAATATTTCCCGGGAAAATGTGCAGCAGTTCGTCAGCTTGCTCAAGGGCTTTACTTTCCCTGTAAACGGTTCCCAGCCAATTGAGAAGGCCTTCGTCACAGGAGGCGGTGTGTCCGTAAAAGAAATCGTTCCTACTACGATGCAGTCTAAGTTCATGCCCGGATTATACTTCTGCGGAGAAATCCTTGATATTCATGGATATACTGGCGGTTATAATATTACCTCTGCCATGGTCACTGGACGAGTAGCTGGCATGCATGCAGCATGGGAAGCTGTATCTGTTACGAATTAAAAAATGCCCTCCATCCTTGAAGGATGGAGGGTTTTCACAATGATATAGCATTACTTGTTCAAGAACCGGGCCATAAGTACAGTATCGTGAAATTCGCCGTCACTCAATCTTTTATCATTTTTCAGACAGCCTTCAATTTGAAAACCGTATGCTTCGTACAGACGAATGGCACGTTTATTCGATGCAAGAACAGATAGATTGATTTTATGTATTTCTTGCTTTTGAGACCACGCAATAATCATTTCCAGCATCTTTCTGCCTATACCATATCCCCAATACTCCTTTAAAATTGCAATGCCGAATGTAACTTGATGCGATAACCGCCTTAATTCATTACCTTCACATCTGCAATAACCAACTACTTTTCCCTTGTCACAGGCAACAAGGCATAAATTGGTCAGTTCCTTCCGATCCTTGATTATCAATGCCTCGAAATCTTTCGGTGACAGATACCCTTCTCCTTCTTCTCTATCCATATATTCTGTTTCTCCATCGGTTTTCACTCTCAGCCGCGCTAAAGCTTCAGCATCTTTTATCTCAGCTTCGCGTATGACAAGGTTTCTTTTTATAGTACTTTCCATACCAGCCCCCCTTTTTCCGCAACAAAAAATCCCTGATTCAATAAAAATCAGGGATTTCGACTTGCCTGGCAGCGTCCTACTCTCGCAGGGCGAACCCAACTACCATCGGCGCTGAAGAGCTTAACTGCTGTGTTCGGCATGGGAACAGGTGTGACCTCTTCGCTATTACCACCAGACAATGCAAGAATTCATATGGAATGAACCCTCAAAACTAGATAAGAAACATCCTTGCTGTACATCTCATGCGTGCCAAGCACCGGAGTGCTTGGTCTTTGGCGTTGACTTACTAAGGGATCTGGCGCTGCGGCTAGATCCAGCTCCAAAGGCCAGAAACTATGGCCTAAGCGATAAATCCCTTCGTGAAGAAGTACACTCCACTACGGGCTTTCTCGCTTATTCCTACGTTTCTAAACGGCCTTTTCCGCTTTTCGTTTTTTAGTTAAGTCCTCGATCGATTAGTATTCGTCAGCTGCACGTGTCACCACGCTTCCACCTCGAACCTATCTACCTCATCGTCTCTGAGGGATCTTACTCATTTAAAATGATGGGAAGTCTCATCTTGAGGGGGGCTTCATGCTTAGATGCTTTCAGCACTTATCCCTTCCGCACGTAGCTACCCAGCTGTGCTCCTGGCGGAACAACTGGTGCACCAGCGGTGCGTCCATCCCGGTCCTCTCGTACTAAGGACAGCTCCTCTCAAACTTCCAACGCCCACGACGGATAGGGACCGAACTGTCTCACGACGTTCTGAACCCAGCTCGCGTACCGCTTTAATGGGCGAACAGCCCAACCCTTGGGACCGACTACAGCCCCAGGATGCGATGAGCCGACATCGAGGTGCCAAACCTCCCCGTCGATGTGGACTCTTGGGGGAGATAAGCCTGTTATCCCCGGGGTAGCTTTTATCCGTTGAGCGACGGCCCTTCCATACGGCACCGCCGGATCACTAAGCCCGACTTTCGTCCCTGCTCGACTTGTAGGTCTCGCAGTCAAGCTCCCTTCTGCCTTTGCACGCTACGAATGATTTCCAACCATTCTGAGGGAACCTTTGGGCGCCTCCGTTACTCTTTGGGAGGCGACCGCCCCAGTCAAACTGCCCACCTGACACTGTCTCCGAACCGGATGACGGTTCTGGGTTAGAATGTCAATACAGCCAGGGTGGTATCCCACGGATGCCTCCGCCGAAGCTGGCGCTCCGGTTTCCAAGGCTCCCACCTATCCTGTACAAGCTGTACCAACATTCCATATCAGGCTACAGTAAAGCTCCACGGGGTCTTTCCGTCCTGTCGCGGGTAATGCGCATCTTCACGCATAGTATAATTTCACCGGGTCTCTCGTTGAGACAGTGCCCAAGTCGTTGCACCTTTCGTGCGGGTCGGAACTTACCCGACAAGGAATTTCGCTACCTTAGGACCGTTATAGTTACGGCCGCCGTTTACTGGGGCTTCGGTTCACAGCTTCGGGACGAAGTCCCTAACCATTCCCCTTAACCTTCCAGCACCGGGCAGGTGTCAGCCCCTATACTTCGCCTTACGGCTTTGCAGAGACCTGTGTTTTTGCTAAACAGTCGCTTGGGCCTTTTCACTGCGGCTTCTCCTAAAAAGAAGCACCCCTTCTCCCGAAGTTACGGGGTCATTTTGCCGAGTTCCTTAACGAGAGTTCTCCCGATCATCTTCGGTTACTCACCGTGCCTACCTGTGTCGGTTTGCGGTACGGGCACCTATTTCCTCACTAGAGGCTTTTCTTGGCAGTGTGAAATCAGGAACTTCGGTACTAAATTTCCCTCCCCATAACCGCCTGGAATCATGTTGAGTGGATTTGCCTGCTCAACTTCCTCACGGCTTGGACGCGCATGACCAGCAGCGCGCTTTCCCTATCCTCCTGCGTCCCCCCATCGTTCAAGCGGATTTAGGTGGTACAGGAATATCAACCTGTTATCCATCGCCTACGCCTTTCGGCCTCGGCTTAGGCCCCGACTAACCCTGAGCGGACGAGCCTTCCTCAGGAAACCTTGGGCTTTCGATGAAAGAGATTCTCACTCTTTTTTCGCTACTCATACCGGCATTCTCACTTCTAAGCGCTCCAGCCGTCCTCACGATCGACCTTCACAGCCCTTAGAACGCTCTCCTACCACTGACATCGTAGATGTCAATCCGCAGCTTCGGTGGTGTGTTTAGCCCCGGTATATTTTCGGCGCAGCGTCACTCGACCAGTGAGCTATTACGCACTCTTTCAATGATGGCTGCTTCTAAGCCAACATCCTGGTTGTCTAAGCAACGCCACATCCTTTTCCACTTAACACACACTTTGGGACCTTAGCTGGCGGTCTGGGCTGTTTCCCTTTCGACCATGAACCTTATCACCCATGGTCTGACTCCCAAAGTAGATTGATTGGCATTCGGAGTTTGACTGAATTCGGTAACCCGATGAGGGCCCCTAGTCCAATCAGTGCTCTACCTCCAACCATCATCCTTTGAGGCTAGCCCTAAAGCTATTTCGGAGAGAACCAGCTATCTCCGTGTTCGATTGGCATTTCACCCCTACCCACACCTCATCCCCGCACTTTTCAACGTGCGTGGGTTCGGGCCTCCAGTCAGTGTTACCTGACCTTCACCCTGGACATGGGTAGATCACACGGTTTCGGGTCTACGACCACCTACTATGTCGCCCTATTCAGACTCGCTTTCGCTGCGGCTCCGTCTTTTCAACTTAACCTTGCAGGGGATCGTAACTCGCCGGTCCATTCTACAAAAGGTACGCCGTCACCCATTAACGGGCTTCGACTACTTGTAGGCACACGGTTTCAGGTTCTATTTCACTCCCCTTCCGGGGTGCTTTTCACCTTTCCCTCACGGTACTGGTTCACTATCGGTCACTAGGGAGTATTTAGCCTTGGGAGATGGTCCTCCCGGATTCCGACGGAATTTCACGTGTTCCGCCGTACTCAGGATACACTCCGGAGGAAACCACATTTCAAGTACAGGGCTCTTACCTTCTATGGCGGGCCATTCCAAGCCGCTTCGTCTACATGGTTTCTTTGTAACTCCAAAGGAGTGTCCTACAACCCCAGAAGGCAAGCCTTCTGGTTTGGGCTGATTCCGTTTCGCTCGCCGCTACTTGGGAAATCGCATTTGCTTTCTCTTCCTCCGGGTAATGAGATGTTTCAGTTCCCCGGGTCTGCCTCGCATCACCTATGTATTCAGTAATGCGTACTATCCAATAACGGATAGCGGGTTCCCCCATTCGGAAATCTCCGGATCAAAGCTTACTTACAGCTCCCCGAAGCATATCGGTGTTAGTCCCGTCCTTCATCGGCTCCTAGTGCCAAGGCATCCACCGTGCGCCCTTCTTCACTTAACTAATAACGCATGATGCATTAAATCGCGACAATATATATTGTCTTGCTTTAAAGTTTGATGTTCTGGCATGTTGTTTCTTATCTAGTTTTCAAGGTTCACAAGAGAGATTGATCTCTCAAAACTGAACAAACAACCCAATTACGTGTCTACTACGAAGTAGTAGTTCCAATGTCCAGGTTCAGCTCCTAAAAGCTAGCGTATAGTTCATCTCGTTTCCTGACTCCAAAACCCGGAGTCTGTAACCGATCTGATCTATCCGTACGCTTTTGAACAGTCGCTTCACCTTTTCCAATTATCCTTAGAAAGGAGGTGATCCAGCCGCACCTTCCGATACGGCTACCTTGTTACGACTTCACCCCAATCATTGATCCCACCTTCGGCGGCTGGCTCCAAAAGGTTACCTCACCGACTTCGGGTGTTACCAACTCTCGTGGTGTGACGGGCGGTGTGTACAAGGCCCGGGAACGTATTCACCGCGGCATGCTGATCCGCGATTACTAGCGATTCCGGCTTCATGCAGGCGAGTTGCAGCCTGCAATCCGAACTGAGAATGGTTTTATGGGATTTGCTTAGCCTCGCGGCTTCGCTGCCCTTTGTACCATCCATTGTAGCACGTGTGTAGCCCAGGTCATAAGGGGCATGATGATTTGACGTCATCCCCACCTTCCTCCGGTTTGTCACCGGCAGTCACTCTAGAGTGCCCAACTGAATGCTGGCAACTAGAATCAAGGGTTGCGCTCGTTGCGGGACTTAACCCAACATCTCACGACACGAGCTGACGACAACCATGCACCACCTGTCACGCTGTCCCCGAAGGGAACGCCTTGTCTCCAAGGTTGTCAGCGGATGTCAAGACCTGGTAAGGTTCTTCGCGTTGCTTCGAATTAAACCACATGCTCCACCGCTTGTGCGGGCCCCCGTCAATTCTTTTGAGTTTCAGCCTTGCGGCCGTACTCCCCAGGCGGAGTGCTTAATGCGTTAACTTCAGCACTAAGGGGCGGAAACCCCCTAACACCTAGCACTCATCGTTTACGGCGTGGACTACCAGGGTATCTAATCCTGTTTGCTCCCCACGCTTTCGCGCCTCAGCGTCAGTTACAGACCAGAGAGTCGCCTTCGCCACTGGTGTTCCTCCACATATCTACGCATTTCACCGCTACACGTGGAATTCCACTCTCCTCTTCTGCACTCAAGTTCCCCAGTTTCCAATGACCCTCCACAGTTAAGCTGTGGGCTTTCACATCAGACTTAAGAAACCGCCTACGCGCCCTTTACGCCCAATAATTCCGGACAACGCTTGCCCCCTACGTATTACCGCGGCTGCTGGCACGTAGTTAGCCGGGGCTTTCTGGTCAGGTACCGTCAAGGTACAAGCAGTTACTCTTGTACTTGTTCTTCCCTGACAACAGAGCTTTACGACCCGAAGGCCTTCATCGCTCACGCGGCGTTGCTCCGTCAGACTTTCGTCCATTGCGGAAGATTCCCTACTGCTGCCTCCCGTAGGAGTCTGGGCCGTGTCTCAGTCCCAGTGTGGCCGATCACCCTCTCAGGTCGGCTATGCATCGTCGCCTTGGTGGGCCGTTACCCCGCCAACTAGCTAATGCACCGCGGGCCCATCTGTAAGTGACAGCCGAAACCGTCTTTCCATTTCCGATCAGGAGAAAGGAAATACTATCCGGTATTAGCCCCGGTTTCCCGGAGTTATCCCAGTCTTACAGGCAGGTTGCCCACGTGTTACTCACCCGTCCGCCGCTCATTCCGCCAGATTCACCCCGGAGGGGTCATCTGGTTTCCTGCGCTCGACTTGCATGTATTAGGCACGCCGCCAGCGTTCGTCCTGAGCCAAGATCAAACTCTCCATGAAAGTGTTGATGCATTGCTCGTCAGAGCTGACGTTGATCTTTATGATCATGTCGTTTAGTTCGTAATTGGTTGTTTTGTCCAGTTTTCAAAGATCAATGACTGCCTTGCGACAGTATCTATATACTACCACCATGATTCGATACTGTCAACACTAGTATCAGAGAAAAATAGATTATTAGCAAAGAAGACGTCGAAACGCCTTCCTTGCCGCCCCTCATCTTACTTGAAAACCAGTTCGCCTTTCCATTCCAGCATACCGCCGTCCATATTGATCACATCATATCCTTGATTCTCCATGAATGCAGCCGCATTCATGCTGCGGTGACCGCCGCGGCAGACAAGTACATATGTCTCGTCCGCAGGCAATTCAGGCAGCTTTTCAGGAATCTGCTGCAGCGGAATATGAATGGCACCTGGAATCATGCCTTGTTCCACTTCTTCCTCTTCCCGCACATCGATCACTTTATAGGCAGAAGTCCCGTTTTCAATAAGTTCATCAAGTTCTTCCGGTTGTATATTACGCATCTTACATCTCTCCTTCACTCAAATAGAATCCCTTCCGGAAACACAGAAGGGATTCATCTATCAGTTTGCTACTACATTCACCAGCTTGCCTGGAACGACGATCACCTTGCGGACAGTCTTTCCTTCCAGCCAGCTTTGCATTTGTTCATTATTCAGCGCGATTTGTTCAAGCTCTTCCTTGGATGCATCGTGCGGCACCATTGCTTTTGCCCGCACCTTGCCCATCGCCTGCAGCACGATTTCGATTTCTTGTTCTACAAGCTTCGACTCATCATGGACCGGCCATTCTGCATACGAGATTGTTTCCTGATGTCCCAGTTTGCTCCACAGCTCTTCCGCAATATGCGGTGCTACCGGCGAAAGCAGCTTGATGAAGCCTTCGGCAAAATCACGCGGGATGACAGGTGCTTTATAGCAATCATTGATGAACACCATCAATTGGGAAATCCCGGTATTGAAACGTAAAGCCTCGAAGTTCTCTGTCACTTTCTTCACAGTTTCATGATAGCTTTTTTGCAGTTCTTCGGCATCTGTATCCTGCACCTTATCCGAAAGCTCCCCTTCTTCTGTAATGAATAAGCGCCATACACGATCAAGGAATCGACGGGAACCATCCAGGCCATTTGTCGACCAGGCAATCGAAGCATCCAATGGACCCATGAACATTTCATATAGACGGAGTGTATCTGCCCCATGGGAATCAATGACATCATCAGGATTGACGACATTCCCTTTGGACTTACTCATTTTTTCATTGTTTTCACCAAGGATCATGCCTTGGTTGAACAGCTTCTGGAAAGGCTCTTTCGTCGGCACGACTCCGATATCATAAAGGAATTTATGCCAGAAACGTGCATATAGCAAATGAAGGACGGCGTGCTCTTGCCCACCGATATATACATCGACCGGCAGCCACTTCTTCAGCGTTTCAAAGTCAGCAAGCTTTTCTGGATTCTTCGGATCGATGTAACGAAGGAAGTACCAGCTGCTTCCCGCCCACTGCGGCATCGTATGTGTTTCACGCTTGCCTTTCTTGCCTGTTTCCGGATCCGTGACATTCACCCATTCCGTGATATTCGCAAGCGGTGATTCACCTGTACCGGATGATTTGATTTCATCTGTTTTCGGAAGTACAAGCGGAAGCTCTTCCTCCGGTACGCTTGTCATCGTGCCATCTTCCCAATGGATGATCGGAATCGGCTCACCCCAGTAGCGCTGGCGGCTGAACACCCAGTCACGCAGACGATAGCTTACCTTCTTGGAGCCGTGGTTGTTCTCTTCCAGCCACTTGATCGCTGCAGAAATTGCTTCTTCTTTATTCAAACCGTCAAGGAAACCAGAATTGATATGCGCTCCCTCGCCAGTATGCGCTTCTTTTTCAATATCTGCACCTTCGATGACTGCTTTGATCGGCAAATCGAAAGTCTTCGCAAACTCATAGTCACGTTCATCATGTGCCGGGACAGCCATGATTGCTCCCGATCCATAGCTCATCAGCACGTAATCGGCGATCCAGATCGGCATTTTTTCTCCGTTAACTGGATTGATGGCATATGCTCCCGTGAATACACCTGTTTTCTCTTTTGCAAGGTCGGTACGCTCCAAATCACTCTTTGCAGCTACTTCCTGCTTATAGGCATCGACTGCTTCGCGCTGGGCATCGGACGTAATTTTGTCAACAAGCGGATGCTCGGGGGACATGACAGCGAATGTAGCCCCAAACAAAGTATCCGGACGAGTCGTAAACACATCGAAGCTTTCTTCTGTGCCGTCGATGCGGAAGGTGACTTCAGCTCCTTCTGAACGTCCGATCCAGTTTCGCTGCATTTCTTTCAAGCTATCCGGCCAGTCCAGTTCATCCAAGTCCTCAAGCAGACGATCTGCATAAGCAGTAATACGCAGCACCCATTGCTTCATCGGCTTGCGGATGACAGGGTGCCCGCCGCGCTCACTCTTTCCATCGATGACTTCTTCATTGGAAAGGACAGTACCCAGGGCAGGGCACCAGTTGACTGCCACTTCATCGACATAAGCAAGGCCCTTCTTGTACAATTGAAGGAAAATCCACTGCGTCCATTTATAGTAATCTGGATCTGTTGTATTGACTTCGCGATCCCAGTCATAGGAGAAACCAAGTTCTTTGATTTGTCTTGTGAAGGTCGCTATGTTCTTTTTCGTGAATTCTTCCGGATCGTTCCCCGTATCCAGCGCATACTGCTCCGCCGGCAAACCGAATGCATCCCAGCCAATCGGATGAAGCACTTCATAGCCTTGCATCCGTTTCATACGAGATAATATATCCGTCGCTGTATAACCTTCAGGGTGTCCGACGTGCAGACCTGCACCTGATGGATAAGGAAACATATCCAAGGCATAAAACTTTTGTTTGTCAGAGGAAGTATCCGTTTTGAACGTTTTGTTTTCTTCCCAAAAAGCTTGCCATTTCTTTTCGATTTCATGATGATTGAATGACATATCATGTGCCTCCTGTACTCTCTTCAACTTGAACAATCTGACCGTGAAGCAAAGAAAAAAGCCCCTCATCCCAATAATGGGACGAGAGACTTCTCCCGCGGTACCACCCAACTTAGCGCAAATGCACGCCCGCTCGACATTCCTTAACGCGGAAAACGGCAAAAAGTACTGGCAGTTCCCTTTTGCAATTCCGAAGGCGAGTTCACAAGATGCCGGGACGGCTTGCACCAGAGTACCGTCTCTCTATAACCAAGCAGTGCTCGCTACTACTCCTTCTCCTCATCGTTCACAGTATTGTTGTGTCCAGTGTACGGAACTGCGCTGCGTTTGTCAAGATTCGGCAGCTTCCGTCCGGAATACCGAAACAGCCTCCTGCAGCTCACGCGTTACACGGTCCAGCTGCCCGACTGTCATGGCCAGCTGCTCATATGCTCCATACTGGGCGTTGGTCGAGTGGTGGACCACATCCGTCTTTGCAGTGTTTTCCTGGAGCGTACTGCTGATTTGTTCCACTCGGGTCAGCACCTCCGCCCCCAATTCTTCGGATTTAAGACTGCCACTTTGGATTTGCTGCAGCCGCTTTGCAATTGTCTCGAATTTTTCTTCTATCTCTACAAATGATGTTTCCATGCTTTCCATGGAAGCTGTTTCAGCTTTGGCTGTTTCGTGGCCGAATTGCACAGCCTCGGATAAATTCATCGTTCCCTTGCGAATTGCACCAATCGTCTGATAGATGCTATCCGCCGAAGCTTTGGATTCATCGGCTAGCTTACGGATTTCATCGGCAACGACAGCAAATCCTTTGCCTGCTTCCCCAGCCCTGGCCGCCTCGATCGCCGCATTCAAAGCAAGCAAGTTAGTCTGTTCCGCAACGGAAGCAACCGATGCCACCATTTGCTCGATTTGCTGAGAGTATTGCATGAAATCCCGCAGAGACGCTTCCATCAGCTCCCTGCTTTCTCCATTCCTGACTGTCAGCCGCTGCTGCTCTTGAACGGTTTCACGTCCGCGGACAGCAGCCTCTGCCGCAAGTTTCCCGAGCTCGACTGTCTCTGTCGCAAACGCACTGTTCTCACTTCCCTGCTTGTCCATCTGTTCAATCATGGCAACAGTCTGCTGAAGGTCGGAGGAAATACGCTGAGATCCGGATGTGATTTCACCGACCGAAGCAGCAATCTCCTTATGCAGTTCCTGAAGATTACGATTGTCCTTGTCGATTTCTTCTGACATTCCGGCTACTTCATCACTGGCTTTTTCAATGGATCGAATCAAGCTTTTCAGCTGTTCTGCCATCTGGCCGAATGACTGATTCATTTCACTGATTTCCAGGCTCCCGGTCTTTTCTATTGGCCGTACAGTCAAATCACCAGCTGCAATCTGATTCGTCCTCGATGCCAGTGCCAATAATGGATTGGCAATCGATTTACTCGTCCTTCCCGATGTGTAGCTCGTGATGATGATCAGCAGCAGCACCCCCACGACGGACACCACTATTACAAATGTGATCTGATTCTGCAATGTACGCTGTTCATCTTCATAAGCTGCCGTACTGTATGCATTCGCCATATAAATATCATTCAGCAGCCCTTGAACCCGGCTGGATAACCGAAGTGCTTCCATCTCATTCACATTCGTCAGAAGGCTCGTCACTTCCCCCTGCCATTCATCATACTTTTCCATTGCCGCTTCGAGATATGCGGATGACTGCCCTTCCGTGGTGGCAGTCAGCTGCTCGAAGCTCGATTCGCTCTGATCCAAATAAGTCCGCAATTCTGCAGCCGATGTGTCCGTACGGATCGTAGCCGTGTTCTTCAGTATCTGCCCTGCATTATTGAGCTGACTGTCAAGCCGCTGCAGCTCCAGAAGATGCTGGACCTGCTCATAACTGGAGGCGTTGATTCTCACCATACTAAAGATGATGAACGCAATGAGGGCCAAAGCCAATACACTTGTAGCTGCCGATTGAAGAAAAAGTTTCCGTGTCAGTTTCATTTAGCTCACTCCGATTCTATCAGCTTCTGTGTTGCCGTGTGGACTTTTCCTTCGACTGTGTCCGTGATACTGACGACGCCAATCGGACTCAAGCCTACCGCTTGTTCCTTCAATCCAATCATATTATCCTTCGGCAGCTCTTCCCCTTTCGATAACCGCTCCAAAAATTCGAATAAGACGTGATCGATTTGCAGCATGGCAGATGTCACGACATTATCGGGAGCAAGATAAGACTGATCGCCTCCGGCACCAATCACATATATATCCGTCAAGGAAGCTTGTCCTATCATCGCCTTTTCGGCACTTCCGGGTTCAGCAAAAAGAATATCCGCCCCCTCCTCGATCAGTTCCTTCGCCGATTGCTTACCGGCAGCTTCGTCATCCGGAGATGCTTCCCTAACAAGCAGTTCCGTTTCTTGGGATGTATCAGCCATCCCTTGTTCGAATCCTGCAAGATAAGCACTGGATCGCTCACCGATAAAGCCCGCCTTACCCGTTTTTGTCACGGTGGCAGCTGCCACACCTGCCAAATAACCCGCCTGTTTTACATCAAACGTATAGCCGAATAGATTATCTCCCTTCAAATCGGTTCCGAAAGCTATATATGTAATATCCGGATTTGCAGCTGCTTGCTCAGAGACAGCGTCCCTGGCTGATGGCTCCAAAGTGATGATTGCATCCATGCCTTCCCGAGCCAATTCCCCCAGTACTTCTTCATAGGATAGCTCTGGGGTCATTTCCTTATATGTATAGACTATATCAAGACGATCCCTTGCTTTCGTCAGGCCCTCGATGGCCACATCATTCCATTCCTGATCACCGAGTCCCGCTTCTGTCAGTATGATTCCGATACGTTTTTCTTCATCCAGTTTGGCAGCTGCCGAATCGGCTGCACACCCAGTCAGATAACATAGAAGCAGAATACAAATAGGTATTAGGACGCGCTTATACATGTCGATATACTCCTTTCTTTTCCATCACACTACTACTATGGTCCTTATATCGACACGTTTCTACATAATTTTGGTAAAATGTTTGTAAATTTATTTTTACATATCAGAGATTTGATTTGCTAAATGGAAGCAGGTAGCGGAAAATAAGAGAGAACAATTTGTCAGAGAGAGGATTCAGGAAATGCTAAAACATGTCATCGCTTATGCACACGAACTGATGGAACAAGTGATTCTGCCAGGAGATACAGTCATCGATGCGACTTGCGGCAATGGCAACGATACACTCGTGCTCAGCCGTTTAGTCGGGGAAGAAGGAAAAGTACTGGCATTCGATATACAGGAACAAGCCATTGAAATGACAAGCAAGCACCTGGCTATGCACGATGTGACGAATACGACGCTGATCCTGGACAGCCACCAGCGTGTCGATCATTATATAACCCCTGAAGATGAAGGCAAGCTTGCCGGAGCCATCTTCAACTTGGGCTACCTGCCGGGCAGCAACAAGGCCATCACCACCAACGCAGAAAGCACCATCACTGCCATCGAAAAAATCCGCCATGCCATGAAACCGGGAGGCAGGATTGTATTGGTTGTTTATCATGGCCACCCGGAAGGCGCAATTGAAAAAGAAGGATTGCTGGCCCATGTAAAGGACTATGATCAAAAACATTATGCCGTCCTGCAGTACCGTTTCCTCAATCAAAAGAATAATCCGCCGTTCATCATCGCAATCGAGAAGAAAAAATGAAAGAAGCGCGACCCCCTAGCCAATCGGGGTACGCGCTTCTTTCATTTTATTATACGCTTTGATGTTCAAATGGAAAAACTTCGATTTATTCCCGCTGGCTCTGAGCAGCGATTTTATCATCTGCTTGCCATCCGCAAGCAGGCTGACCTTGCTATCTGCCAGGTACAGACCGACCAGTCCATGATGGACCATTTCATGGAAGGACGCATGCGGCAGACGCTGCACACTTTCATTCGTCCGTTCGATGAAATAGAGCAGCCTTTCCCGCATTTCATCGGAGTCCCGGTAGTAATGGCAGAAATTCAAATCGCCCTCGGCCTCATCCTCCATTTGATCGATATAGTAATCCAGCAGGATATGCAGACCTTGCATATACGGGAAATAGCTTCGATAGATATCTTCGGCCAGCTGATGATCAAGCTCCATCCCCATTCCGTAAGATACGAAGCAGAAGATGCCAAGAGTGGATCCGCTGCAGGCAGAGAATTCATACCAAGTAAGATCACGGTGCTCCTCCTGATATAAAGAGAACCAGTTCGTAAGCCGTTCAATCCTCTCTTCCTTGGCGACATGCTTGTGCACCTGCAAATCGCCATATAAGCCTGAAAGCTTCAGCAGATAAGGCTGCATGATCGGCAAGTCCGGCTGTTTCCCGAGGATCGTCTGGCAAGTGAATACAAGCGAATGCAAATAACCGCCGTCTTCGCGCTCATCCCGTAAGGCATAATAATCCTTCAGCATCTCACCGGGCTGCAGTGCATCCAGCATGGATCGATGCAATAGCCGGAAATCGTCCGGATCAAGCGAAGTGCTGCGATCACATAGATTATCAAGATAGTCACTGATGGTTTGATACGCAATGATGAACTTTATCGCCTGCTTCCACCTATCCCCTGCCAGCAGACTGTATACCGCTCCTCCCTGGCAATGGAAGCGTTTGGTCCGAATACTTTCCAGCGCCTGCTTCCGCAGTTCCGGGTCCGGGATCGCTTCTGCCCGCTGTGTCCATAATTCCAATTCCTTATGTACTTCAGGGAATATTTTCCGATATACTTGATGCATCAGTAAAACCGATGACTTTGGTATTTGTTGGGCCATTGTACAGTATCGCTCCTCGAATCCGGGATTGTCTTCTTTTCAAAAAAATCTAGTAATTCTATGAGAACATAAACGAAAGGAGTATTCAAATGATATACGAATATGACAAGAAACGTCCACATGTCCACAATGAAGCATATGTTGCTCCCGATGCTGTTATTACTGGGGATGTCACGATCAAAAAGGATGCCAGCATCTGGTTTAAAACCGTTATACGGGGAGATGTTTCACCGGTTGAGATCGGGGAAGGCGCCAACGTCCAGGATCTTTGTGTCCTTCACGGAAGTCCCGGCCTTCCCCTTATCATAAAGGATAGTGCCACCATCGGCCACCAAGTTACGCTGCATTCCTGCACAATCAGCAGGAATGCTTTGGTCGGCATGGGGTCCCTTATCCTTGATGGAGCAGTCGTCGAAGATGGCGCGTATGTAGGAGCTGGCTCACTTGTCCCTCCAGGCAAGACGATTCCTTCCGGCAAGCTCGCATTCGGCAGACCTGCCAAGGTGATAAGGGATTTGACCGATTCTGATTACCAGGATATGGAGAGGATCCGGTTGGAATACATCAGCAAAAGCAAGCTATATAAAGAAACCACATAAAAAGCCGTCCCCTTTATCGGGGGACGGCTTTTCCCATCATACGGTCTGCAGCTTGCTTTCCACTCTATCGACTTTCTGGAATTCAGCAAAGTCATACTTGCGTTCCACGTAAATCTGATGCCAAAGCATGAAGGCAAGGACAGTCCAGATTTTACGGCTGTAATCCCCTTTGCCTTGACAATGTGCATCCAGCAGATTAAGAATATAATCTTTATGCAAAAGATGATCTGTCTGGCTCTCACGGATGAGCTGCTTCGCCCAGCCATTCAGTTCATTTTTCAGCCAGTGGCGCATCGGTACCGGGAAGCCTAGTTTTTTACGATGCAATACGTGATCTGGCACAATGCCTTCCACTGCTTCGCGCAGCAGGCTCTTCGTCGTATTGTTGGCGATTTTCAGATCTTGCGGGATTTCACGGGCAACTCGGAATACCTCTTTATCAAGGAACGGTACCCGGACCTCGAGTGAGTGTGCCATTGTCATCTTATCGGCTTTAAGAAGGATATCCCCGCGAAGCCAAGTGTGAATATCGATATACTGCATCTGATTGACAGGAGGCTCATTCTTGACGTTTTCATATAAAGGTGCGGTTAACTGCTGGTAGCTGATCGAGCTGTCATACGTTTTCAGCAGCTTTTGCAGATCCGCATTCTCGAACATCTTGGCGTTACCGATATAGCGGTCCTTCAAAGGAGTCGTACCACGCTCCAGGAAGCTCTTTCCGCGCACACCTTCAGGGAGGATCTTCGCCACGCGGGCCAGCAATGCCTTGGCAGGTCCCGGGATGCTGTCGAACATACGCAGGGACTCTGGCTCACGGTAGATATTATATCCGCCGAACAGCTCATCGGAACCTTCGCCGGAGAGGGCAACCGTTACATGCTTGCTGGCTTCCCTTGCCACGAAGTACAGTGCCACGGCGGAAGGATCAGCTAATGGATCATCCATATGCCACATGATCTTCGGAAGCTTCTCAAGGTATTCTTCCGGCGTGATGATGTGAGAATAGTTTTCCACGCCGATTTTTTCAGCTGTTTCTTTCGCTACATCCACTTCGGAATAGCCTTCCCGCTCAAATCCAACGGAAAATGTCTTCAAGTTCGGGTTGAATTCCTTTGCTATCGCCACGATAACGGAGGAATCGATTCCGCCTGAAAGGAAGGAACCGACCGGCACATCACTTCTCATATGCTTGCTGACGGAATCATACAGCACGTCCTGGATTCGTTTGATCCAAGCTTGCTTGTCCATGATTTTTGGCGAGAATGTCGCATGCCAGTAGCGATGGAATTCGATTGGTTCACCTTCACGTTTTACAAAGTAATGACCAGGCTCAACCTTCTTGATACCTTCTGTCATGGAGAAAGGATCGGGTACATATTGGTAGCTCAGATATTGCTGCAGAGATTCCGTATCCACAGTGTCTGATTCTTCCAGCAGCGTGATGCTCTTCTTCTCGGAAGCAAAGAAGATTTCCTCGTCCGTTTCTTTATAGAAGAGCGGTTTAATGCCGAAAGGATCACGAGCTCCGTAGAATATCTTCTTTTGTTTATCCCAGATCAAAATGCTGAACATACCGCGAAGCTCCTTGAATGCTTCCTCTCCGTATGTATGGTACATCGCTGCGATGACCTCGGTATCGGATTCTGTCTTGAACTCGGAGCCTTTTTTCAGCAGGTCTTCACGGAGCTCTACATAGTTATAGATTTCCCCGTTGAAAACCATCCAGATGTTCTCATCGTCATAGCTTAGCGGCTGAACCCCAGCTTCGATGTCGATGATGCTCAAACGGCGAAAACCAAATGAAACATGTTCGTCATGGTAATATCCCTCATCATCCGGACCGCGGTGCGTGATGATGTTGTTCTGTTGTTTGAATTTATCCTTATCAGCTTGCGTTAGTTGTTTTACGTTTTTTCTGATGACGCCAATCAAACCACACATTTACTTATTAGCCTCTCTTTCATTACTTCTAGCCATTAATTATAGCACAAAACAATTCGGTTCTTGAAGGAAGATTATGGGCGGCTGCTAAAAAAAAGCAAGAGCGAAAGTGTCGCTCTTGCTTTTGCATGATTTATGCGAATGTATAGCTTTCCAGCTGTGCAGCTCTGTCTGTCTGCTCCCAAGGGAAGTTTTTATCCGTACGTCCGAAATGACCGTATGCAGCTGTATCTTTATAGATCGGCTGACGCAGGTTCAGCATCTTGATGATGCCGGCAGGACGGAGGTCGAATAACTCGCGTACTGCTTTGACCAATGCTTCCTCGGATTGTTTGCCTGTTCCGAAAGTATCGATGCTGATGGAAACGGGCTCGGCAACACCGATCGCATACGCAAGCTGTACTTCACATTTCTCCGCAAGACCTGCAGCGACGATGTTTTTCGCAACATAGCGCGCTGCATATGCACCGGAACGGTCCACTTTCGTAGCATCTTTCCCGCTGAATGCCCCGCCGCCATGGCGTGCATAGCCTCCGTACGTATCAACGATGATCTTACGGCCAGTCAAACCGGCATCACCTTGAGGACCGCCGATGACGAAACGGCCAGTCGGGTTGATGATATATTTCGTGTCCTCATCCAGCAATTCCGCTGGGACAACCGGCTTGATCACAAGCTCTTTCAAGTCAGCATGGATCTGCGCTTGCTCCACTTCCGGATGATGCTGGGTGGAGATGACAATCGTATCGATCCGTACTGGTCGATCGTTCTCATCATATTCCACAGTCACCTGCGTTTTCCCGTCCGGGCGCAAGTAGCTCACGACCTCATCCTTCCGTATCTTCGCCAATTGCTTGGAAAGACGGTGCGCCAATGAAATCGGCAGCGGCATGAACTCCGGTGTTTCATTGCTGGCATAGCCGAACATCAATCCTTGGTCACCGGCACCGATGGCATCGATTTCTTCATCTGTCATCATGCCTTCACGGGCTTCGAGTGCTTGATCGACACCGCCTGCGATATCGGGCGATTGTTCATCGATTGCTGTCAGCACTGCACATGTATCAGCATCAAAGCCATATTTTGCACGTGTATAACCGATTTCCTTGATGGTTTTACGCACGATGCTTTGGATATCTACATAAGCGCTTGTCGTGATTTCTCCAGCTACCAGAACAAGGCCAGTTGTAACTGTCGTTTCACAAGCGACACGGGCATTCGGGTCCTTGGATAGGATTTCATCTAATATAGCATCCGAGATCTGGTCACAGATTTTATCCGGGTGGCCTTCTGTAACGGATTCTGAGGTAAATAATCGACGATTAGCAGTCATTCTGCCAAATCCCCCTTCAACTACGATTAATACGGAAGTTTTACTCTTTCCAAGTATGTTATTAAGAAACTTGATAATGGGTGAAGGTGAAAGAACACTACGTTAGTATTGCTCTTTTTCTATTATTAAGCCGTTACATGAAAAAAACCTTCCTCATAACAGAAGGCTGGCTTATTCCCTCTCTTATCGTTCAAGGTATCCCTTGCTCAGGTTGAGCACCATTTCACAAATGTGACGGTTGCCGGGTTTCTTAGGGCCTGTCCCTCCGCCTACTCTGAATAAGAGTGTTTTCCGTTCGGAACTATGTTATCGGAACAGCCTCCAGAAGTCAACCAAATCCTGCAATAACCGACAAAAACAATCGGAATTATCTGCCGACTATTTTTAAGTTGGTGATTGCAAATGAAAATAGTATGTATTAATATTTTAATGTGTTATACTAATTAAAAATCACTACAAAAAGGCGGGATCCATATGCGAATGATGCATGCAGTGACAGCTTTAGAGGAATTGCGCAATCAACCCAATGTGAAAAGAAACCTATCCGCGGCTCAATTGACCGAGGCGGCATTGTCCCGCCAAGAGGCACGCCTGACAGAAACAGGTGCCCTGCGGGCGGCGACCGGCAAATATACCGGCCGTTCCCCAAAAGATAAATTCATTGTCAAGGATGAACTTTCCGAGAACAAAGTCGACTGGGGCAACGTGAATCAGCCGATAAGTGAAGAGACGTTCGAGCATTTGTTGGGGAAAGTCGTCGATTATTTGCAGGCACAGGAAGAAGTATTCTCTTTCCAAGGTTTTGCGGGAGCCGATGAACGCTATCATCTGCCGATACAGGTCATCAATGAATATGCATGGCATAACTTGTTCGCCCATCAGCTGTTCATCCGCCCGACTGACGAGGAGCTGGCATCCCATAAGCCTTCCTTCACTGTCATTTCTGCTCCAGGCGTAAAAGCAGATCCGCTTGTCGATGGCACGAATTCCGAAGCCTTCGTGATCGTATCCTTCAAGCAGCGTGTCATTGTCATCGGCGGAACGGAATATGCCGGCGAAATGAAGAAATCGATTTTCTCCGTGATGAATTTCCTGCTTCCGCAGCAGGAAATCCTGCCGATGCACTGCTCTGCGAATGTAGGTGCAGATGGCGATACCGCCCTTTTCTTCGGTCTATCCGGTACTGGTAAAACAACGCTTTCTGCCGATCCGGACCGGCCTTTGATCGGGGATGATGAACACGGATGGTCACCAGATGGCATCTTCAATATCGAAGGCGGCTGCTACGCCAAGTGCATCAATCTTTCCGCTGAGAAGGAGCCTGAAATCCACGGGGCGATTAAATTCGGTACAATCCTGGAGAATGTAGCAGTTGATGAAACCGGCGTCTGTGATTATGAGGATGGATCCGTGACGGAGAATACACGTGCAGCCTATCCAATCGACTATATCGAGGGCAGCTTATCGAAAAGCTTGGCCGGCCATCCCAAGACGATCATCTTCTTGACCGCGGATGCAACCGGTGTGCTTCCCCCGATCAGCAAGCTGACAACCGAGCAGGCGATGTACCACTTCCTGAGCGGCTATACGAGCAAACTTGCCGGCACAGAGCGTGGTGTGACAGAACCGGAAGCAACATTCTCCACTTGCTTCGGTGCTCCTTTCCTGCCGCTGGCACCATCCGTATACGCAGACATGCTGGGCAGCAAGATCAGCGAGCACCAGGCAGATGTGTATCTGGTCAATACCGGCTGGACCGGCGGGGATTATCATTCCGGTTCCCGGATGAAGCTAGCTTATACAAGAACGATGGTGCAAGCAGCACTCCGCGGTGAATTACGCCACGCAGAAACAACCCAGGATCCTATTTTCGGTCTGCATGTTCCTGTTTCCATTGCAGATGTACCGGCAGAGCTGCTGATGCCGGAAAATGCTTGGGAAGATAAAACGGCTTACAAGCAAAAAGCGCATGAGCTCGCTGTTCAGTTCCATCGGAATTTCGCAAAATTTGATTTCATTGACGAAGCAGTCCGCCAGGCGGGCCCGCTTTATAAATGATGAATTGTAATATTAAGTGCGACACCTTTTGAAAATAGAAAAGCCCATGTTTCCTCGTGTAAGATGAAGTTACCATACCTAATCTTAAACGGAGGAAAACATGAGCTATTCCCATCTTACTACAATTGAACGAGGAAAACTAGAAACACTATACAAGCTTGGCTGGTCTGCACGTCGTATCGCAAAGGAGTTAGGGAGACACCATTCGACTATTTCCAGAGAATTGGAGCGTAACAGTGAGGGCAGCTATAAAGCTGACTCTGCTGACAGAATGTATCAAAAACGACGGGAATTTTGTATTCCTAAAGGTAAATGGAAAGAAGAGCTTAGAGTGGTTATTGAGGAGAAATTAAAGCTCACTTGGTCACCTGAACAAATTCAAGGAAGGCTGGGTATCATCAGCTTCAAAACCATCTATCGTTGGATGAATCAAAGACGATTCTCTGTCGATCATCAGGTCTTCCGTCAAAAAGGAAAAAGGCAAAAACCCCGGGAAACGAGAGGTCGATTCAATATTGGTACGTCGATAAAGGAGCGTCCAAAAGATGTGAAGGACCGAAAATCGGCAGGCCATTGGGAACTAGATACAGTAGTATCAAGCCGTGGAAAAAGTAAAGGATGCTTCGGAACGTTTGCCGAACGCAAAACGCGTTTCTTTCTCGCAGTTAAAATGAACGATCGAAGTGCACGCTCTATGAAGGAAGCTATCTCACAAGTGGCAGCTTCTATGCCTAAGGAAATATTTAAGACAGCGACCACAGATCGAGGGAAAGAATTTGCTTGTTATCAAGAAATCGAAAATGAAATGGATATCTCGGTTTACTTTGCCGATCCGTATGCCCCATGGCAGCGAGGAACCAATGAAAACAGTAACGGGCTGCTTCGGGAGTTCTTCCCAAAGAAAACAGACTTAGCCTCTGTTTCAGAAGATGAAATCCACCAAGCACTATACCTAATTAATCATCGCCCGCGAAAAATATTAGGATGGAAAACTCCTTACGAGGCTTTCCAGGAGGAACTGTCGCATTTAGATTGACAAACTATCAAATAAAAAAACCACCCCCGGCAGACTAGACAGTCATCTTTCGGGGGTGGTTTTTTTACATCGTCTTTTCAAGCTGGTCTATATGATGCAGTGCGTTTGGCAGCACCTTATCCTTCATCATGAAGCTGTATTCTGCATGCTGCGCCAGATGGGAAGGGAACTTTTCCACCAGCACCGGTCCATACGTCTCCAGGTAATTGGATTTCTTCTTCAATTCCGAGATGATGGCATAATAGACATTTTTCACAATATGACCCGCTTTGCCGGCTACGAAATACTGTCCGACATATTTCAGCTGCTGCACGACACCGCCAGTCTCTTCCATCACTTCCCGCATTGCCGCATGCTCCGCCGTTTCGCCCTTTTCGACCTTGCCGCCCGGGAACTCCAATCCCCGATCTTTATGGCGTGTGAGAAGCCATTTGCTTCCGTATCGGCAAATCACCCACACATGTTTAGGCTGATCGGAAAATGGATGATCGGCGAAAGACATCTTCACTTCGTTGTTATAATAATCTCTGAACGTAATCATCATCATCCCACTGCCTTCTTCTTCACATCAAACCTACAAGTATTTGACTGCTGCGATCTTCCAGCCTCCGTCATACAAGAATTTGATTTCGATTGTATAGTTACCGTGCAAATCATCGGTATTGCTTTGTGTAATTGTAACATAATTATCGGAGTCTGTTTCCACTTTGTATGAATTATCCGGATTGAACCATGCAGGTGTTTCGGTAGGGACGATATACAATCCGTCCGCTTCTTCCGTGAAATAAAAGTCGACGATCGGCTGACTCACATCCCTTGTGGCTACTTCATCGAAGCTTTTCAGCAATTCTTCTTTTGTATCATGGTTCAGGACCTTGTAATTAGTATCAATGTCTTGCGTAATTTTAGCCATGAAAGCAGATGTCAGCTGTTCGATCTGCTCTTTATGCAGCTCCTGCTGCACAGCAGCCTTGCTTTTTTCAGCTGTCACTGCGGTTATATTATCTGATTGGTATGATAGCGTGAATGTAAATGGGACTAGAAGCATGATGATGGCAGCTAATGCTTTTTTCCATGTTGTCTGGAGCATAATTAGTCCTCCTTTATAGTCGTATTATAGGTATTCCTCATCTTTCCTTTTTTGAAACACTATAAATCAGCCGGTTGATGAAGAACGCTGCTTACAAGTTTCTGCACCGAATGAAGAACTCCTCCGAAAAGTTTGGAGTGACTAGTAAAGTTTACACATATTCCTCTAGGCATTCTTTATCCCCTTCAGCTTATATATATAAGAAAATGTAGGAATTTCTCCTCAATTGTTGCTTTTTGTAAAAAAATGTGAAACAAATCGCTGTAAAACCCGTTAAACTTTGGTAAGCTTTCCAGGGCGGACTAATTTGTGAAATGATTTGTAATAAGACATACCTACACAGAAATAAAGTGATTGAGTCCGTTACTTTTTGAGAGCAAATTATTTTTGGAGGGATTGGATGAAAGCAATAAGACATCTTGGCTGGGTCGTATTGGCACTGGTATTATTTCTGACTGGGTGCGGTACAGACAGTGCTTCTACCGATGCAGAAAGCAAGGAGAAGAAAGGACCGACACCTGAAGAAATCCTGCAAAGCACAGCCGAAGCCAATGAAGATTTGAATAGCTATGATATGGATATGTCAATGGATATGGACGTGAAAGCATCCGGCCTGGATCAAACCATGACGACGAAGGCAAACGGAACCATCGTGATGGATCCATTGTCCTCTAAGCTCAGCATGGAATCCATGGGAGAACAGTTCGACATGTATATCAAGGATAATATGATTTATATGTATGAACCAGCATCTGATATGTGGCTGAAAATGGACGCCGAATCAGAAATCGGCGCCTCCCTTGAAACCGATCAAGTGGCACAGCCTTTGGATGAGCAGATCCAGCAGGTGAAGGATTTGGCTGATAGCATCAAAGTCTCTGAAACAGACACAGAATATGTACTTGATGTCAAAGTAGCCGAAGATAAAATGATGAGCTTCATGGAAGAGCAGATGGGCGCAGCAGGCGAAAGCCTGGAGAGCTTGGGTAACTTCACCTTCGATAAATTCAACTACACAATCTCCATCGATAAAGAGACTGATTATCCGAAGAATATCAAATTGGATATGGTCATGAATATGGAGGATGCTGGTGAAGAAGCAACAGTCAATGCTGTGGTGGATATGAATTATGATAATTATAATGCAGCGGATGGCATCGAAATTCCGTCCGAAGCCGAAAATGCAACGGATATCTCCGATCAGGCAGCTGTGACTTATTGAACACGAGAGGCACCAGGATATCCCTGGTGCCTCTTCTTCTTAAATATTATATTTTACATTCGCATCTTTCTCTAGCTCATCCACTTTTTCAAGCATGACTGTCTGAAGGTTCTGCTGCTCCATGGTCGCTTTCAGCTGATCCTTGATGTCATCGTATTTCGGCAGGCTGTCCTCCTGATTGCTTTCTTTTGCCTGCTTTTCCATCTCTTCATAATATGTCTTCATATCATCTTCGGTCACTTCTTTCGGTGACAGCTCTTTATCGACATATTTCGTCACCAGCAAGCCTTCTTTCAGCTGCTGCTTGTACTCCTCTTCTGTTGAACCGGTAGCTTTCAATGCTTCCTTGAATTTATCTTCATCTTCAAACTGGTCTTTGGCGGATTTCAATTCCTCATCCACTTCTTTATCAGAAACCTCGTAGTTTTTATTTTCTGCCTCCTGCAGCAGCAGTTCATTTCCTACAAGACTTTTCAAAACTTGATCCTTCAGTTCTTTAGCAGCGTCATCCGTTGTCGGATCTGTGCCGCTTGCTTGCGCTTGCTGCTGAGCAGAGGATAGGAGTGAATTATATTCCTCACCCTTGATCTCGGTACCATTGACAGTCGCGACTGTCTCGTCCGGATCTACTTGCTGCTCCTCCATCTTCTTCTGCATTTCCTCCGCTTGCTTTTGTGCCTGTTCCCGTTCAGCATCGGAAGAATCGGATGCAGAATCCTCGTCATTCCCGCATGCAGCCAATACCATAGCCAGTACCAGCATGAAGCATAGGGTCATCAAACGTTTCATAAAATAGAAACCCCTCTCTTGGTATATGGTTACGAATGTAACATCTATCAACAGTCTACACAAGTATACCACGTCATTTTAGTAGAAAAGTAAGAGAAAGACGCCCCGGGGAGGGCGCCTTTCTTAAGCAAATCGTTTTTTGCGGTCTTTATGATCCTTCACGACCAGGGCGGCATGCACGGCTCCCGGAACGAAAAATATCAATGTCAGTACCAGATTCAGTAGTGCTTTGAATGGTTTACCGGTGAATAGTACGGCTACAGGCGGCAGAAGAATCGCCAACAGGTACATGAACATAGGTATCCCTCCTTTTAGCTCATCACTTTAGAATTACCCATATCCATCCGATTTGACACCTGTTAGCCCTTCTTTACCTCCTTGGATACATGCTGGAGGAACTCCAGATCCACCTCTACCCCGATACCCGGTTTTTCCGGGATTTGCATGGCCCCTCCCTCTACCTGCAGGGGCTCTTGCAGCAAATCGCGCTCAAAGTATCTGTCAGAACCAGATAAGTCACCAGGTATCGAGAAACCTGGCAAGGAGGCAAGCGCCAGATTATGTGCTTTCGAAATACCTGTTTCCACCATGCCTCCGCACCAGACAGGCAGTCCAGCTTGCCGGCACAAGTCATGGATACGGATTGCAGCGGTCAAACCGCCAACCCTGCCGATTTTGATATTGATGGTCCGGCATGCCCCAAGCTCCAGAGCCTGCCAGGCATCGTGCCAGCCTTCCACTGTTTCATCCAGGCAGATAGGGGTCTGCACCCGCTCTTGCAGCCTTTGATGCAGTACAATATCCCCAGCCGGAAATGGCTGTTCAATCATTTGCAGATTCAGACTGTCCAGATCAGCCAGCAGGGAAAGGTCCTGTTCACCATACATGCCATTACCATCAATCATGAGCGGAAGATCCGGATCGATTTGTTTGACCTGTTCAAGCATCTGCCGTTCGTTATATTTTGATACTTTCAGTTTGACACGTTCAAAGCCTTGGCTGCGAATCATCGCAATCGTCTGCTTGAGGTCATCCGACAGACTGATGACAGCACCGGCCTTCGCTTTTGTTCTCGTACCGCCTATGCAGGAAGCCAGACTCTTATTTTGCTGCTTGGCATATAAATCCCATACCGCTCCTTCCACAGCAGCTTTGGCCATTTGATTGCCGACGATGGACGAAAACAGCTCAGGGACCTCTGTCGGGTGGGTCGGTTTTTTGGCAAACAGGAGCGGAAGCAGCGACTGCTGGAGCAGCACCCAGCTTGACGCCACTGTTTCACTGGTATAAAAAGGCGCTGCAAAAGCGACTCCTTCGCCATATCCCAAATGTCCATCGGTATCCTGCAGCTCGACGATGATCCCTTCTCTTTCATGCAGGACACCAGCATGTGTCGTGAAGGGCTGTTTAAGCGGCAGGGTGTAGCGGAATAAACGATAGCCTCTTAATTCCATCATACACCGCCCTCATCAAGCTTTTGCTGGAGCTTATAGCGCATCAGTTTATTGCTCGCATTCCGCGGAAGTTCGTCGACCCACTTCCACTGTTTCGGGATTTTATAGCGGGCTAATCTTGCCCGGCAATATGCCTGTAAATCTTCGATGCCGACCTCCTCATTCTTGACAAGGAACGCAACAGGCACGGCTCCCCACTGCGGGTCGGCCTGGCCGATGACCGCAGCCTCAGCGATAGCGGGATGGCTGGTCAAAACACCTTCCACCTCAGCAGGATAAATATTTTCGCCGCCCGAGATGATCAGATCTTTCCTGCGATCAAGCACATACAAATAGCCCTCTTCATCCGTATAGCCGATATCTCCCGTTGAAAGCCACCCCTCCTGGAAAGCAGCCTCGGTCGCTTCCTGGTTCCGATAATACCCTTTCGTGATCATCGGGCCCTTCACCTGGATTTCCCCAGCTTCATCCGGCTTGGCCAAGCCTGATTCAGAAATGATTCGCAGCTGGGCCGGCACGAGTGCTTTTCCTGCAGATCCCAGCTTACGAATGCTGTCTTCAGGGCTCAGCGTCACGATCTGGGAAGCAGTTTCGGTCATGCCATAGGACTGGAACACAGGAATGGACCGCCTTTTTGCTTCCTCCAGCACATGAAGCGGCGCCGGTCCTCCTCCCAACAGCATGCACCGGAAAGTCTTCGGATAGGTTATACCATCTTCCTCCTGCAGGCGCAAAAGACGCTGAAGCATCACAGTGACAACCGATACGATCGTGACACCGTGCTCCATGATCGCTGTCTGGACGATTTCTTCATCGAAGCCCTGTGTCACATACAGCGGCATCCCATAAATCGCACTTTTGAAAATGCTTGATAGGCCGCCGACATGGAACATCGGCAGCGGGGACAGCCATTTGTCATCCTGGGAAAGCCCAAGATTCAAAGCAGATCCGATGGCGCTCCACCAATGGTTGCCATATGTATGCTCGACACCTTTTGGATTTCCTGTTGTCCCGGAGGTATAGATGATGCTGAAGACCTCATCCAAATGAAGCTCTGTGCAGCATGTATATTCCTTTGCCGGCTGCTCTTGCAGCAATTCAATCGTCTGCAGAGGGACACCAGCGGCCTCAGCCTGTTTTTCATATTTGGCAGCCGCAAGCAATAATTCCGCTTCACTATCCTGCAGCTGGAACGACCATTCAGCAGCTGTCAGTCTTGTATTGAGCAGGATCAACGTAGCCCCGATGTAGCTGAGTGCATGGACGAGCACCACCATCTCGACACTGTTATGAGAAAGTACAGCGACACGGGAACCTTTTCGTACACCCAAAGAAGCAAGCTTCCTGGCATTGGCATCCACAGCTTGGTGCAGCTCCCCGAATGTCATTTTTGTTCCTTCCGGTGTTTCCAAAGCAAGTTTCCCGGGACTGAGTGATGCCTGCTTCTGCAGCCAATGCGGGATGATTTCTGACATATTCCTCCACTCCTTTCTGTCATAAAGAAGAACCTTTGCAATATGCTGCAAAGGTTCTGGATATCGTTTATTAAGGGAAACGCGGGAATTTCTTGAAGTCAGGGGAGCGTTTTTCCTTGAACGCGTCACGGCCTTCCTTCGCTTCATCCGTTGTATAGTAGAGCAATGTTGCGTCTCCACCCATTTGCTGCAAACCAGCAAGTCCATCCGTATCTGCGTTTAATGAAGCCTTCAGGAAGCGCAATGCTGTAGGAGACATGGCCAGCATCTCTTCACACCATTTGACTGTTTCCGCTTCAAGCTGATCCAATGGAACGACTGTGTTGACCAAGCCCATTTCCAATGCTTCCTGTGCATTGTATTGGCGGCATAGGAACCAGATTTCGCGAGCTTTCTTCTGGCCGATATTGCGCGCAAGAAGACCGGCACCATATCCAGCGTCGAAGCTTCCTACGCGAGGTCCGGTTTGACCGAAGATTGCGTTATCTGCAGCAATCGTCAAGTCACAGACTACATGAAGCACATGTCCGCCGCCGATTGCGTAACCGGAAACTTCGGCAACGACCGGTTTCGGGATGACACGGATCAGACGCTGCAAATCAAGGACATTCAAGCGAGGGATTTGATCATCCCCAACATAGCCGCCATGACCGCGAACTTTCTGGTCACCGCCGGAACAGAATGCTTTATCGCCCACACCGGCAAGTACGATGACGCCGATATTAGAGTCGTCACGAGCGTATGTAAACGCATCGATCAGTTCATTCACCGTCTGCGGGCGGAATGCATTGCGCACCTCCGGACGGTTGATCGAAATCTTTGCGATCTGATTGTATTCTTCGTACAAAATATCTTCGTACGTACGGGTGGATTCCCATTTGATTGTCATTATGATTCCTCCAATATATCCGCTTCGACATGAAGCAAGTATCTCCTTACTATTTTATCAAAGATCCGCGGTTGTTCAACATGGACGCAATGACCTGCCGCTGCAACGATATGCAAAGCCGCTGCCGGCAGCTGTCTTTCCATGTCCTGATTGATACCGACGAATTTATGATCCAATGCTCCAGCGACAAGTACCACTGGCTTATCCAATTGGGCAAGTTTGTCCCAATTGGAGGTTTGCTTGCCTGTCCCCATCGTTCGGAGGGATGCAGCCAAACCGCTTGCTTGCTGGGACAGCCGTTCTTTCCGGATTTGCTTCCGCATCGGCTCCGGCAAGCTTTTCTGTGTCTCGAACAACCGGATATCCTCCCAGAAATCCACAAACTTCTCAAGTCCATCCTCCTCCAGCCGACTGGCCAGGCGCTCATCCTGCTGCTGCCTTGCCAATCTTTCTTCCGCGGTCCGCAAACCGGGGGAGGAGCTTTCCAACAGAAGCCCGCTCAGCTTATCCGGATAACGGCAGGCAAAGGCAAGTGCCGCCCTGCCTCCCATTGAATAACCGAGCAGCTTGACTTTTGCAATACCTTGCAAATCAAGAAAAGCAGCAATCTCATCGGTGAAGCGCTCCATACTCAAGTCATCCTCGATGGGCGTTTTACCATGGCCCGGCATATCCACCGCTATCACATGATGTTCCCCAGCCCACGAATCCAAGAATGGCATCCATGTCTGATGCGTGCCAGTGAAGCCGTGTAATAACAAGAGTGCCTCATCTTGTGCACTTCCGCGTTCAACGTAGTGGAAATCAAGCATGGCAGTCCTCCAGGTAGTTCAAAAGCTTTTGTTCGGCTTCCTGCCATTTCTCGCGGTGCCAGCTGACATTGGCCTCCCGTTCGGTACGCACTTCGATGATATGCATGCCTTTTTTATTGTAGCTTTCCTGTAAAGCATCGGCAAAGGCTGACCGATCAGCCGCCAGTGTATATGGCAGCTGATAGAGACCTGCCGCATGGGCGAAGTCCAAGTCAGTCGGTGTGCCGAATAGCGTCTCGAAATGAGCAGCTTCCTGCGCCTGCGGCAGGAAGGAGAAAATGCCTCCGCCGTTGTTATTGATGACGACAACGGTCAAGTCAAGGCCGTAATTCCGCCCTGCCATCAGCCCATTCATATCATGATAGAAAGAAAGGTCCCCGATCACGAGAGTGGTGCGTTTACCATTTGCCGCAACACCCAATGCTGTGGAAACAACCCCATCGATCCCATTTGTCCCGCGGTTGCACCATGGCTGGATGTGCTTGTCCGTGGTGAAGAAAAAGCTATCCAAATCACGGATAGGCATGCTATTCCCAACAAACACATTACTATCATCAGGAGTTTGCTTGAGAATGTCCTGTACGGCTATCCCCTCTGTCAGCTCCATCTTTTCTGTGTCATCAGTCAGCACCTGCCGCGCGATGCGGTTCATTTCCTGCCATTTGACAAGCCACGTTTCATGCTTGGGACCAGGCAGCTCTGCCAATGCTTCGCACAGTTTCACAGGATCGCTGTATACGAACTGTGTATTCATCCCAACAGGCTCACGGTAACCGGCATGTTTCTCGACAACGATATGGTTGCTGCCCTTATATTCCTTCATCAGGAATAAGTACGGCTTGGATACTGGCATCGCACCGAATCGGATGATGAAATCCGGCTGCAGCTTCGCACGTACGGAAGCTGATTTAAGGATTGTATCATATGTTTCGATGATGACATCCTTGGCATGTGCCCCGCTTCTCAATTGCGATAATGGATCCGCCAGTACTGGGAGCTGCCATTTCTCCGCTAATGGAATGACTGCATCAGCAAGTGCCGCATCCTCTTGAGGGCCGACTACGATCAAGCCCCTTCGACCAGCCATGAGCATTTCCGCAAGATGCTGTACATCCGCCTCATCTAAGCGGGACGTACCATATAATGATGGCTTGGCTGCCACTTCTCCAGTGGACCATATGTCTTCCACTGTAAAATCGGGGGTAAGCGGCTCACGGAACGGAAAATTCAGATGCACCGGTCCTGGATTCCCCTCCATCGCCTGCTGCATTGCCCTGCCTGCTTGCTGCTGTACATATCGCAGCGCAGCCGGATTAGCTTCCGGCAGCATCATCTCATGGAACCACTTGACGAAACCGCCGTACATTTGAATCTGATTGATTGCCTGCGGCGCGCCTACATCGCGTAATTCATGCGGTCTGTCCGCGGTCAATAAAATCAAGGGAATACGACTATGAAAAGCTTCAACGACCGCAGGCATGTAATTGGCTGCCGCGGTTCCGGACGTACAGACGAGCGCCACCGGCTTTTGGCTTTCCTTCGCCAGTCCAAGTGCAAAAAATGCTGCAGAACGCTCGTCCAGATTCACCCAGTGTTTCATATGGGGGTGCTCCGTCATCAAAAGGGCAAGCGGAGTGGAACGCGATCCCGGTGAAATGACGACCTGCTCCACACCGCTGCGCCAAAGGGCATCCACAAAATGCCCGACATATTTGGTCAATGTTTCAATATGGCTCATTCTGACACCTCCAAAGCTTCCAGCATCGGACGGAACTTAATAGCAGTTTCCTCGAATTCCATCTCCGGATCGGAATCCTTCACGACACCGCAGCCCGCAAATAAAACAGCCTGCTTCTCATTCAGTAATCCCGAACGGATGGCAACGGCAGTATCCCCATTGCGATAGCTGTCCATCCAGCCGATCGGTGCACCGTACCAGCCTCGCTCGAGCGGTTCTTTCCCTTCGATGAAATCAAGCGCTTCCCGCTTAGGAAGGCCCCCCAAAGCGGGAGTCGGATGCAGTTCCTGGACGATCTGCTGCAAGGATGCCCCCGGAAGGAGCCTGGCAGAAACAGGTGTATGCAAGTGCTGGAGCTGTCTGAGCTTCAATAACTCCGGCCCGGTAGGAAGGCGCAAATCTTTCGCATATTTACTTATCACACCAGAAATCATCTTCACGACGTATTGATGCTCTTCGCGATTCTTGCTATCGTTCAGCAAAGCTTCCCCTATCAGCTGATCTTCCGACTCGTCTTTGCCTCTTGGCGCAGTTCCGGCAACACAGCTAGTATGCAATGTGCCGGACTGGACCCGCACAAGACGTTCAGGGGTGGCTCCCAGGAAGCAAGCTGCGCCATTTTCCACTGCAAAAATGAAACTATCCTTTTGTGTTTCCAGCAAATTACGGAGCACATGAGATGCCTGGACTTTCTCATTGAATTCCAATTTCATCCCGCGTGCCAGCACGACTTTATCCAGTTCAGTCGATTTTATTGTGTCCGTTGCTTCTTTTACTAACCGCTTCCAAGCTTCCGGTTCCAGCAGCTCTTTGCTGACAAGCTCTTTTCGGACAGCTGGAATGGCATCTTCTGCAAACAGCTGCTCCAATTGATCAAGGATAGCCGTTATTCGGCTCTCTATAGTCGAACCATCTACCAGCTGGTTGATGGTTAGATAATAATCCGTCTTCGTTTTGGTCAAAGTAAAAGCAGGTATACGATATTGCGCATCCGGGAAATCCTGCCACAATTCGCGCTTTCGCTCTTTTTGAAAGTTGATTCCGCTGAAAGCGACCGGACCTGTCCCTGCTTCCGAAGAAAGATTGTGAACTACTGCACTTTCCATGGCATGCTCCCATTCATCGGCTGCGCGCATATCCATCACTGTCGGGCCGGCACCAACCAAGCAGAAGTCATCTTTTTGGCTGTGCCAGAAATTACGATGCCCCTCCAAAGAAGCGGCATTGGCAAAGAAACGGAGAGGATCTATCGCTCCGACTTTCTCAGTCCAGCTGACCAGTATTTGCTGCTGCCGCTTCTCGGCAGCTTTACGAAGAAAAGATTCGAAATCTATCTTATATTGTTGAATCATGTTTTCCGACCTCCACATTACGGCAAGGACAATTTAAGTACGTATACGTTCATTTTGGATGTCCTTCCCTATTCTATTCCCTTTTTCGCCGATTAACAAGGAGGAGCACTTATTAACTTATTTTAAGTAAGTAATAACATTGACAGGCTATCTTTGTTTCCCTAAAATTAATATGATATAATGCCCTGCATTTTTAAGGAGAGAAAGTATTATGCAATCGATCGGAAACGATAATGTGCGACAAGCACTTAATGAGCGCGAAGGCTTCCAAATCTGGTGGCGTCTGATGCGTCCTCATACATTGACTGCTTCGTTCGTTCCTGTCTTCATCGGAACGGCGCTCGCTGCATTGGATGGCAAAATCGACTGGCTGCTTTTTGGAGCCATGCTGCTTGCCTGCATCCTGATCCAGTGTGCGACGAATATGTTCAATGAATATTATGATTTTGTCCGCGGACTTGATGATGAGCAGTCTGTCGGAATCGGCGGTACAATCGTACGGGATGGAATCAAGCCGAAAACCGTCCTGGCACTTGCGTTGACATTTTATGCCATCAGCATGCTGCTGGGTGTTTATATCTGCATGGAGTCCAGCTGGTATATCGCATTGATCGGTCTCGCATGCATGCTTTGCGGATACCTATACACAGGCGGTCCTTATCCGATTTCCTATACACCATTCGGCGAATTGACATCCGGTGTTTTCATGGGTGCCATCATCATCTGTATTACGTACTATATCCAGACGGATACACTTACCGGCAGTGTCGTATTGATCAGCATACCGGTCACCATCTTTATTGCATGCATCAACTTTGCCAATAATTTACGTGATCACGATGGGGATAAAGCAAATGGCAGACGGACTGTACCAGTCTTGCTCGGCCGCAAAAAAGGCGTTACCTTCCTTGGTATCTGGTTCATCATCAGTTATTTGATCACTGCGGTATTCATCGCAGTGGGACTGCTTCCGATTTGGGCTGTCATTACATTGTTAAGTATCAAGAAAGCCCGCGATGCTTACCGAGGCTTCATCGGAAAGACAAAACCGCTTGAGATGATGCCTGCAATGAAGGCTACAGGACAAACAAATACGATTTATGGTCTTTTGCTCGTGATCGCTTTGCTGATCCAGCAGTTCGTACCATTTTCATTCTGAGCGGAGAGCGGGCACACAGCCCGCTCTTTTATATAGGTTTAATACAATCCAGTACGGGAAATACATTACATACAGAAAGCAGGTAACTATCATGGACTTCTCAAACACTTTAATGGAGCAGCTGCAAATGCGGGTGGTGAAGGCAAACAAAGATCAAGTTGTCATGGAAATGCCAGTAGGGCCGCATAATCGACAGCCTATGGGTTTTTTGCACGGAGGTGCCACTGTTGCATTGGCTGAAACAGCAGCAAGCATCGGCGGCAATCTGCATGCAGACCCAGCCACACAGGCCGTGTTCGGTCTGGAGATCAATGCAAACCACATGCATAGTGTCCGATCCGGAATCGTGACCGCTGTTGCAGCACCGATCCATATCGGAAAATCGACCATGGTATGGCAAATCAGCATTTCGGATGAGAACAAAAACCTGCTCTCTATCGCACGCTGTACCCTGGCAGTGAAAACGAAACGGCAGTAAAAGGAGATGAGTTAAATGGATAAAGATAAATTGGCGTCTTTCCGCAGACAATTACTTGCAATGAAGGAAGAAGCAGAAGAACAGATCAAAGGGAACGATAGCTATGATGCTGCCAAAGAATTCCCCACTGACTCCATCGGCGAAATGTCGACCGTTGTCAATCACCCTGGCGATCTCGGGACGGAGATGCATGATCGCGAGACAGCACAAACGCTCAAAGAATCAGCGCGGGAGCGTTTACGTGACATCGAGGATGCACTGGATCGCATCGAGGAAGGCACTTATGGGTTGAGCGAAAAATCCGGCAAGCCCATCCCTGAGGAACGGCTGGAGGCGGAGCCGACGGCCCGGCTGCTCGTGGAGGAACAGGAAGAAATAGAAGAAAGAAGGCCATAAGAAAAAGGCACCCTCGCAGGGTGCCTTTGTTAATTGCGGCGTGTAAAGCCGTGCGGCCACATCCACACGTGTCAAAGACGTGCTTTACCGACTTATGCAATTCAGCTCATCGCTTGGTTATTGTAGCACGGACTGCCGGTCTTTGCAATAACTGTTTTACATCATGGTAAAAGCTCCCCCTCTTTGGGGGAGCTTTTAGGCTGCTGCTGTTCGTTTGCGCTTGGCGAACCAAGGCTTCAATTTCGCGAATAGCGGAACAAAGACAATCGCTATGACAATGCCTTTCACAAGGTTGAAAGGAAGGATGCCAGCAATGACCGCTGCCCACTTCGCATCGGCACTCATGACCGGAGAGCCCAAGAAAATGCTATATAGCGGCAGGACAACAAAATAATTCAGCACACTCATCCCGACTGCCATGGCAACAGTACCGGTAGCCAATCCGGAGATGAGTGTTTTTTTGCCTGCCCTGAATTTATGATAGAAGTATGCAACCGGCATGACGAATAGCATGCCTGCCAGGAAGTTGGCTGCGACACCTACCGGATCCCCGGCTCCTGTGAAAATAAGATACAATAAGTTCTTGATTGCTTCGACAGCTACACCTGCCAGCGGTGAAAACAGCAAGGCCGCTATCAATACCGGTATTTCACTGAAGTCGATCTTCAAATAAGCCGGCAGAATCGGAAGCGGGAAATTAAGCAGCATAAGTACCATGCTGATCGCTCCCAATAAAGCAAAAGTGATTGTTTTAGTCAACTTGGATGAACGCATGATCGTTCTCCTCCTTCATCTTGTTTATCGATTCTAACTCTTGATGAAGGGGAAGCAGCTTATTTACGTCAAAAAGCCCCGGAGCATGGCGCTCAGGGGCTTGGCATATACGCAAATAAGCAAGAAGACGTTTCTCACATGGAAACAAGGATGGCCAGTACGGCATCCGTCTTCTGCTTCGTATCTTCTCCCATCCAGACTTTCACTGTCGGTCCCGGAATTGCACCGGATCAGCCGCAGAACAATCGTCCTGCGGGTCACGGACTTCAGCAGCTCCCGCTGCTGTCACCGTCGGTCGGGAATTGCACCCTGCCCCGAAGATAGAATCGATTTAGTTTGTCATTATATTATACCTGCTTTCCATACATTTGCAACCCTTATGCTCACAGGTCCAATGGATTCAGGCTTTCTTCACCAGATAGGTTTGTCAGGAATTTTACCAAGAGATCGATTTCCTGCTGGATGACCTGCAGGCTGACTGTTTCTACCGGGGAATGCATATAGCGAAGCGGCAAGGAGACAAGCGCCGTCGATACACCCCTGCCCGAATAACGCATCTTATCTGCGTCCGTGCCAGTGATGCGCGGCGTCAATTCGTATTGCAGCTGAATGCCGAGCTCTTTCGCTGCTTGCTCCAGCAGGAGATTCGCCTTGCGATTGATCGGCGCTCCCTTGGCCAATACAGGACCTCCATCCAAGCTGACTTCGACTACCTTCCGACGGTTCACTCCTGGATGGTCGGTAGCGAACGTCACATCACAGGCAATCGCCAAATCCGGCTGAATACCGGCTGCAGCGAAGTATGCACCCCCCATATTCGTTTCTTCATTCACGGTACTGGCTGCATATACACCGACATCCAGCTTCTCTTCCTTAAGCCGGCGGATGACTTCCCCGACAATGAAAGAACCAGTACGGTTATCCAGTCCCCGTCCTGTCAAATAACGATCCATCAATACAGACGGCTGACGCTGATACACGATCAAATCCCCGACCTGCACATATTGCTCGATTTCCTGCTTGGATTTGGCACCGCAATCTATATATAGATCCGGCAGCTCGAAATCGCCCTTCATTCCTCCAAGATGCATCGCATTCACGCCGACGACACCCGGTATCGTCTTACCATATCCAAGCACCTGTACAGTCATACCAAGTGCTGCTTTTGCATTAAAACGTCCCATTTCGTCAATACGGAGGAAGCCATTTTCATCGATTCCCGTTACCACCATCGCGATTTCATCACAATGCCCGGCAAGCAGCACTTTGAATTTCGCTTCCGGATTGATGACTGCGATAGCATTGCCTGACGCATCTGTTCGCATTTCATCCGCAAATGGTGCATATTCTTTGATCCATTTTTTCTGTATTTCCATCTCAAAGCTGGACGGTGAAGCTGTCCGCAGCAGCTCCATCAAAAAATCCTGATTATCTAGTTGCATATCCATTCCGCCTTTTTATGTAGTCTTATTACACTGTAGCATAAACAGAAGCTTATTTGTTTAGTTTGGACGATTGGTCGGGTAAACTAAACATCAGAAAGGATGAAACAAATGACGACATTGAATGAATGGTTTGATAAAGGGATCCATATCGATGCATATCTGGACTCCATGCAAACACATAAAGAAAATACAATGCATATTTACGATCACTATGAGCTTCCAGCTGATACGGAATTCTTCAGCACACTCCGTTCCCAAAAGCTTCGTGCCATCGTGCTGACAGAAGATTGGTGCGGAGATGCCATGCTGAATCTGCCGATCTTTTATCATATCGCTCAGGCAGGCGCAATCGATGTCCGCATCCTCCGACGCGATGAAAACCTCGAACTGATGGACCGATACTTGACGAATGGCAAAAGCCGTTCCATTCCGATCATCATCTTCATCAATCAAAATGGTGATGAAGTGGCAAAATGGGGTCCGCGTGCTCCCGAGCTCCAAGTATATATCGATGAATCATTCAACAGCCTGCCTGATAAGGATGCTCCTGAATATGAGGAAAAACGTGATCAAATGCTCACCTTCATCACAAAATCCTATCGGGACAATCATGATTTCTGGCAGTGCGTATATGCAAGCATGAAAAGAGGACTTGAGGAAGCATAAAAACATCCAATCTGGATGTTTTTTGCTTTTTACCAAAGGTATATGCTATTTGATCAACCTGCGCTCCATCTCTTCCAACAATGACTTGCTTGGTCCATTTTGAAGCAGACGATAATAAAAACCCAGCTGGCATAATTGACTTGCCCGCAAAGAAATGCCTTCTTTATCACCCTCATAATGAAGAAGCACTTGCTCCATGAACGTATCACCCACCTGGGAAATCCCAGCAAAATCAATAGCTGGGTCGCCGATATGCGCATCCGTGAAATCTATGATGCCGATTTCCCCGCTCGTTTGCTCCCATAAAATATGTGCCGCTCTTAAGTCTCCATGTACCGCTGCTCTTCGTTCGGTCTGCAGGACCGAAAATAATCTCTCCGTATAATTAGTGAGACGAGCCGGCATGCTCGGATAAAAACGTCTTATTTTTTCAAGCAGCAGTCCATAATAGGCTTTATCCCGTTCCGGTAATCCATGGCCGGAAGCATCGATATGATGAAGCTTGGTGAGAAAAGTACCCAATTGGATGGCAGCCTTTTTCAAGTCTGCAGGCGGAAGATCCCTCGAAATCGGACAGCCGGGAATATATCGATAAAGCATCACCTCTTTACCATCCGGAGCTGTACGGATTTGAAATGCGGGCAGCCTGATGTCAGCCTGTAGCTGTAATTCCGATAATAGCTTCTGCTCCGCCAATTTTAATACCCTTTTCCCTTTCGGTATCCGCAGCACCCAGCTATCATTCAGCACATGCACTTCATGATCCCAGCCTGTATCAATGACTTCCCATTCGTTGATCGGCTCCTGGATGAATGCTTCCAGCCATGCCAACGCAGTCAGATCCTTCATCTGCCTCCCCCTTTCCGTTTAAATCAGCTGAATATACATATACTAACAAAAAAAGAGGAGGGATAGGTTGGTCACCCAGTTTTTGCGACGCTTCTATTTTCGTCTGCCGATTTTCATTCGTCTCTTCTCCACCGTGCTTACCGTCATGCTGGTTTTTGGGATCTGTATGCATTATATCGAACCGAAGCAATTCCCCACTTATTTTGACGGCATTTGGTGGGCTTTCGTGACAGCATCCACTGTCGGCTACGGTGATATCATTCCGGAAACGTTACATGGTAAGATCCTTGCAATTATCCTTATCCTCTCAGGAGCAGGTCTGTTCACTTTTTATTTGGCCACCATCGCGGCAGGCACCGTAAAATATACCCAGGATCTCTCCAAAGGGCTGACCGAATTCAAAGGATCCAATCATATCATCATTGTCGGCTGGAATGAACGGGCCCGGACACTGCTTCGGCGGCTGACCGAAAAACATCCGGAACAGCCAGTCGTCTTGATCGATCAGACATTGACCCAGCTGCCCTACAGGGAGCATCCGCTGCACTTCATCCGCGGCGATGCTTCAGAGGATAAGACGCTTCAAAAAGCAAAGATCCAGCAAGCGACCACCGCCATCATCACAGCAAACTCGGGTAAAAACGAAAAACAAATCGATTACATGACAATCTTGACCACCATCGCTCTGCGCGGGAATAATCCTCATCTTCATATCGTGGCAGAAGTGCTGACTCATAATCAAAAAGAGAATCTCCGCCGTGCCGGAGCGGATGTCGTGATCAGGACGAACGATTTCGTCAGTACCTTGTTTTTCCATGAAGTGTATCATAAAGAAAAGAGAAGTCATCTGGAGCTGCTGATGCATTTCCTGAAAGAACAGGAAATCCGTGTCATCCCTTTGCCAAGTGAATTAGTCGGTAAAAGTTACTTTGAAGCAAGCCGTCATTTCGCCCGCAAAGACAAGACAACCATCGGATATATGCGAGGGGAAAACATGGATATGAGCCCGGATTTCCAAGAGCCGATGCACAGGGAAGACTGCATCATCACCCTGCAGCATATCGAATGAAAAATCCCTTCTGCCATGATGGCAAGAAGGGATTCATACGTTGTTTATAATCTTTTCTCCAAGGCTGCTTTTTCTTCCTCGTAGCCAGGCTTGCCAAGAAGCGCGAACATATTTTTCTTATATGCTTCCACTCCCGGCTGATCAAACGGATTCACACCAAGCAAGTATCCGCTGATCGCACAAGCCTTTTCGAAGAAGTACACAAGATAGCCGAAGCTGAATGGATCAAGCGCCGGGACTTCCACGACCAGGTTCGGGACATTTCCGTCCGTATGCGCAAGCAATGTTCCCTGGAACGCTTTGTGATTCACTTGATCGACTGTCTGTCCTGCAAGATAGTTCAGTCCATCCAGATCCTCTTCCTCGGCTTCGATCGTCACATCGGATACAGGCTGTTTGACATGCACGACTGTTTCGAACAGGTCGCGGCGCCCTTCCTGGACATATTGACCAAGGGAATGCAGATCTGTCGAGAAGTTGGCGGATGCCGGGAACAATCCTTTCAGGTCCTTCCCTTCACTCTCTCCGAACAACTGCTTCCACCATTCACTGAAATACTGCAGGGATGGCTCATAGTTCACGAGAAGCTCGATATTTTTACCTTTGTTATACAAAACATTCCGGACTGCTGCGTATTGATATGCTGGGTTTTCCTTCAGAACGGATACAGCCAGTTCTTCCTGCGCCTTTTGCGCACCAGCCATGATGCTGTCGATGTCGACGCCAGCTGCCGCTATCGGCAATAATCCCACTGCTGTCAGGACAGAGAAACGGCCGCCCACATCATCAGGAATGACGAACGATTCGTAGCCTTCTTTGGAAGAGAGTGTTTTCAATGCCCCTCTTGCTTTATCCGTCGTCGCATAAATCCGTTTGCGTGCTTCTTCTGCCCCGTACTTTTCTTCCAGGTACTTTTTGAATATACGGAAGGCAATTGCCGGTTCCGTCGTCGTACCACTCTTGGAAATAACATTCACACTGACATCCTTGCCTTTGATTGCATCCATCAGCTGATTCAAATACGGCGCACTGATGCTATTGCCGACAAAGAAGACTTGGGGTGCTTTGCGGTCTTCCTTGGATAGCACGTTGAAAAAGCTATGTGTCAAGGCTTCGATCGCCGCACGGGCACCAAGATAGGAACCGCCGATTCCGACAACGAGCAGGACATCCGAATCAGATTGAATCTTCTCTGCTGCCTGCTTGATACGGGCAAATTCATCTTTGTCGTAATCCGTCGGCAAATCCAGCCAGCCCAGGAAATCATTACCCGCACCTGTTTTATTATGTAATTGTTCATGCGCAGCCTGGACGAGCGGTGCCAGGTAATCCAGCTCCTGCTCCCCGATATATGGCATCGCTTTCTTAAAATCGAATCCGATGTGTGTCATATTCATCCTCCTTGAAACTGCTTACTACTGCAACTTTACCGAAACTGGACAAGTAAAGCAAGAATTGTTGCAGGAATAAAATCATCCAACAAACGCATGCTAAGAAAGATTTATCATCCCGCTTCATGAAATGGAGGTTATGCAGTTGAATTTAGTACAGCGTATCGCTCTTGTCCTAGTCATCATCGGTGCGATCAACTGGGGACTAGTCGGTTTATTCAACTACGACTTGGTTGCAGGTATCTTCGGAAACGGCAGTCAAGCCGCTGCTTTGCCGCGGATCATCTACAGCCTTGTCGGCTTGGCCGGTCTAGTGTCGATTTCCGCTCTTTTCCTGGAGCGTAAAGAAGTCGAAGAAGCGACAACAACCAAGGCATAAACGGATAAATCAAAAAAGACCCCCTGATGCAGGGGGTTTTTCCATTATTTGCGGTTGCCTTCTGTTTGCTTGATCCAGTCCTGCAGTTTATCTTTCAATGTGTTGAAGCCTGCCGGTGCATCTTCGGACACAGCTTGTTTCGGACTGTTTTGCGTTTTGGCAGGAGCCTCTTCCGTCGCACGGATAGAAAGAGAATACTTGCCGTTTTCTTCGTTGATATCAAGGATTTTGACTTTTACTTCATCGCCTACGGATAGGTGTTCATTGATATCTTTGACGAAACCATGCGTCACTTCGGAAATGTGAACCAAGCCTTGCACTTGCTCATCCAAAGCGACGAACGCGCCATAAGGCTGGATTCCTGTTACTTTTCCTGTCAATACTTGTCCTGTTTCAAACTTCTCTGCCATACTAAACAACTCCTGATTTTTTCTACTTTTATTCGCAATAAACAATTCTAACACAGTAAGTTGGATTCGGCAAAAAATTATAAAATAATGATTTTTTCTCCAGAATAGGTTTGCATCCTAAGTATTTTGGCAATACATGATACTGTAAGACTTTCTCGTATTCCCCCTGTAGGCAAAGCGATACGCATCGCTTTGCCCTTTTTTTGCATATAAAGGGGAAAACGGCCGAAACTAAAGCTAATTGCAGGCAAAGGGGCAACGCCGGATGTCTTACTCGAACCACACCTTCCATCATGATGAAATAGCTATTGATTACCGTCTTTATCCATCCCGCAACGATCATACCTCGAGTACGATCCTTCTGCTGCATGGTTTCTTGGCTTCGGGATACTGTTTCCATCGCATGATCCCAAAGCTGCGCAAGCGATACCATGTGCTGACAATGGATTTCCCGCCTTTCGGCAATAGCGGCAAAAGTGCCAAAACGGCATTTTCTTATGAATACTATACTCGTCTTGCCGTCTCTCTTCTGGATCATTTGCATATCAAAAAACTGGATGTCGCCGGTCATTCCATGGGCGGTCAAATCGCGATGCGGCTTGCATTTGCATATCCTCACCGCATTAATAAATTATTCCTGTTTGCCCCCTCAAGCTATATGCTGCCAACCGATGCATTCAGCAGCCTGCTGGCCTCATCCAGTATGTTTCCTGCCATGATGCGGCTTATATTCGAAGCAAGCAGTGTCGTTGGATTCCTGCGCCATCTCGTTGCCGATCCCGATAAGGTCACACTGCGCATGGTAGTGGCATACAGCATTCCATTCATGGCAAAAGAGCTTTATCCTGCCCTGGCTGCCTTCATCCGGACAAGGGGAGGCGATCTGCCAAATGACAGCTTGCAGCAGATACAAGCAGAGACAATGATTTTCTGGGGGAATCGGGATCCATTGCTTCCGCCCTCCATCGGCTATCGCCTGGTTGCCGAGCTTCCCAATGCCACGCTTCATGTCCTTCCCGATGCTGGTCATCTCCTTCCGGAGGAGACACCTGAAACATTGGTCTCGTATATGGGATGAACAAGCCTTTCGCTTTTCGAAGCAATTATTTATATAATGGGAGAAAGAAATAATGGAAGGAATGGGACCATGCATAATTTCGAAATAGTTCATGACCGTCGGAATACCCGATCTGTAAAATGGGACAACCTGAAGGCTTTATATGGAGGGGAAGATGTGCTGCCGATGTGGGTTGCGGATATGGATTTCCAATCGCCGCAAGCTGTGGTGGATGCCTTGAAAAACAGGGCTGAACATGGCATATATGGCTATACAATCACGGATGCGAGCATCTCCAGAATCGTTTCCAGCTGGATCGAAAAACGACATGGCTGGCGCATAAAACCAAGCTGGCTCCTGTATAGCCCCGGAGTTGTGACCAGTCTGCATATGGCAATTCAGACATTCACCGAACCTGGAGATCAAGTCGTCATCCAAACACCTGTTTATGCTCCTTTCTATAATGTTGTCAAAGTACATGATCGCAAACTTGTGGAAAATCCATTAATCGCCGAGGGCAATACATACCGAATGGATTTCGAACAGTTGGAAGCCTGTTTCCGGGCAGGAGCAAGGGCGATGATCCTATGCAATCCGCATAATCCAGTCGGTCGTGTCTGGACAAAAGAGGAGCTGGGGCAGCTGGCAGAGCTATGCGGGACCTATGATGTGCTGCTGCTGTCGGATGAGATCCATGCTGATCTGATCCATGAAGGATATCGGCACATCCCGATCGCCTCTTTATCCGAGGACATGGCTAAACGGACGATCACCTTCCTATCGCCATCGAAAACATTCAATTTAGCAGGATTGCAAGTATCCTATGCAATCATTGAACAGGAAGAAAAGCGCAAGCAGCTGCAAGGGACATTCTCCAAGCAAGGGTTCCATATGCTGAATACGATGGCGGTTGCTGCAATGGAAGCTGCTTATACAGACGGTGAACAATGGCTGGATGGTCTGCTTGATATATTGGCAGTCAATAAAAAGCTGGCGGAAGAAGCATTGGCGGATAATCCGCTGATCCAGCTTGCACCGCTGGAAGGCACATATCTGATGTGGCTTGATTGCCGCAATATGAATCTGGAACAAAAAGAATTGATGGATTTCTTTGCTAAAAAGGCCAAGCTGGGATTCAATGACGGCGTTCAATTCGGCGAAGCCGGAACTGGTTTTGTCCGGATGAATATCGCTTGTCCGCCAGCAACGATGCGCGACGCCCTCACGCGGCTGAAGAATAGCCTGCAGGAATTCGAGGCAGCAAGATGAGCACAGTGGAAATCGGCAGTGTTGTGAAAGCACGATACAAAACCGGCGTCTATGTCGGTAAGATCAAGGAAGAACGCGGCAAGTTCTATTTAGTGGAAGTACTGGCTGTCCTGAAACATCCGCAGCAAGGCGACCTGCACAATCCGAAGGAAACGGAGGGTGTCTTCTTCCATGAAAGACGGGCGCTTGCCCACCATGAAAAAGCGAATATACCGAAGACGGCAGTGTCGGCATTCACGGATGACATCCCAGACTATCCCGCCTCTTTGCAAGCAGCATTGAAGGAGCTGAAGGACGATTTGAATGATCAGCCCGATTCCGCCTATCGTGAGCTTGTACTCTCAAATATAGACTCGCTGGAACAAGATTACTTCAAATGAACGAAAAAGGCAGGAGCTCAGCTCCTGCCTTTTATCAATTTCCTCAAGCTCCCTGGACCCAGAGATTTTTCAGCTCAAATGGTTTTCCAAAACTTCCTCGATAGCCTCCAGCGCAGCTTCCTCATCATTGCCATCTGCGGTGATGACCACTTGTGCCCCTTGAGGGACACCCAGCGACATCACCCCCATGATCGATTTCAAATTAACCTTCTTCTCTTTGTATGAAAGTTCAATTTCAGAATTGAACTGGCCGGCTTTATTGACGAGTAAGGTTGCCGGGCGCGCATGGATGCCCGTTTCGCTTGTGATTGTGAAAGTCTTTTCTTGCATGTTGATTCCCTCCAAAGCTTATGTACATCTAAGTTAAATGTGAATGTTATAACATCATTCATTATAGGAGATAAGAAAGCGGTTTTAAATGGATACGCCACTTTTTTAAGTTTAAAAACCGCTCCATGGCATAAGTTTGAGTTTATCTCATTTTTGTGGTAATTTTGACACATCTAGCAAAAAGGAGTGCTGTCATGAGTGTACATATTAATGCCGAAGCCGGCCAGATTGCGGACAAAATCCTGCTTCCTGGTGATCCGCTGCGCGCAAAATACATCGCTGAAACATTTTTGGAAGATACAAAGCTTTATAACGAAGTAAGAGGAATGTATGGCTATACTGGTACATACAAAGGAGAAAGAATCTCCGTTCAAGGTACGGGTATGGGCGTCCCTTCCATCAGCATCTATGTAAATGAATTGATTCAGAGCTACGGTGTGAAAAAACTGATCCGTGTCGGTACTGCCGGCGCTATCCAAAAAGACGTAAATGTTCGTGATGTCATCCTAGCATCCACCTCCAGCTCCGATTCCCAAATCAACCGTCAGGAATTCGGCACAGTCGATTTTGCACCTACAGCTGACTTTGATTTGCTGCTGAAAGCATATCAGGCTGGACAAGCAAAAGGCTTGAATATCCGTGTCGGTAACGTCTTTACAAGCGATCGCTTTTACCGGGACAACACGTTGGAATTCTACGGGAAATTGGCAGATTATAACGTTTTGGCTGTTGAAATGGAGACAACCGCCCTTTATACACTTGCAGCGAAGCATGATTGTCAGGCTCTGTCCGTCCTTACCGTCAGCGATCACATCCTGACAGGTGAAGAAACAACGGCCGAAGAGCGTCAGACTACATTCAGCGACATGATGGAAATCGCATTGGATGCAGCAATCCAGGCATAGAAGAAGGGCTTCTATGCCTTTTCTTCACCCAAATTGTAAACCCTAATAAAAATTAGGTTGACAATTAAACACTCCTCGTTTACTATTTCTGCAAGGAGTTGATGATTCATGAGTCGTACTGGAAAATTGACGGCAAGTGCAATGTTTGTCGGCTTGATGACCGTCGGTGCAAATATTTCGGTCTGGCTGCCTTTTCTTGCTGTGCCGATCGGCGGACAAACCGTGCCGTTGTCCATGCAGCCATTCTTCGCATTATTGGCTAGTTTGCTGTTAGGCTATAAATGGGGATCCTACAGCATGATTTGTTATGTATTGCTTGGTTTGACTGGGCTGCCGATTTTCGCGGATCTCTCGGGCGGTTTTGCTGTCTTTGCCGGGCCTACTGGCGGTTTCTTGCTGTCTTTCATTCCTATTGCTTTCATTGCTGGATTCATCATGGAAAAAGCTAACTTTCGATTTCGTGTTTTTGTTGCGGTGATCGCTGGCGTGCTGGTGAATTATCTTATCGGGGTCACCTATATGTATGGCGCCATGCAGCTTTGGATGGGCGTGGATATAAGTTATTCGGCAGCCTGGATCAGCATGATTCCATTCCTGATCAAGGATTTCAGCCTCTCCATACTTGCAGCACTGTTTTACCCGAGATTGGTCCATGCTTTCGGGAAAGGTAAAGTAACATATAATACTTCGTTTAAATGACATTTCTCAGGGAAATTTAGTTATAATGATTACATTATATATATTATAGCTTTTCCCCGAAAGGATGTCGCAGCACATGTCATTGTTCCACAATCTGCCCTTATGGAGTGCATTGATTGCCATTGTATTCGCACAAGTAATCAAAGTGCCGATCCGTGCGATTGCAGATAAGCGCCTTCAGCCTGATTTAGCATTCAGTACGGGAGGAATGCCGAGCAGCCATTCGGCCGCAGTTGCTGCCCTTACCACTTCGATTGGTTTTGAAAGCGGACTTGACTCCCCCTTATTCGCTGCTTCCTTCGTTTTTAGCATCATCATCATGTTTGATGCATCCGGAGTCAGAAGGCAAGCAGGCGAGCAAGCCATCCTGCTGAATTTGCTCCTGAAGGATTTCCAGCGCTTTGTCGAGGAAGCAAAAAACTGGGGCAGTAAACAAGAATTCGAAAAGAATCGTGAAATCAGGGAGATGCTCGGCCACCAGCCGATTGAAGTCTTTTTCGGGGCCTTAACCGGCATCGCCATTTCCCTTGTCATCTATTTGCTATTTTGATGGCAGATGCAGCTGCTTGAGTCCTGAATCGTGAACAGGAAGCTGCCTTTGTTCATATTTCATGACATCTTCCACCGTCAAATTGGTCAGCTGGCTCCATGTCACATACATAGCTGCAAGCCAGAGGGTACCAAGCAGCATTCTTTTGCACCAACGCAGGATCATATCCTTCACCTCTGGTAACAGCATCGACAACTGGATGTCTACCTATACCAAAAAGCAGCCGCTTGGCTGCTTTTTTTCAGCTGAAAATATTGAATTTCCCTTTTTTCAAGACCAATCCCACACCGCCCAGCTGATAGAGATAACGATTATCCGACGCCTTCTTCATTACATCAGCCGGTTTTCCGAAAAGTTTCCTGCCCATCACGATTCCCATGGCATCCCCGCCTCCCAGGGAAGCAAGCGTACCTTTGATATCCGGAACGAACTTCTGCGTATTGCTTTCCTTGCGAATGAGTGCTTTTAGATTCTGTGCGCAGTTATATCCCATTTGAGTAGCCAATTGCGCTGTCGGAGGATAAGGTTTGCCTGTTTCTTCATTCATGACGGCAGCACAGTCGCCAACGATGAAAATATCGTCATGATTCGGATCACGTAGGTCCTCTGTCACCATCACCTTGCCGCGGTTCACTTCAAAACCGGATTCCTCAAGGATGGAATTGCCTTTGACACCGGCTGCCCATACAGTCGTATTGGTTTTCACGGTATGTCTTTCGCCTGCTTTTTCATAGACGATGCTGTCGGGTTTCACTTCCTTGAGGAAGGCATTCGTCTGAAATTCGATGCCTCGGGATTCCAAGGAATTCAGGGCATACTCGACCAGCTGCGGGTCGAATCCCATCATGACGGATGCCCCGGCTTCGATAACGATGACTCTCACTTTGTCCCGGTCGATATCATATTCCCTGCACAGTTCGGGAACACGTTCCGCCAGCTCTCCGGCAAACTCGATGCCCGTGAAGCCGCCCCCGCCGATGACGATATTCAAACGCTCTTCTTTCTTTTCTTTTTCATTATTATATACAGCGAAATTATGCTCGATATGCTCCCGGATCAGACGGGAGGAATTGATGCTCCGGATGATGTACGCATGATCAAGAAGTCCCTCGATGCCGAAGTTCGCTGGCTCAAAGCCGAGTCCGACGACAAGATAATCATAGGAGAGCTCGCCATTCTCCATCACCAGCTTCTTTTCATCCGGTTTGATTTTCGTCACGGTATCCTGGACGAAATTGACTTTTTTCGCATCGATCACATCCTTGATCGCAATGCGCGTCTGGTCATGATGCCTTGTACCGGCTGCATTCTCATGGAGCCAAGTCGTTTGATAATGATAGTCATGCTTGTTGACGAGTGTGATACTCGCCTCGTCCGCTCCAATCAGTTTCTGAAGTTTCACAGTCGTGATCAAGCCGCCGTAGCCTGCTCCTGCGATCACAATTTTCGGTTTGTTCATCTTCGATCACATCCATTAACATAGTTTGGGTTTACAAAGCTTGCAACAACCTGACTGAACATTAATTTTTTGTTTGTGATACTATTCACTTTATAAAACAAATGAAAACATAAAACTGTCACAAAACCTTCATCAATATTATGGTAAACGTTTTCTTTCCTTTTATCAACCAAAAAAAGGGAAGGAGATCCTGTCACTGTGCAGACTGCCAAACAGATAAAAATCCTTCTTCTTACTCATATTTCGGCAACTATGATAAAATACCAGTTGTTACGTTTAAAAATACTAGGAGGAACCGGTATGTCAGATCAAGTATATGATGTGACCATCATCGGTGCAGGTCCAGTCGGACTTTTCACCGCATTCTATGGTGGGATGCGTCAGCAAAGTGTCAAAATCATCGAAAGCCTTCCCCAAGTCGGCGGACAGCTTTCTGCCCTATACCCGGAAAAATACATCTATGATATAGCAGGCTTCCCACAGATTCGTGCACAGGAATTGGTGGACAACCTTATGGAACAGCTGAAACGCTTCGATCCGACGATCGCACTCGGTGAGTCAGTCGAGAGGGTCGAGCGTTTGGAAGATGATACATTCCGCATCGAAACGGACAAGGGTGTACATTTCTCCAAGACCATCATCATCACCGCAGGAAATGGCGCCTTCCAGCCGCGCCGCTTGACGGTTGAACGATGTGATGAGTTCGAGGGTGTCAACTTGAACTATTATGTGGATAATATGCAGAAATACGCCGGCAAACGTGTATTGCTGGCAGGCGGCGGCGATTCCGCTGTCGACTGGGCCCTGATGCTCGAACCGATTGCAAAAGAGGTGATCCTCGTCCATCGCCGTAATGAATTCCGGGCTCATGAGCACAGCGTGGAACGACTTATGCAGTCCAATGTAAGAATCATGACCCCTTATACGCCCGTCGAGATGCTGGGTACCGACCGTATCGAGCAAGTCGTCCTGCAAAAAGTGAAAAGCGAAGAAAAAGAAACGATCGATGTCGACGAAGTGCTCGTAAACTATGGCTTTGTCTCTTCCCTTGGCCCGATCAAGCAATGGGATCTGGAAATAGAGAAAAACAGCATCGTCGTCAATACAAAACAAGAAACGAATATCCCTGGTATCTATGCAGCAGGAGATATTTGCACATATCCCGGCAAGGTCAACCTGATTGCCTCTGGTTTCGGCGAAGGTCCGACAGCCATCAATAATGCCAAAACATATATCGATCCAGATGCTCGTGTGCAACCGAAGCATTCCACAAGCATGTTTTAATCACCGCACCGGTTTCCTATAAGGAAACCGGTGTTTTTTTATGGCTTCTTGTATAAGGAAGCCCTTCTTTCACAGACTAGTAGCGATAAAGGAGGAGCTGTATGGAAAACGAATTCGAACATCGCTTGATCCCGCTTGCCTCGATCAAGAGCGGAAAGGAAACGACGGTCTCCCCGACTGTCCATGGTTATCTTGACAGGATCGTCAATATCTTCTTCATCGAAAATCCAGATACAAAAGAATGGGTGCTTGTCGATGCCGGTGTACCCGATACGGCAGGCAATATCAAGCAGGCAGCTGCCGAGCTGTTTGGAGAAGGAGCAACACCAGCCTGTATCATCCTTACGCATGGTCACTTCGATCATGTCGGCAGTATAGTGGAGCTGGTGAAAGAATGGAATGTACCTGTATATGCACATGAATTGGAATTGCCTTATCTGACCGGCCAGCTGGATTATCCGGAAGGCAATACAAATGCTGGCGGCGGCCTGATCACCAAAATGTCCAAAACCTTCCCGAATGCGGGCATCGATTTGAGCCGGCACGTCCGGCTCATCCCGCTTGATCACCAAGTACCTCATCTGCCTGGATGGCAATGGATTCATACACCCGGACATACACCAGGTCACATCAGCTTATTTCAGCCGGAAGACAAAGTGTTGATTGCCGGCGACGCATTCACGACTGTCCAGCAGGAATCACTGCACAAGGTACTGACACAGCATAAGGAATTCAACGGTCCTCCCCGCTACTTCACCATGGATGAGCAGGAAGCTTACCGCTCGATCCGGAAACTGAAGGATCTGCACCCAAAAGCAGCCGGGACTGGCCATGGCATGCCTGCTTTCTTGGAAGAATTGGAGGAAGGACTTAAAAAGCTGACGGAAGCGAATGAATAAAATCCGATAAACACATGACGAATCCCATTCACAAGAATGGGATAATTTTTTTCTATAACAAAGGGGATAGGCTCAATGATATAATGATTTGGAATTGTCTAATTCTGGATAGGGAGAGAGAGAGATGAATGAAGCAGCACAGTCTTATTGGGACCAATTCTGGCAGTCCCGCAACAAACCAAAACCAGACAAAGTCAGTGCTTGGCAATTCGGTGCCGATCCCGATCACTTGGCTCAGCTGGTAATGGATGGTATCAAAACAGCTACATGTTCCGGACTGATTTTTTATGAACTCGAAAACGAGCCTTTGCCCTCCGTTGATGATTACAGCATCATCTTAAGCAGCAAGGATGAACCACTGGCTATCATCAGGACCTCTGATGTAAAAATAATGCCGATGAATGAGGTCCCGGAGGAGTTTGCCATTGCCGAAGGGGAAGGCGACAGAACATATCAATACTGGAAAGATGTCCATGTGGAATTCTTTACGGAAGAGCTTGGAAAAGTAGGACTCGAATTTGCAGAAGATATGAAGCTGGTATGTGAGCGCTTTGAATTGGTGGATATAAAAGAATGATGAAAAGACGCTTGGAAAAGTTCCAAGCGTCTTTTCATTCGAGGATATTGGCTGTTTCCAGACTGGATTCATTTTACGCTCTTCCAGTGAATTCCGTTTTCTCTTTCAAATTAGGCACCGTCTTTCGAATCGTCTCTTGACGGAAATCTTGTTCCAAATCCTCCAATGAACGATTCTTTGTTTCTGGGAGGCATTTATGGATAAAGATAATCGCAGCGATACCCAGGACGACAAAGATGAGGAATGTGCTGGATAATCCGATTGCACTAAGCAGCACCGGGAATGTCAAACTTACAGTGAAGTTCGTCATCCAGTGGAAGAATACAGCGATTCCCATCCCCATTCCGCGAATGCGTGACGGGAAGATCTCGGACAGCATCAGCCATGTGACAGGAGACACCGCGCCTTGCTGGAAGGCCAGGAATGTTACAGTGAGCCCCAGCACCAAATACGGCAGTGCAGGAGTCCCCTCAAAGAAAGTCGTCACGATGGTAATCAAAAGCAGTGCGCTTGTCGTTCCGATGAAACCTGTTATCAGCATCGGCCTGCGGCGTACTCTGCCTAACAACCATATACCGAAGATGGCAGCTGCAACGGAAATGACACCATTGGCAATATTACCTATCAATGCTGCATCCCGGCCAAATCCTGCATCACTTAAAATCTGCGTACCATAATACATGATGGAGTTGACACCAGTTATTTGCTGGATGACCCCGATACCTAAACCGATAAGGACGATTCTTCTGATCCATGGAATGGCCAGGTCCTTAAAGGATGCTTTATCTATACTCCGCTCTTTTGCCACGGTTTTCTTGATTTGTTCCATTTCTTGCTTTGCCCGATTTTTGCGGCGGATCTTTAAGAGAATCTGAAATGCTGTTTTCAGCATACCCTGCTGAGCCAGCCATCTTGGACTCTCCGGCATGACGAGCATACCGAACCATAGTACAATCGCAGGCAATGTCGCAACCGCCAACATATAGCGCCAAATATGGGCGGTATCACCGAATAGGTTCCCAAGCAATGCGTTTGAAGAATAAGCAAGCAGCTGACCAGTGACGATCATCAAATCATTGATCGTCACCATTTTCCCGCGCGATTCAGATGGAGAAACCTCCGCAAGGTATGCAGGAACCGTTACCGATGCACCCCCGACAGCGAGTCCGAGCAATACGCGGAAGACAATCATCGTCTCCGTATTCGGCGCGAAAGAACAGCCTAAAGTTGCCACAAAGAATAAGACAGCTAAGTATAAAATGACACGGCGGCGTCCGACCTTATCCGCAAGCTTCCCTCCGGATACTGCACCGACTGCAGCTCCAAGAAGCAAGGAACTTGCCACCATCCCCTCTGTCAACGGCGTCAGATTCAACTGGTCTTCCTGTCCCATGAAAGGCAGGGCCCCATTGATGACACCCGTATCATATCCGAATAGTAAACCTCCGAAGGTAGAGATGAAAGCAATCAGTCTCAGCCTCCGCTTCGAACTTCGACCATCATCATCGATTTGAGGGACACGCCCTCTGCCATTAGCTTGTTTGTCCATCTTCTTCTCTCCTCCATTTTTCGCATGTAGTTTGTTGTACAAACAATGCTTTCACCCTCGGCTGTTTGTATGGGTGAATAGGAGATATATACCCGTTTTTTATTAAAATAATCATCTTTTTTTGTATAACATTTTCATCACCCGCGCAACAGTCTTACTGAAGAGCGTTTTTAGCTTGTTATACCTTTTTGGTCATAAAGACCGTTTCTATCGCTG